>NZ_BOOG01000008.1 GCF_016863115.1 Sphaerimonospora thailandensis
CTAGGCGTCCAGCTCATGATCCCACATTGCTCCTGGGAGGTGTTTGATGTATTTGACCCGGCTCCGTGTTAACACCGCCCGCGTAGGTGCCAGGCAGCTGCTGTCATCACCACAGCGGCTGCACGCTGCGGTGATGTCGTCATTCGCGGAGATCCCGGTTACCGGAGACGACGGCCCGAGAGTGCTGTGGAGAGTCGACGCCACCAGTCGAGCCGAGACCTATCTCTACATCGTCGGTCCGGCCAAACCTGATCTGACCCACCTGGTCGAGCAGGCCGGCTGGCCGGACACGGGCCGGTGGGAAACCTACGACTACGCGCCCCTCTTGGACCGGCTTTCCACGGGGGATCGTTGGTCGTTTCGGCTGACCGCCAATCCAGTGCACACTGCCCGTCGCCGCGACGACGAGCCCACAAAGATCACACCGCACGTGGGACTACGTCACCAGTCGCGCTGGCTTCTGCAACGTCAGGAGGGCGCGGGATTCAAGGTCATGGAGAAGCCTCAGCAGCAGCGCCTCATCCCGGAAGGTGATGAGTACGAACTGGTGATCCATAACCGGCGTCAGCTCAACTTCGGCAAGGGCGGGCAACAGCAGCGGGTGTCATTGGTTACCGTTACCTTCGACGGGCTCCTGGAAGTAACCGATCCCGACGCCTTTCGGCGTACCCTCACCCGAGGGCTTGGGCGGGCGAAGGCATACGGCTGCGGTTTGATGACACTCGCGGCGGTGTGACCGTGGCTACCATCGGCCAGCGCGGGAACTCCTCACCGCGCGAACTCACGCGCATGGGAGATCGAATCTCCTTCGTCTACCTGGAACGATGCACGCTGCACCGCGAAGACAACGCGCTCACCGCCGAGGACGCGGAGGGCGTCATCCACATCCCGTCCGCCACGATCGGAACGTTGCTGCTCGGCCCCGGCACCCGGGTCACGCACCAGGCGATGAGTGTGCTCGGAGACAGTGGGGCCGGCGTGGTGTGGGTCGGCGAGCAGGGTGTGCGGTTCTACTCAGGCGGCAGATCGCTGACTCGCTCGTCTGCGCTGGTAGAGGCACATGCGACGAAGTGGGCCAACCGTCGCACGCGGCTCGAAGTAGCCCGTGAGATGTATCGGCTTCGATTTCCCGATGAGGACCCGGCCGGTTTCACCCGGCACGAACTCCTCGGGCGGGAAGGCCGACGAGTAAAGGAGTGCTACCGCAGGGAGGCTGCGAGAGTCGGCCTCCCCTGGAACGGCCGGCAGTACCTCCCCGGTGACTTCAACTCGGGCGACCCCGCCAATCAGGCGGTGACCGCGGCCGCCCAGTGCATGTACGGCATCGCCCAGACTGCTGTCGCCGCTCTGGGCTGCGCTCCCGGTCTTGGTTTCATCCACTCAGGGCATGAACTGGCGTTCGTGCTGGACATCGCTGACCTGTACAAGACCGAGATCGCCATCCCCATCGCTTTCGATGTGACAGCACAGAGCCCGGAAGATGTGGGCTCCCGCACCCGTAGAGCGATCAGGGATCGGGTCAACGATGTCGGTCTGCTGAAGCGGTGCGTGAGCGACATCAAGCAGCTTCTTCTGTCGACAGAGACAGAAGAAGATCCCACCGGGGACGACACTGACCGCGTCACGCTTCAGAGTGATCATGGAGTGGAAGTGGCGTCCGGTCGTAACTACGCGGACGAGTACACCTACACCTATCCGGGAAGTGACGAGGTGATCTGGTGACGGTGATCGTGCTCACCCGCTGTCCAGTAGGCCTGCGCGGCTTCCTGACCCGCTGGCTGACTGAGATCTCGCCAGGCGTCTTCATCGGCGGTCCGTCCGCCCGAATCAGGGAAGCGTTGTGGAAGGAAGTCCGGCAGTACGCGGATACCGGTCGTGCCCTCCTCGTGCATAGCACGAACAACGAGCAAGGGTTTACATTCGACACCCATGATCACAAGTGGCATCCAGTCGACCATGAGGGTCTTGTCTTGATCCGTAGGCCGAAGGAGCAACCTGCCATCTCTTCGGCTGCCCCTCCGAGCGGCTGGAGCAAGGTGGCAAAACGTCGCCGATACGGCCGGTGAAGGAAGTGACGAGCGCTGCCCTGAGCCCGTCAATCCGGGCTCCGGATGAAACGCATCACCGGGGGATGCCTGCCCGAAATGTCTGAACCTTTAAAAGTGCTCGAAAACTGCTTCCTGTCCGTCTAAACGTGCAGGTCACGCAGTGTGCTCCCCGCGCACGCGGGGATGGTCCTGTGACCGTCGATCGCCGCCAGGTCGGCAAGGTGTGCTCCCCGCGCACGCGGGGATGGTCCCATCACGCGGCCTCCTTCACGGTCTCGCGGGCGGTGCTCCCCGCGCACGCGGGGATGGTCCCAACACCGGCGTGCCGATCCTGCATCCCGAGGCGTGCTCCCCGCGCACGCGGGGATGGTCCCCATAGGGGAGCGCCGCGCGGCGCTCCCCGCAAGTGCTCCCCGCGCACGCGGGGATGGTCCCCGTCTTGCGTGCTCGGTTGTCCCTGATCAGGGGTGCTCCCCGCGCACGCGGGGATGGTCCCAAGCTGGGCGGGGGTGCGGGCCTCCGGGCCGAGTGCTCCCCGCGCACGCGGGGATGGTCCCAGCTCCCCCGGCAAAAGCGAGAGGGCCGGGCAGTGCTCCCCGCGCACGCGGGGATGGTCCCGGAGCGTCGGGTACGGGGCATGCCGCCTGACCGTGCTCCCCGCGCACGCGGGGATGGTCCCCCTTCCTTGGTCACGTAGGTGTTGGCCGGGTCGTGCTCCCCGCGCACGCGGGGATGGTCCCTACGCCTACACCGTGACCGAGCAGCCCAGCGCGTGCTCCCCGCGCACGCGGGGATGGTCCCCGCCGCAGATCCTCCGACAGGATCGGCCACTCGTGCTCCCCGCGCACGCGGGGATGGTCCCGGTGCCGTTCCCGCGCTGGAGTTCGGCCGCCTGTGCTCCCCGCGCACGCGGGGATGGTCCCGGCGGTGCTTCGTCGGTCGTCCCGGTCCGTTTGTGCTCCCCGCGCACGCGGGGATGGTCCCAGCGACGACAAGCTGTCACAGGCCGAGTGGTCGTGCTCCCCGCGCACGCGGGGATGGTCCCCAACCCCTCGGCGCCCACGAGCGGACGGAGACGTGCTCCCCGCGCACGCGGGGATGGTCCCCCTTCCGATCGACCTTGGCCCAGAACCGCTCAGTGCTCCCCGCGCACGCGGGGATGGTCCCGCCGAGTGGGAGCTGCTCAAGGAGTGGGCCGGTGCTCCCCGCGCACGCGGGGATGGTCCCTCCGAGTCCGTGTCCACGACGTTCGGATCTTTGTGCTCCCCGCGCACGCGGGGATGGTCCCGTCAGCTCCCGCCGGTTCCCCTCAGCGTCCAGGTGCTCCCCGCGCACGCGGGGATGGTCCCGGCCACGACTGCCGGGGATCCCGCAACGACGAGTGCTCCCCGCGCACGCGGGGATGGTCCCCAACCAGCACCACTAGCGATAAAGATTCCCGTGTGCTCCCCGCGCACGCGGGGATGGTCCCAGAGGGATCGCGCAACGAAGGGGGCGGCCATTGTGCTCCCCGCGCACGCGGGGATGGTCCCCTCGGCCTCCTCCTCCAGCCCGGCAGCAGCGGGTGCTCCCCGCGCACGCGGGGATGGTCCCTTGTGGATCGCGGTCCGCAACGCCGGCACCCAGTGCTCCCCGCGCACGCGGGGATGGTCCCTGCCCGATGGGGTGCGGCGAGTCCTTGGTCGTGTGCTCCCCGCGCACGCGGGGATGGTCCCCCTCTACCCGATCCTGCGCCGCCTCGAAACGGGTGCTCCCCGCGCACGCGGGGATGGTCCCCGGGCGGATGCGCTCTCATGATCGGCGACCGTGTGCTCCCCGCGCACGCGGGGATGGTCCCTCCTTGAGCGCGTCGACGAACGCCAGCTCGTCGTGCTCCCCGCGCACGCGGGGATGGTCCCGCGACCCACGAGGCGATCGACGCCGTAGCGTCGTGCTCCCCGCGCACGCGGGGATGGTCCCCGCAGGGCTTTCGCCCGCACCGGCGTGATCCGGTGCTCCCCGCGCACGCGGGGATGGTCCCGCGCCCAGGGCGTCGCCGATCGCCCCCGACAGGTGCTCCCCGCGCACGCGGGGATGGTCCCGTCGCCACGGATACGATCCGGGCGATGCTGCTGTGCTCCCCGCGCACGCGGGGATGGTCCCAATCAGCCGGTGACGATCAACGGCTCGGTCGTGTGCTCCCCGCGCACGCGGGGATGGTCCCGTCAACGACCAACGGAACGCCAACGCCCCCATGTGCTCCCCGCGCACGCGGGGATGGTCCCAGGCGGGTCACGAACTCCTCCTCGGAGTCGACGTGCTCCCCGCGCACGCGGGGATGGTCCCAGGCCGACTACGACGACGACACCGAAGGAGACGTGCTCCCCGCGCACGCGGGGATGGTCCCAAGGCTACCGAGACCTTCCAAGTCGCCGGCCGGTGCTCCCCGCGCACGCGGGGATGGTCCCCACGTCGGCCTATCGGGCGTCGGACTGGGATGGTGCTCCCCGCGCACGCGGGGATGGTCCCGACGCCCCCATGTCCGTGCCTTCCGCCTCGAAGTGCTCCCCGCGCACGCGGGGATGGTCCCACCTCGACCCGCCCATCGGCCGGCTGAACACGGTGCTCCCCGCGCACGCGGGGATGGTCCCCACACTCGGCATGACGAAGAAGGTTGGTGTTTGTGCTCCCCGCGCACGCGGGGATGGTCCCGTCAACGGGAAGCTCGACGGCCGGATCAGAGCGTGCTCCCCGCGCACGCGGGGATGGTCCCCGAACCCTGAGCATTTCTTGGGGTGACAACTGGTGCTCCCCGCGCACGCGGGGATGGTCCCTGCGAGCGGAGCACACGCGGGGCGAGCGTCTTGTGCTCCCCGCGCACGCGGGGATGGTCCCTCGGCCGGGTCGGCAGCGCTATTCTGCGGCCGGTGCTCCCCGCGCACGCGGGGATGGTCCCCGCCCTCCGGACGGGTAGATCCGCAGGACGCGGTGCTCCCCGCGCACGCGGGGATGGTCCCGAGCGGGGCGGCCCGTCCAGCGCCGCCCGCCAGTGCTCCCCGCGCACGCGGGGATGGTCCCCTCGCCCAACGCGCCGAACAGGCACGCGGCGTGTGCTCCCCGCGCACGCGGGGATGGTCCCGGAGGCACCACGACACCCCTGCACGACGGGCAGTGCTCCCCGCGCACGCGGGGATGGTCCCGCTGATCACGAGGAATATCAGTTTCTCGTCAAGTGCTCCCCGCGCACGCGGGGATGGTCCCCTAGAGACCGTTTGGCAGGTCCACGAGTCTCTGTGCTCCCCGCGCACGCGGGGATGGTCCCTGCTCCGCCTTCCGGATCTCCGTCAAGACCTTGTGCTTCCCGCGCACGCGGGGATGGTCCCCGGACGAGGAGACCGGGCTCGGGTGCGGCAAGGTGCTCCCCGCGCACGCGGGGATGGTCCCCATCGGTGCATGAGCGACAACTGGGGATGGTTGTGCTCCCCGCGCACGCGGGGATGGTCCCACCAGACCGATGTACTTCAGCTCGCCGAACATGTGCTCCCCGCGCACGCGGGGATGGTCCCGGTCCGCGATGCCGTCAAGATTGGCGAGGACGGTGCCCCCCGGGCGCAGGAATGAACCCTCTGTTTGTCATTCTGTGTCTGTACGATGACGGATAGTGCTCCCCGTGGACGCGGGGATGGCTCCCATTTGGCGTGGTGCATGGCTCGGGAAATAAAGCCGTACACCACGCCTATAGTCAGGCGAAAAGGCTGTTGCCCCAGTAGTCGCCAGCGTCGGCGAGGCCGGGCGGGCAGGCGAAGATGCCGCTGGAGACGTGCTTGATGTATTCGTTCAGCGAGTCCTTGGCGGCCAGCGCCTGCTGGATCGGGACGAACTGCTTGTGGGGATCGCGCTGGTAGGCCATGAAGAACAGCCCGGCATCGAGGCGGCCCAGTCCGTCGGAGCCGTCGACATAGTTGTAGCCGCGGCGCAGGATGCGGGCGCCGCCGTGGAGGGACGGGTGGGCGAGCCGCACGTGCGAGTCGTCGGCGATGACGGGTTTTCCGTCGGAGCCGGTTTTGGCGAGATCCGGCTCGTCGAACTCATCCCGGCCGGTGAGCGGCGCGCCGACGCCCTTGTCGCGGCCGAAGATGGCCTCCTGCTCCGACAGCGGGGCGCGATCCCAGGTCTCGATGTGCATGCGGATCTTGCGGGTGACCAGATAGGTGCCGCCGTCCATCCAGGCCGGGCCGTCGCCGGGGGCGGCCCACAGGTGCTCACGGAGCATTTCGGTGTCCTCGAGCTTGAGGTTGGCGGTGCCGTCCTTGAAGCCCATCAGGTTGCGCGGCGTCGCCTGGGCGCGGGAGGTGGAGGACGTGCGGCCGAAGCCGAGCTGGGAGTAGCGGACCGCGACCTTCCCGAACCCGAGCCGGGCCAGATTCCGGATCGCGTGGACGGCCACCTGGGGGTCGTGGGCGCAGGCCTGGATGCAGATGTCGCCGCCCGAGATCTCCGGAATCAGCGCGTCGCCGGGGAAGGCCGGCAGGTCGGCGAGCGACGACGGCCTGCGGTCTGCGAGCTCGAATTTGTCGAACAGGGAGGGGCCGAAGCCGATGGTGAGCGTGAGGCCGGAGGCGGGCAGGCCGAGGGCCTCGCCGGTGTCGTCCGGCGGGGCCTCCGGGTCGCCGCCGACCGCGCCGAAGGTGCCGGCATCCTTGCCCTGGGTCATCCGGGCAGCGGCCGCGGTCCACTCCTGGAGCAGCTCGACCAGCTCGGCCTTCTTCTCCGTGGTCACGTCGAGCGCGACGAAGTGCAGCCGGTCCTGGGCGGGGGTGGTGATGCCCGCCTGGTGGGCGCCGTAGAACGGTACAGGGGCGGAAGCCGAGGACTCATCGCTCGTCACGGTGGCCGAGTCGCCGCCCAGGGAGCGCCCGGCCAAGGCGCCCGCGCCGACGGCGCCGGCGGCGGCCACACCCGCCGCTCCCAGGCCGAACAGCTTCCGCCGGCTTATCCCGCTCATTTCGCGACCACCGCGGCGACCTTGCTGATCGGCTCGGACAGGGCGTTGATGGCGTCAGACAGCAGGCGCAGGTCGTCCTTGGACAGCTCGGTGTGCAACTGCCACCCGTCGCCGGACCGGTGCCGCCCGAGAGCCTGCTCGGCCGCGGCGAACTTCGCGTCGAGCGTCTTCACCAGGTCGGGGGCCCGCTCCTCCAGTACCGGGCGCAGGGCCTGGACGGCGGCCTTGCTGCCCTGCAGGTTGGCGTCGAAGTCCCACAGGTCGGTGTGGGAGTAGCGGTCCTCCTCGCCGGTGATCTTCCCGGTGGCGACCTCGTCGAGCAGCTCCTTGGCGCCGTTGGCGAGCTGCACGGGCGACAACTCGGTCGCGTTGGCCTTCTCGACGATCGTGGTGACGTCGGCCATCAGCTTGTCGGCGAGCGGCCCGTCCCCGCTGACGTTCTTCTTGACCCACAGGTCCTTTTCGATGCGGTGGAAGCCGGTCCACTCCTCGCCCTCGGCGACGTCGTTCTCCCGGGCGTCGATGGCCGGGTCGAGGTCGCCGAAGATCTCCGCCACCGGCTCGATGCGCTCCCAGTACGTCCTGGCCACCGGGTAGAGCTGCTTGGCCTTGTCGATGTCGCCGGCCTTGACGGCATCGGCGAACTCCTTCGTCTTGACGAGCAAGACGTCCGACTGGCTCTTGACGTACCGCTTGTAGCCGGCGACGGCCTCGGCGAGCTGTGCGTCGTCCGTCAGCGGCTTGTGCTCGCCGCTGACCTTGAGCGGGTTGCGGATGCCCTTGCCGGTCATGCCCGGCTTGCAGGTCGCCTCGTACATCCCGGGCGGGAGCTCGACGACCATGTCACGGGTCAGGCCGGGGACGATGTTCTCGACCTCGCCCATCACCCGGTCGCCCGCGGCGTAGACGTAGAACTCGGTGACCTTGCTGCCGTTGTTGGTCACGGTGAACGTCGAGGTCCCGGCGGCCAGGTCAGCGGTGGCGACCTTGCACTCGGTGTCGGTGGCCGCGACGGCGATCTTCTTGTCCGCGCCGTCCGTCCCGGAGGACGTCTCCGACGACGAGCAGGCGGTGAGACCGGTGAGGCCGCCGAGGGCGAGCACGGCGACGGCCGCGGTGATGGGGGTGCGCATTGGTGGACTCCGTCAATTCCGGATCAGGAGGCGGGCTGGGCCGAGGCGGGAACGGGGCGGGCGGGCGTCCGGCCGGAGGGCCTCAGGAAGAGGAAGAGGACCGGTGCCGCGTAGGCCACCCAGGCGATGGTCTCCAGCACGCTGGGCTGCGGGGTGATGTTGAACATGCCGCTGAGCAGCGTCGAATACCAGGCTCCCGGGTCGAGGACGCCGCTGATGTCGAACGCGTGGGTGGCGAGGCCGGGCAGCACGCCCGCCTCCTGCAGGTCGTGCACGCCGTACTTGAAGATGCCCGCGGCGACGAGGATCAGCAGCAGCCCGGTCCAGGTGAAGAACTTCGTGAGGTTGATCCGCAGGGCGCTGCGGTACAGTCCCCAGCCGAGCGCGACGGCGGTCAGCAGCCCGAGGCTGATGCCGATCAGCGGGCTGGCGCTGGTGGTCGCGCCCTGGACCGCGGCGAACCACAGCAGCGCGGTCTCCAGCCCTTCCCGGACGACCGCGAGGAAGGCGACCACGGCGACCGCCGTCGCGCCGAGCTGGAGGGCGTCGCTCAGCTTCTCGCGGAGCTCCCCGGACATCCGCCGTGCGGCCGTGCGCATCCAGAACACCATGAAGGTCACGAAGACCGTCGCGGCGAGGGAGGTGACGGCGTCGAACAGCTCCTGCTGCTGCGAGGCGAGGTGCGCGGCGGTGAAGGTGAGCAGCGCGCCGAACCCGATCGACAGCACGACCGCGGAGCCCACCCCGGCCCACACGAGCGGCAATCGGTCGCGGCGCTCGCTCTTGACCAGGAAGGCCACCAGAATGGAGACGACAAGGGCCGCCTCCAGGCCTTCGCGCAGGCCGATCAGGTAGCTCGCGAACACGATGCCCCCCTCCGAGGAGTCGGTAAGCCTAACCTTATTTAGGCCAGGATTACCTTACGCCTAACTTCTCATGGCGATGTAGAGGGGGTAGCCGTTTCTAACTTCCCCCGGGCGGCGCGGCGATAAGCCGGGGGCGCGGTAAATCAGTGGCGTCCCTGGTCGTCGGCCCTCTAACCTGGTTCGCGTCCTGCCGCCTCCTTTCGGAGGGTTCGTTGAAGCTCTGAGGTCACGACACCGCGCTGTTTCCACCGCCTCGTCGGTGGTCGTCGGCGCAGCGACCTCAGGACCCTTCTTCGCGGCGTCCAACCCCGGCCTGTGCCCGCGGTGTCTCCATGCGTATCCGCCGTCACCGTCCACGTCTGGGGAGCCGCCCATGTCTTCTGCGTCTTTTTCTATCGTCTGTACGGAATTGTCCTTCGGCTGGCCTGACGGCACGGCCGTGTTCGAGGACCTCCGTTTCGCATTCGGCGCCGGTCGTATCGGTCTCATCGGGGCCAACGGGTCCGGAAAGTCGACACTGCTCAGGATCATCGCCGGAGAGTTGACCCCCTCGGCAGGCTCCGTCGGCGTGCGCGGCGCGGTCGGCTACCTGCCGCAGAACCTGCCGCTCGGCGCGAGCCGTACGGTCTCTGACCTGCTCGGGATCAGCCCGGCCCGGCAGGCCCTGCACGCGATCGAGCGCGGGGACCTGAGCGAGGCGAACTTCGACGTGGTGGTCTGGGACGTCGAGGAGCGCGCCCGCGCCGAGCTCGACCGCCTCGGCCTCGGCGAGGTGGATCTCGACCGCACGGTCGCCACGCTCTCCGGCGGAGAGACGGTGCTGGTCGGGCTGGCCGCACGGTTCCTCGCCGAGCCGGAGATCCTGCTGCTCGACGAGCCGACCAACAACCTCGACCTGGACGCCCGGCAGCGGCTGTACGACGCCGTCTCGTCCTGGACGAGGACGCTGGTCGTGGTCAGCCACGACCGGGCGCTGCTCGAACGGGTGGACCAGATCGCCGACCTGCCGGCCGGGCGGACGTTCGGTGGCACGCTCAGCGAGTACGAGGAGGTGCTCGCCATCGAGAGGGAGGCCGCCGAGCGGGCGGTCCGGGCCGCCGAGGGCGACGTACGGCGGCAGCGGCGCGAGCTGGCCGAGGCGCAGACCAAGCTGGCCCGCAGGGTGAGGTACGGCAACAAGATGTACGAGAACAAGCGCGAGCCCAAGATCATCATGCAGGAGCGCAAGCGGCAGGCCCAGGTGTCGGCCGGCAAGCACCGCACGATGCACGAGGAGAAGCTGTCGGAGGCACGCGAGCGGCTCACCGAGGCGGAGGACGCGGTCCGCGACGACGCCGAGATCAGGGTTGCGCTGCCCGCCACCGAGGTCCCGGCCGGACGCACGGTCCTCGTCCTCGACGGGGTCCGTACGGACGCGGGCCCCATCGGCGATCTGATCGTCGGCGGACCGGAACGGGTCGCGCTGCTCGGACGCAACGGGGCGGGCAAGTCCACGCTGCTCCGCACGATCACGGGAGAGATCCCTCCGGTGGAGGGGACGGTCAAGGTGGGGGTCCCCATGCGTTACCTGCCGCAGCGGCTCGACGTGCTCGACGACTCACTCAGCCTGGTCGACAACGTGCGGGCCGTCGCCCCGGCCGCGTCGGTGAACGAGATCAGGGCGGGGCTCGCCAGGTTCCTGTTCCGCGGCGACCGGGCCGAGCGGCCGGCCGGGACGCTGTCGGGCGGGGAGCGGTTCCGCGCGGTGCTGGCCGCGCTCCTGCTGGCCGAGCCCGCCCCGCAGCTCCTGCTGCTGGACGAGCCGACCAACAACCTCGACCTGGCGAGCGTCCGGGTGCTCGCGCAGGCGCTGTCGGCCTACCGCGGCGCGCTGATCGTGGCCGCGCACGACCTGCCGTTCCTGGAGTCGATCGGGATCACCAGGTGGCTGACGGCGGGACCGGAGGGGCTGGCCGTGACATAGCCGTTCCTCCGCCCCGCCGGGCTCGCCGAGGTCAGCTGGAGAACAGCATGCCCACCCAGCTGCGGTTGCGGTGGTGGCCGTAATGCCCGTGGTGCGGCGCGCCCCAGGCGGGGCCGCCGGGGGCCGGCGGCGGCGCGTGGTGCTGCTGTGCCCACTGGGACTCCATCCGGGTCAGCGCCTCCAGCTCGCCGTGGTCCAGGAAGATCCCCCGGCAGTTGTCGCACTGCTCGATGTGGACGCCGTTACGCTCGTACGTCCGCATGTGGCCGCGGCACTTGGGACACTCCATCAACTCATCTCCCTACGTCGTTCATGTCCGTGATCGGGCGGTCGCCGCGATCCTCTCGCAGGAGGACAGCATGGCCGTGGCCGCGTCGTCGAGGGGGTCACCCGCCCTCGCCGCCGCCGCCACGGCCGTCGCCGCCAGTTGGACCGTCAACGCCCGGGCGGGCAGGTCGAGTTCCCGCCACGGATCGCGGGCCGACACGGCGGTGCCGCCCGCCGCGAGGTAGGCCGACAGGAACCGGTCCCAGGCATCGGGCTCCAGCAGCCCGGCGGCGAACCACGCGGCGGGGCGGGCCAGGTCCCACGCCGGGTCGCCCACGCCGAGGTCGTCGGGGTCGATGAGCAGCCAGCGACCTCGGTGCTCGACGAGCTGGCCGAGGTGCCAGTCGCCATGCGTCAGCCTCGGCGCCCGCTTCCCCGCCGGAGCGGAGAACGGGAACGGCGGCAGCGTGCCGTACGCCGCCCGGATCGGAGCCAGGACCCGGGAGGGGAGGCCCACCTCGGCGAGTCCGGCCACGGCCCCGGCCACCCTGGCCGGTCCCCCGGCGGGCGGCAGGCCGGTCGGCGGGGGATGGGCGTGCAGCCGGGCGAGCAGCCGGCCGCCCTCCTCCCACGGCGCTCCGCCGCCGTCACGGCCGCCGTCACGGCCGCCGTCACGGCCGTCGGCGCGATCAAGGTCATCGGCCTCGTTCAGGTCATCGGGGCTCAGCGCGACACCGGCCGGCCAGATCGTGACGAGCCGGCCCCCGTGCGGTGAACCGCCGTCCAGCCACTCCAGTGCGAGTGGGGCGAGCATCACCTCCGGCAACTCCTGGGCGACCCCCAGCCGGGCACGCAGCCACGCCTCGTCGGTGCCCGGCTGGTGGGCCTTGACGACGACGTCCCCGACCCGGACCACGAGCACCCGGGTCTCCTTGAGCACGGTCACCGGACCGGCTCGGCGAGCATCTGGCGGCGCGAGCCGTACGAGGTCGTCGAGCAGGGCCGGGGCAGACGCGCGGGAGCCGTTCACGGCTTGAACTCTAAGATCCCGACGGCCGCTACGGCATGCCGTACGCCTTGGCGATCAGCTCGTAGTTGCGCAGGCGCGCGGCTCCGCCGTGCACCTGGGTAGTGATCATGAGTTCGTCCGCGCCGGTGCGCTCACGCAGTTCGTCCAGCCCGGCCCGCACCCGCTCGGCGTCGCCGTACACGACCGTGGACAGCCGTTCGCGGACGAACTCCATCTCCAGCGGGCTGTAGGGGTAGGCCCCGGCCTCCTCGGGGGTGGGCACCCGGCCCGGGCGGCCCGTGCGCAGGCGCAGCCACGACAGCGCGCCCGGCATGGCCTGCCGCAGCGCCTCCTGTTCGGTGTCGGCGGCGACGGCCGCCACGCCGATCATCGCGTACGGCTCGGCGAGCACCGCCGAGGGCTGGAAGCAGGACCGGTAGAGCTCGAGGGCGGGCTCGGTGTTGGCGGCGCTGAAGTGATGGGCGAAGGCGAACGGCAGGCCGAGCAGCCCGGCCAGGCGGGCGCTGAACCCGCTGGAGCCGAGCAGCCAGATCGGCGGCCGGTCGGCCTCCCGCGGCACGGCCTGGATCTTCCCGTACGGGTGGCCGGGCGGGAAGGATCCGTCGAGGAAGCGGGTCAGCTCGTCGAGCTGCTGCGGGAAGTCGTCGGGGTTCACCTCGGCCGAGCGGCGCAGCGCGTTCGCCGTGGCCATGTCGGTGCCGGGGGCGCGGCCGAGGCCGAGGTCGATGCGGCCCGGATGCAGCGCGTGCAGCGTGCCGAACTGCTCGGCGATCACCAGTGGGGCGTGGTTGGGCAGCATGACCCCGCCGGAACCGATCCGGATCGTGCGGGTGGCGGCGGCCAGGTGCGCGATTAGCACGGCCGGCGAGGAGCTCGCCACCCCCGGCATCCCGTGGTGCTCGGCCACCCAGATGCGGTGGTAGCCCCACTCCTCGGCACGCCGGGCCAGTTCGGTGGCGACGCCCAGCGCCTCGGCCGGGGTGCCGCCCTCGCCGACGGTCGCGAGTTCGAGGATCGACAGCGGCACCGTGGCGGTCCCGCGCGGCACGCCGCGGATGGTGTCAACGCTCATGGTTTCGGCAACCCGGGAGGTCAACTGAAAATTCCAACAGGGGTGTTCTGTCTGATTCGTCTGGGATAGGGGGGAGCTGTCATCCTTGGACCCATGAGCGAGCGAAAGCCGATCGAGTCGTGGCTGTCCGACATGGACGGCGTGCTGGTCCACGAGGGGCACCCGGTCCCGGGGGCGGACGAGTTCATCAAGCGGCTGCGCGATTCGGGGAAGCGGTTCCTCGTGCTGACCAACAACTCGATCTACACGCCTCGCGACCTGTCCGTACGGCTGCGCGCGGCGGGCCTGGAGGTGCCGCCGGAGGCGATCTGGACATCCGCACTGGCCACCGCCCAGTTCCTGGCCGACCAGCGGCCGGAGGGGTCGGCCTACGTGATCGGCGAGGCGGGGCTCACCACCGCGCTCCACCAATGCGGATATGTGCTGACAGATCTTGATCCCGACTATGTCGTGCTCGGCGAGACCAGGACCTACAGCTTCACCTCGATAACGCGGGCGATCCGGCTGATCGAGAACGGCGCGCGGTTCATCGCCACCAACCCCGACCCGATCGGGCCCTCGCACGAGGGATCGCTGCCCGCGTGCGGCGCGGTCGCCGCGATGATCACGAAGGCGACCGGAGTGGAGCCGTACTTCGTGGGCAAGCCGAACCCGATGATGATGCGCAGCGCGCTCAACCGGATCGACGCGCACAGCGAGAGCACCGCGATGATCGGCGACCGCATGGACACCGACGTGGTCTGCGGCATGGAGGCGGGCCTGCACACGTTCCTCGTGCTCACCGGGGTGACCCAGAAGGATCAGATCGACCGCTATCCCTTCCGCCCCTCCCAGGTCGTCGACTCCGTGGCCGACCTCGTCGACCTCGTCTGAAGCGTCGGTCAGTCGGTCGTACGGCGCAGGCGTTTGAGGTCGGAGCGGTGCTTCTTGGCGGCGAGGCGCCGTTCGATCGAGCCCTTGGAGGGTGCGGTCGGGCGGCGTTTCCTCGGCGGTGGCGCGATCGCCTCACGCAGCAGGTGTGCCAGCCGCGCCCGTGCGGCCTCACGGTTACGTAGTTGCGAGCGGTGCTCGGAGGCCGCCACGGTCATCACGCCGTCGACGAGACGGGCGGCGAGCCGGTCGAGGGCGCGGGCCTTGAGCGCCGGCCCGAGCGCGGTCGTGGCCGCCACGTCGAAGCTCAGCTCGACCCGGCTGTCGGTGGTGTTGACGCCCTGGCCGCCGGGGCCGGAGGATCGCGAGAAGCGCCAGGCGAGCTCGGCCTCGGGGACGACGACCGAGCCGCGGATGTGCAACGGGCCTGGCATGATCCTCCCTCTCCACTGGGCTGTCAGGTCGACCGGGTAAGTCAATTTATCCCTTGTAAGGCAGCTTTCGCCCGCCATTTAGCGCCTCGCTGGAGGTTGTCGCGGGCCACCGGCTGGTGCAGAGTGGCGCGAGATCGGTACGACCCAGGGAAGGCGGCTGCCGCAACATGATCGTCGGAGTCCACGGCATCGGGAAGTACCGCTACTACGAGGAGGCCGGCGGCTCACCGGGCAGGGCGGCCGAGACCATGCGGCTCAAGTGGAACGGCTACCTGGGCAAGGGGCTGGGCAGGGGAATCGGCCGGGGAAACGGTGAGTACTTCTCTGAGATCGCCTACTACGCCCATCATCTGCGCCCTGCCGCCCAGACGCCGGGCCCGGCACGGTCGGTGAGCCAGCCGGAGTTGAAGCAGATGGAGGCGCCGGCCAGGCTCGTGTTCGCCGACTGGGCGGCCCAGCTGGACGGGCGGCTGCGCGGCGCGGCCGCGGCCGGGGAGTCGCTGACCGGTGTGGTCCACCGGCTGACCGGGTGGCTGCTGGACTCCCTCGGCCCGCGCGCGGTGCGCTTCGCCGAGAGCTTCTGTCCCGAGGTCGCCGCCTATCTCGGCGGTGGCGACCCGCGAAGCCGGGCCCGCGACGCGGTGGCCGACACGATCCGGCGGCGCGCGCCCCGGGTCGTGGTCGCCCATTCGCTCGGCAGCGTGGTGACGTATGAGGCGCTGTGGGCGCAGCCGGAACTGGAGGTCGAGCTGCTGGTCACGCTGGGCAGCCCGCTCGGCATGCGGAACGTCGTCTTCGAGCGGCTGCTGCCCGCCCCCTTGAACGGGTGGGGCACCCGGCCGCCCGGCGTCCGCCGTTGGATCAACGTCGCCGACAAGGACGACATCGCGGCCATCCCGTCGGACCTGGGCGGCTGCTTCGAGGGTGTCGAGCGCGACCTGCCCTGCAATATCGATGCGCTGGACTTCCACACCGTGCGCAACTACCTCGGTTGCGGAGTCGTCAACGATTATCTGAAGCCGTATGTCCCGTGAAACGAACAGAGGTTATGATCGAACAATCATGAAGATTGTTCTTTTCGACTACGGCAATGTCATCTCCCTGCCCCAGGCCGAGGCGGACGTCGCCCGGCTGGCCACACTGCTGGGCGGGCCCGAGACAGAAGGTCCGCCCGGTTTCGAGGAGCGCTACTGGGCGGCCCGCCTCGACTTCGACCGCGCTACCCTCGATCCCGGGGCGTACTGGTCGTTCGTGTACGGCAGGCCGGTGACCGGCGGCGAGCTCGACCAGGCCGTCGCGCTGGACGCGGCGAGCTGGTCGCGCCCCAACGAGGACACCGCGGCGGTGATCGAGGAGTTGGCCGGCCAGGGAGTGCCGATGGCGCTGCTGTCCAACGCCCCGATCTGCATCGCGGACGGGATCGACCCGCTGCCGTTCCTGGCCCCGATCGGTCCGCGCTTCTACAGCGGCCGGATGGGCATGGTGAAGCCCGACGCGGAGATCTATCTCAAGGTGATCGAGGAGCTGGGCGTGCCGGCCGGGGACGTCGTCTTCGTCGACGACCGCACCGAGAACGTCGCCGCCGCCCAGGCCGTGGGCGTCCACGGCGTCCACTTCCGCGACGGGCAGACCCTCCGCGAGGAGCTGAAACCGCTCCTCGCCTGACCGTCGGCCCGCGGGCACGGGGACATCCCCGGTCTCCCGGCTGGACTCGGGGCAGGCCTCGGCCGCCACCCTTGATTACACGATTACGATCGCTCACAGCGAACTGGCGCAAAAGATGGAACACGCCGAGGCTCCTGTTAGTTGAGTCGACATAACTCAACTCATGGGAGTGCTCATGACCCAGATCCTTCCCGTTCTCCCGCTGGACGACGCGGTCGTCCTGCCCGGCATGGTGGTTCCGCTCGACCTGTCGGCCGCCGAGGTGCGCGCGGCCGTGGACGCGGCGCGGGCCGGCGGTGAGAGCACGGTGCTCCTCGTGCCCCGTCTGGACGGCCGGTACGGCGCGATCGGGGTGTCCGCGGTGATCGAACAGGTCGGGCGCTTACCCGGCGGTGAGCCGGCCGCCGTGGTCCGCGCCGTGGACCGGATGCGCGTCGGCACCGGCACCACCGGGCCCGGCGCCGCGCTGTGGGTGGAGGCCGCGGTGCTCGAAGGAGTGGCCTCCGGCCCCAGAGCGGAGGAGCTCGCCAAGGAGTACAAGGCGCTCACCACGACGATCCTGCAGAAACGCGGCGCATGGCAGGTCGTCGACGCGGTGAACCAGATCGACGATCCGGCCGTGCTGGCCGACAGCGCCGGCTACGCCCCCTGGCTGTCCCTGCCGCAGAAGCAGCTCCTGCTGGAGACGGCCGACCCGGCCGAGCGGCTGGACAGGCTCGTCGGCTGGGCTCGCGATCACCTGGCCGAGCTGGACGTCGCCGAGACCATTCGCAAGGACGTCCAGGAAGGCATGGAGAAGCAGCAGCGGGAGTTCCTGCTCCGCCAGCAGCTCGCCGCCGTACGCAAGGAGTTGGCCGAGCTCAACGGCGACCCGTCGGACGAGGAGGAGGACTACCGGTCGCGGATCGAGGCCGCCGACCTGCCGGAGAAGGTCAGGGATGCCGCGCTGGAGGAGGTCGGCAGGCTGGAGCGGACCTCCGACCAGTCTCCCGAGAGCGGCTGGATCCGCACCTGGCTCGACACCGTCCTCGAGATCCCCTGGAACACGCGCACGGACGACGAGTACGACATCGCCGGCGCCCGTGCGGTGCTCGACGCCGATCACACCGGCCTCGACGACGTGAAGGACCGGGTCGTGGAGTACCTCGCGGTCCGCAAGCGCCGGGCCGACCGGGGTCTCGGTGTGGTGGGCGGCCGGCGCAGCGGCGCGGTGCTCGCCCTGGCCGGCCCGCCCGGCGTCGGCAAGACCTCGCTCGGTGAGTCGGTCGCCCGAGCGATGGGGCGGAAGTTCGTCCGGGTCGCGCTCGGCGGCGTGCGCGACGAGGCGGAGATCCGCGGCCACCGGCGCACGTACGTCGGCGCGCTGCCCGGCCGCATCGTCCGGGCCATCCGCGAGGCGGGCTCGATGAACCCGGTCGTGCTGCTCGACGAGATCGACAAGGTCGGGGCCGACTATCGGGGCGATCCGACGGCGGCGCTGCTGGAGGTGCTCGACCCGGCGCAGAACCACACCTTCCGCGACCACTATCTGGAGGTCGAGCTCGACCTCAGCGACGTGCTGTTCCTCGCCACGGCCAACGTGCTGGAGCAGGTGCCCGGCCCGCTGCTGGACCGCATGGAGATCGTCACGCTCGACGGCTACACCGAGGACGAGAAGGTGGCCATCGCCCGCGACCACCTGCTCCCGCGCCAGCTGGAGAAGGCCGGGCTCACCGCCGTGGACGTGTCGGTGGAGGACGCCGCGCTGCGCCGCCTGGCGGGGGAGTACACCCGCGAGGCCGGCGTCCGCTCGCTGGAGCGGTCGATCGCCCGGATCCTGCGCAAGGTGACGGCGAAGGCCGCCCTCGGCGAGGCCGAGCCGCCGGTCGCGGTCACCGCCGACGACCTGGTCTCCTACCTGGGCCGGCCGCGCCACGTGCCCGATTCGTCCCTGCCGGAGGCCCGGCAGCGTACGGCGGTGCCGGGCGTGGCGACCGGCCTCGCCGTCACCGGCGCCGGCGGTGATGTCCTGTATGTGGAGGCCTCGCTGGCCGACCCGGAGACCGGAGGGACCGGGGTCACGCTGACCGGTCAGCTCGGCGACGTGATGAAGGAGTCGGCGCGGATCGCGCTGTCCTACCTGCGGTCACGGGGAGCCGAGCTGGAGCTGCCGGTCGGCTCGCTGAAGGACAGGTCCGTACACGTCCACGTCCCGGCGGGCGCGGTGCCCAAGGACGGGCCCTCGGCGGGCGTCACGATGACCACGGCCCTCGCCTCGCTGCTGTCGGGCCGCGCGGTCCGCGGCGACGTGGCGATGACCGGCGAGGTCTCCCTCACCGGGCGGGTCCTGCCGATCGGCGGGGTCAAGCAGAAGCTGCTGGCGGCGCACCGGGCCGGGATCACGACCGTGCTCATCCCGGCGCGCAACGAGCCCGACCTGGACGACGTGCCCACCGAGGTGCTGGCCGACCTCACCGTCCACGCGGTGAGCGACGTCAGGGAGGTCCTCGAGATCGCGCTGACCCCGGCGTCGGCGGCCCGGCCGGCCGCGGCCTGACCAGCACGGCGGCGCAAATCGGGACAAGATGAGCAAATCATTTATCTGTTTGACTGGATGATTCGGGCGTGCTGTCATGGCGGCATGCTGTACGGCACGCCCGTGCTCGACGGGATCGACGATAAGGTCCTCGCGGAGATCGAGGAGATGCGGACGGACCTGAAGTACCGGCTGGCCGAGCCCCACCGCTGGGACGGCCAGCTGCGCCGCCAACTGCAGGCGCGGGCCATTCAGGGATCGAACTCGATCGAGGGCTACCGGGCCAGCGTCGAGGACATCGAGTCGATCATGTCCGGGGAGGAGCCGCTGGACACCTCCGATTCGGTGGCGAAGGAGATCGCCGGCTGTCAGCGGGCGCTGACGTACGTCAACGTGCTGGCCAAAGCGTGGACGTTCCGGTTCGACGTCGGGCTGCTGCACGGGCTGAACTTCATGATCATCGGTCATCACCTGGAGAAGACGCCGGGCACCGTACGGCCCGGCGGGATCTACATCCGCAACTCGGCCACCGGGCAGGTCGTCTATGAGGGGCCGGATCATCAGGCCGTGCCGGAGCTGCTCGACGAACTGGCGGACTGGCTCGACACCGGCGACCTCGACGCGCCGAGCTACGTCCGCGGCGCGATGGCGCATTTCAACCTCGTGAAGATCCACCCGTGGCGGGACGGCAACGGCCGCACGTCGCGCGCGCTGCAGACGCTCGTCCTTGGCCGCGACGGGATCACCACCCCCGAGTTCTGCTCGATCGAGGAGTGGCTGGGCGAAGCAGAGATCACTTTCGACTACTACAGGGTGCTGGGGGAGGTCGGGCGGGGACGGTGGAGCCCGCACGACGACACCCTGCCGTGGGTGCGGTTCGTGCTGCGCTGCCATCACATGCAGGCCCAGCGGGTGCGGCGCAGGCTCGCCGAGGCCGGTGAGGTGTGGACGCTGCTGGAGGAGCGGACCGACGCCGAGGGGCTGCATCCGCGCACGGTCTCCGCGCTCTACCAGGTGTTCGTGTCCCGGCGGCTGCGCCGCGGCATGTACCAGGCCGACGAGGGGCTCAGCCAGGGCCAGGCCGCCCGCGACCTGCGCGAGCTCGTCGCCAATGGGTGGCTGCGGCCGTACGGCGAGACCAAGGGGCGCTTCTACGCGCCGGGGGCGAAGATGGCGGCCATCAAGGAGGACTTCGCCGCCCGCGTGCAGCCGCTGCGCGACCCGTACCGGGCCCTCGGCGACGGCTGACAGCCGTACGAGAGCCGGGATAAAGCCGGTATGCGGCTTCTGTCCTTTCCCATCGTAGATCGCTTAACGCCGCCTTATCGCTCATTTGCGATGCTGAAGACGTACCGGCGGAGAGCCGGGAGCACCGGCGAATCCATCGAGGGGGATTGACGATGAGCGGACCCAACGACGTTCCCAACGACAGCACCCAGGAGTTCCCGGGCCACGGCTGGAGCCAGTTCGGCAGCACTCCGCCGCGGCACGGGCAGTACGGCGGGGCGTTCGGGGGCGGCGGCCAGGGCTACGCCTCGATCGACCCCATGGGGTTCCCCGCCCCGCCGGCCCGGCCCAGGGGCACGCTGACCGGCAGGCAGAAAGTGGGAGCGGGCCTCGCCCTGGTGGCCGTCGCACTGGGTGGTGGCGCCGCGGGGGCGCTGATCACCAATGCGGCGAACGGTGAGCGGACCGTGATGTCCAGCCCCATCGTCAACCCGGTGTCGAACTCCGCGGGGAACACCATCGCCGAGGTCGCCAGGAACATCATGCCGTCGGTCGTGTCGATCCAGGTGAGGACCCAGATGGGCGGCGGCGAGGGCTCCGGGGTGATCCTGTCGGCCGACGGCCTCATCCTGACCAACAACCACGTCGTGGCGCAGGCGGACCAGTCGGCCACGATAACGGTGAAGTTCAGCGACGGCAGGACGGCATCGGCCGTCGTCAAGGGCACCGACCCCACCACCGACATCGCGGTCATTCAGGCGCAGGGCGTCTCCGACCTGGTCCCGGCCTCGCTCGGTGACAGCGACAAACTCCAGGTCGGCGACTCGGTGCTGGCGATCGGCAGCCCGCTCGGCCTGGAGGGCTCGGTGACGTCGGGGATCGTCAGCGCGCTCGACCGTACGCTGACCGAGAGCGGTGAGGACCAGCAGCAGCCGTTCCCCGGCTGGGGGCAGCAGCGCCGGAGCCGGGGCGCGACGATCGGCGGCATGATCCAGACCGACGCCGCGATCAACCCCGGTAACTCGGGCGGCGCCCTGGTCAACGGGGCCGGTCAGGTCATCGGGATCAACACGGCCATCGCGACCTCCGGCGGCGGCTCGGGCAACATCGGCGTGGGCTTCGCCATCCCGATCAACATGGCCAAGCAGGTCGCCGACCAGCTGATCAAGACCGGCAGGGCCAGCCACGCCTTCCTCGGGGTGAGCGTCGCCGACGCGGTCGGCGGCACCGCCGGGGCGGTGATCGCCTCGATCACCGTCGGCAGCCCGGCCGAGAAGGCCGGCCTCAAGGGCGGCGACCTGATCACCAAGATCAATAACAAGAGGGTGGACAGCGCGGAGGCGCTGGTCGGCACGATCCGCAGCTCCAGGCCGGGCGACAAGGTGACCATCGACTACACGCGCAACGGCAAGGCGTCGACGGTCTCCATCACGCTGGCCGAGCAGACGGCCGCGAGTTGACACCGGGCCGGCGCCGAAAGCCGCGGAGGCGTGCGGAGCCGGCGCCGCGAAGCGCGACTCGGTGAACCAGATCGCCGGTGGGCCTCAGAGGGGGAGGGCCCACCGGCGATCGTCATTCACGGCCGGCCTCCCCCTCTGTCCGCCCGGCCGTGCGCCGCCGTCATCCGCGACGGGTCAGCGCCTCGGACTCCCACAGGTCCCGGTAGTACCCGGGCGCGGCGACCAACTCGGCGTGCGGCCCCCGCTGGATCACCCGCCCGCCCTCGAGGACGACGATCTCGTCCACCTGCTCCAGGCCACGCAGCCGGTGCGTGACCAGCAGCGTGGTGCGGCCCCGGGTCGCGTCGAGCAGGTCGGCCGTCAGCAGGTCGGCCGTCTCCTCGTCCAGCGCCTCGGCGGGTTCGTCCAGCAGCAGCACCGGCGGGTCGAACAGCAGCGCCCGGGCGAGCGCGAGCCGCTGAAGCTGGCCGCCGGAGACGGTGCGCCCGTCCTCGCCGAGCACGGCGTCCCAGCCGGTCCGCTCCACCCACCCGTCCAGCCGGGCCCGCCGTACGGCCAGGGCGAGCTCGGCGTCCGAGGCCTCCGGCCCGGCGAGCCGCAGGTTCTCGCGCAGGCTCGCCTGGAAGACGTACGGATCCTGGGTCAGGCCGGTGATCCGGGACCGTACGGCGTCGGAGGCGACTCGCCGGATGTCGACGCCGTTGATCCGGATTTCGCCCGACTCGATGTCGACCGTCCGCATCAGCGCCGCCAGCAGGGTGCTCTTTCCGGCGCCGCTCGGGCCGACCAGCGCGACGCGCCTGCCGGGCGTCAGCGTCAGGTCCACCCCCTTCAGGGCGGGTTCGCGCTCTCCGTGCCGGACGACCAGGCCCTCGATCTGGATCGTCAGCGGCGGCTCGGGCGGGGGAGCGGGCACCGCCGGCTCGGCCACCGCCGGGGGCGTCGCCGCGATCTCCCGGAGCCTGCCCAGCGCCGCCAGCACCCCGGCGAACCGCTCACCGGCCGCGGCCAGCGGCAGCACCGGCTCGAACGCGACCAGCGAGGTGAGGGCCAACACCGCGCTCGCGACCCGGTCCACGGCCGCGGCCTGGGCGACCATCACCACCGCGATCACGGTGAGCCCCTGCGCGAGCATACCGACGGCGAGGGCGACCGCGTTGATCCGCGCCCGTCCCCGTTCCAGCCGGGCCAGTCGGCCGTCGGAGGCCATCGCCGCGTCGATGGCCCGGTCGCGGGCTCCGCAGGCGGCGAGGTCGGCGGCGCCGTGCACCAGGTCGGCCACCCGCGCGGCCAGTTCGGCCCGGGCGGGTGCGAGCCGCGCCGACCACCGCCGGGCGGCGGTGGCCGTGCCGGCCGGCAGCAGGAGCCCGGCGACGAGCAGCCCGGCGCAGAGCGCGAGCCCGGCCGCGGGGTGCAGGAAGATCGCGACGGTCACCGCCGCGATCCCGGTGAGCAGGGCGGCGACGGCCGGGAGCAGGCAGCGGACGAGCAGGTCCTGAACCGCTTCGGTGTCGTCGACCATCCTGCTGAGCAGGTCGGCCCCCCGCCGCGGCAGCGGCCCGGCGGGGATCAGCGACCGGTAGAGCCGCTCGCGCGTGCCCGTTTGCGCGCGCAGCGCCACGTCGTGCCCGGCGAGGCGCTCGCCGTACCGGAAGAGTCCTTTCGTGGTGGCGAACGCCCGGACGGCCACGATGGCGACCGACAGCGCCGCCAGTGGCGGCTGCTCGGCGGCCCGGGTGATCAGCCAGGCGGCCGCCGCGATCAGCGCGACGCCGGCGAGGTCGGCCGCCGCCCCGGCCAGCGCGGCGAGGACCAGCCGGCGGGAGAGCCCGCGGATCATGAGGTCGTCTCACCCCCTACGAGGGAACCGGCGCCGAGCCGGACGACCCGGTCGGCCAGGTCGATCATGGCGGGACGGTGGGCCACGATGATCGCGGTGCGGCCCTCGCACAGCTTGCGCGTGGCCTCGATCACCGCCGCCTCACTGCGGCCGTCCAGCCGGGCCGTCGGCTCGTCGAGCAGCACCACCTGGGCGGAGGGCCGGCAGAACGCCCTGGCCAGCGCCACCCGCTGCCGCTGGCCGGCCGACAGGTTCGCCCCGCGTTCGCCCAGCGAAGTGTCGTAGCCGTCCGGCAGGGCGGCGACGAACCCGTCCGCCTGGGCCGCGGCCGCGGCCGCCCTGATCTCGGCGGGCGTGGCCGCCGTACCGAGCGCGATGTTGTCGGCCACCGAGGCGGCGAACAGGTGCGGGCGCTGCGGGACGAACGCCAGGCGTCGCCGCCAGGTGTCGAGATGCAGATCGGTGAGGTCGGCGCCGTCGATCAGCGCCCGGCCCTCCGCCGGCGTGACGAACCCGAGCAGGACGTGCAGCAGTGTGCTCTTGCCCGCCCCGCTCGGGCCGACGATCGCGACTCGTTCACCCGGTGTGACGGTGAGCTCGACGCGGTCGAGCGCCGGGGTGTCGCGTCCGGGGTAGCGGACCGTCACGCCCTCCAGCCGGATCTCCGGCGGATCGGCGGGCGCGACCGGGACCGCCCGCGTTCGGGGCCTCTGGGGCGTTCCGGGCTGCTGAGGCTCTTGGGGCATACGGCCGTCGATGACGGCGAAGGCCTCGTCGGCCGCGGCCACGCCCTCCATCGCCGCGTGGAACCGGGTGCCCATCGCGCGCAGCGGAAGGTACGCCTCCGGAGCCAGGAGCAGGACGAGCAGGGCGGTGTGGAGATCGAGCGAACCGGACAGCAGCCGCAGCCCGACGGGCACCGCGACGAGAGCCAGCGACAGCGACGCCACCAGCTCCAGCACCAGTGACGACAGGAACGCCACCCGCAGCGTCCGCATGGTGGCCGCCCGGTGGTCCTCGGCGACACGGCGGATCACCGTGGCCTGGTAACGGGCCCGTCCGAAGGCCCGCAGCGTCGGCAGGCCGCGCATCACGTCGAGGAAATGGCCGCCCAGCCGGGTCAGCGCCCGCCACTGCCGCTCGGTCACGGTCTTGGTGGTCCACCCGACAAGGGCCCCGAAGATCGGGATGAGCGGCAGCGTGAGCACGACGATCACGGCCGTGCCGAGGTCGGCCACCAGCAGCCGGGCGACCACCGCGAGCGGCACCACCCCGGCCACCGCCACGGCGGGTAGATATCCGGTGAGATACGGGTCGAGCGCGTCGAGTCCCCGGCCGGCGAGCGTGACCAGTTCCCCGGACCGGACCCCGGACCCCGCCGCTGATCCGGTGGCGCCGGCCTCCGTATCGTCCCTCGCACTCGCTGTGGTGCCGGCGGCCGTGCCGTCCGGCGCGCCGAGCCGGGGCAGCAGGCGCCGGCGCAGCGCGGACTTCAGCGTGGTGGCCGCGCGGCCCGCGAAGATCCCCTGTGCCCAGCCGAGCAGTCCGCGTGCCGCGACGACGAGCGCCAGCAGGAGCAGGGCCGAGGAGACTCCACCCGTCACCACCCCCTGAGACGCCCCGCCCGACAACACCATGGCGAGCAGTTCGGCCTGGGCGAGCACGAGCAGCCCGGCGGCCACCGCTGCGGCCAGGCATCCGGCCAGATGGAGACGGACCGCCCGCTCGGTGCGGGCCAGCCGCAGGAGATCCTTGTGCACAGATGCCCCAATCAGAAGCCGGCAATCCGGTCGGCAGCCCGCTCAGAAGAACGTCGGCACCGCGCCCCTGCCGAAGGTGCGCCATATCCATAGTTGTGCGCCCACCATGATGGGAACGCACGGCAACACCATGACACTCAGCACACTCAGTGTCGCCGCCGGGGCGGCGTGATCGAGGATCGGGGAGGCCAGGGCGGCGACCGCCACGACGGCCGGTGCCGCGGCCAGGCAGCCGGAGCCCAGCAGGGCCCGTCCGGTCCGCCGCCTGCCGCCGACGGCGGGCTCTCCGGGAAGCCGCCAGGCGGCGAACGTCCAGCCGTGGCAGGCGAACACCGCCGCCACGACGATGCCGCCCGCGATGCCCGGCGGATCGAGCAGGGCGCCCGGCGGCAGCCCGCGGGCGACGGCGGTCAGGGCCGTCCCCCAGGTGATCGCCAGCCCGGCGGAGCCGAGGCACAGCGCCCAGTCCCACAGGGACCGCCAGGCCGCCCCGCCCAGGCGGCGGCGGAACCACAATCCGGCGTCCCGCAGGATCCACGACAGCAGCAGCGCCACCACCAGCGGGTAGAGCCCGCTGATCACCTTGCCCTCCAGCAGCGGGAACGCGCCGAACAGCACACCGGCCAGAGCCACCAGCCACACCTCGTTGGCGAGCACGAACGGCGCCATCGTCCCGACGAGCCGGTCTCGGGCGGCAGGCGTACGGCCCAGCACCGGCAGCAGCATGCCGAGCCCGATGTCGAAACCCTCGAGGGCGAAGTAACCGGTCAGCAGGACGGCGAGCACGCCGAACCACAGGATCTCCATGAGGCCTGTTCCTCTACAGCGAGCGGGCGGGGACGGGGGCGGGTTCGGCCGGGAGGTCCGGCGCGCCGAGGGCGACCTGCTGCGGGCCGCGCCGTACGACCCGGGCGATCAGGACGTAGTCGACCACGGCGAGCAGCCCGAGCAGGCCGGCGAAGGCGGCGAGGGAGACGGTCAGCCCGCCCGTGGTCATGCCCGGGGTCAGCGCGTCGGCCACGCGGAGCCTGCCGTACACGATCCAGGGCTGGCGGCCGACCTCGCGGGCGATCCAGCCGGCGATCGCCGCCACGAACGGCAGCGGCGTCATGAGCATGAGGATCGGGTGGAGCCATCGCCAGCGGGCCAGCAGGTCGCGGAAGAGCAGCGGCAGCAGCACGAACATCACGGCGAACTGCCCGAGCTGCCCTATCATGATCATGATGCCGAGCGCCATGCCCGGAGCCACCCCGTGGAACTTGTCCGGCTGGATGACGCCGACCGGTCCGAACTGGGCGTACCCGAACCCCACGGTGAACAGCGAGCCGACGAACGCGGTCACGACGCCGATCCGCAGCGACCGGACGAAGAACTCACGTTCGGCTGTCCTCCTGAAGAGGTGATAGGCGCTCGCTCCCATGACCACGAAGCCGCCGGTCCACAGCCCGGCGCTGATCACGTGGGGGAGTGAGAAGGCGAGGCTCGGGTTGGTGAGCAGCGCGCCGAAGTCGCGCAGTGCCAGCCTGCCTCCCTGCTCGACCGCGGCGGCGGGATGTTGCAGGAAGGAGTTGGCCACCATGACGAAGAACGCGGAGGCGTAGGCGGTCAGCGTCACCAGCCAGATGCAGGCCAGATGCGCCCTCTTGGGCAGCCGGTGCCAGCCGAAGATCCACAGGCCGAGGAACGTGGATTCGAGGAAGAAGGCCAGCAGCGTCTCCATGGCGAGCGGGGCTCCGAAGACGTCGCCCGCGTAGTGCGACAGGCCGCTCCAGTTCAATCCGAACTGGAACTCCATCACCAGGCCGGTGAAGATGCCGAGTGCGTAATTGATCACGTATATCTGCCCCCAGAAGCGGGTCATCCGCTCGTGCAGGGGGTTACCGCTCAGCACGTGACGGGTGTTCATGATCGCCACGAGGGGGGCCAGTCCCAGCGTGAGCACCACGAACAGGAAGTGGAGGCTTCCCGTCACGGCGAACTGCAGCCGGGCGAGGTCGACGACGTCCATACGACTCCCTGATAAGTAGACAGCCTACATGTAGGTAGCCTACTTATAGACTGGACGTATGGAGGACCGGGATAGGCTGCGAGCGTGAACGCCGACGAACTCCGCGGGCACATGGACGCCCTGCTGCTCTCCGTACTGGAGGGGGAGTCGCTGCACGGCTATGCGATCATCGAGGAATTGCGCGAACGTAGCGGCGGCGAGCTCACCGTGCCGACCGGCACTGTCTATCCGGCGCTGCGGCGGCTTGAGAGTGCGGGACTGCTCGCCGGTGAATGGGTGACCGCGGGAGGTCGCAGGCGCCGCACCTACCGGCTCACCGACGCGGGCCGCAGAGCTCTGGCCGGGGAGCGCTCGGCGTGGCGGTCGTTCACACGTACGATCGGGAGCGTGCTTGATCCGCTGCGCTGAGGGCGGCGGGAGAGGTGAACCGGAGGCAGAGTGTGGCGCTGCGGAGCTGCCACAGCCATATGGCGTAGCTGACGATGGTCAGGGCAATGCCGGGCCATTCGTCCGCGATGTCCGATGTGCCGCGGGTGAGGCTCAGGGCCGCGCACATCGCGACGAGCACCGGCATCCCAAGCCACACCAGAAGCCCCAGCGCCCGAGTGATCAGCGCGGGGCGGTGCAGCCGCCGCAGCCCGCGGCCGAGTGCCAGCAGCGCGAGAGCACCGACCACGCCCGTGAGGAGCTGGCTGTAGTCCACCACCCTGGCCAGCACGCCGAACCAGGCGGGCTTGACCGCCATCACGGAGGGAGGCTCGGGGAAGATCTTCCACATGAGGTTCCACATCAGCGTCATCGGCGGCACGCTGAGGAACAGCAGGAGCGCGGTCCGGCGGCCCTGCCCCACCGCGAGCTCCCGCTGGAACTCCGGCGCGACCTCGGGCACCCGGCCGAAATCCTCGACTGCCAGCCGTTCGGCCTCCGCCCGTGTGAAGCCCTCGGACTGGTAGGCATCTGCGGCGTCCAGCAGGCCGTCGCGTGCCTCGGCGATCAGGTCCCGCTTGGTCCCTCCCGGCCCCCTCAGGGTGGAGCGCAGCGCGGTCACGTACTCATCGATCGGATCCGCTTCGGGCATCATCCTTCCCACCTCGCAAGCGTATTGCGAGGAACGACAGGGCGGCATCAGGGTCAACCCTGATGCCGCCCCGAGCGGGGTGACGAGCCTGCGTCAGATGCGCTGCCAGAGGGCCGGGACGATCGGGGGCTCCCAGCCGACCAGGGCCGTGTGCCCCTGGATGCACCGGTAGGTCGAGCCTCCGTAGGTCACCGTGGCGCCGGCCTGGTAGGTCGTACCGGCCTGCCAGGTGCCCCCGCCGGGCGGCGGGCTGTTGGGCGGCGTGGGGGTCGGGGACGGGCTGTTGGGCGGCGGGGTCGGGCCGGGGCTGGTCGGCGGCGTGCCGACGACGTTGAGCACGAAGTCGAACGTGGCCTCCCTGCCGGAGCCGTTCGCCCGCACGTTCATGAGCAGCCGGGAATCGTAGAGCGAGTCCGTGTTGTTGCGCGGCTCGCCCGGGAAGTAGGTCTGCGTGGTGAGGATCGGCTTGTTCGGGGCCTGGAGCTTGACGTGGAGGTGCCGGGTGCGGCCGGGGTAGAGGCCGGGCACGATCGTGGTGAGCTTGTACCTGCCCTGGGAGTCCGTGAACTGGTGCCCCCGGAAGGTGTAGCCCTGCATGTCGTAGTTGCCGTACGCGTCCGCCTGCCAGAAGTCGAGCAGCACGTTGGCGAGCGGCACGCAGTTGACGCCGAACACGTAACCGCTGACGGTGAGCAGCGTGCCGGAGCCGGGCAGGGTGGAGCGCAACGGTGAGCTGGGCTTGAAGTAGGGGCCCTCCATCTGCGCCGGCGTGTTCCCGCCGCTGTCGCCGCAGAATGGGGTGGGCTCCAACGGCTCACCCTTCTCCACGGCGGCCCGGGCCAGCGGGGTGGCCCCGAGGAGGAGGGGGATCGGGGCGGCCACGAGGGCCGCCTTCATGAAGGACTTGCGGCTGATGCCCTCGGGTTCGTTGGCGCTGTCGGCGGCCATGACTGTGTGTCTCCTTCGACCTGGGGGGATGAGCGCGATCGCAACCTGTCGAACGGTGACGACCCGACGAGGCTGGTCGAGGACAGGCACCGCTCGTGCGTGGGTAGATCGCGGTGCCTGGCGTGATCGATGCTAGCTCCGGGCGGGAAACGTGAATACTAGATAAAGCTCCATAACGCCGTGATATGATCCCATATAGCAAATAGCTTATCTGTGGGCAAATGTCCGATTCTGTGGAAAACGACGGTGGCCCCTGCGTGCGGGGTCCAACGTCCCGCCGGTCTCGTGACCTTGTGACTCTCGATCCAGGGCCGTACAGCAGGCGATGAGCGGGGATCGCCCATGGCAATGTGAGGGCCGTGGGGGACTGGACATCCCCGGAAATTGGGAGATGGCGGGGCGGAACCGGACCGTTGCCCGGATACCCTGGCTGAGAGGAATCCCGGCTTCCCGAACCGTCGCCCGTCCCCCCGGGGCGAGGTGACGGGCAGCCGTCATTGTGGCGGAAGTGGAGAGCGAGGCGGGACGTGGACCAGCCGAAAATCGTCGTGGGCATCAACGGGTCGATGGCATCGCAGGCCGCCCTGCGGTGGGCCGCCGCCGAGGGCCTGCTGCGCGGAGCGCGGGTCGAGGCCGTGTACGCCTGGGAGTGGTCGGGCGGTCTGCACGCCCCCTATGCCCCGCTGTCGAACCGAACCTGCCGGGAGGACGAGCACGCGGCCGCCATCGGCGTCGCCGAGCGGGCCGTCCGGGAACTGGGGGAGAGTCACGTCGCGCCCGCCGTCGTCGAGGGCCCGCCGGCCCAGGTCCTGCTGCGCGCGACTCTCGACGCCGACCTGCTCGTCCTCGGTGCGCACGAGGCCGAGAGCGAGCCGTACCCGGTGATCAATCCGGTGGTCACCGCCTGCCTGCTCAGGGCACACTGCCCGGTCGTCGTGGTGCTGCCGGGCGGAGAGCAGGAGCGCCACGCCGAAGCCGTGCTCGCCGGCGCCCGCTCCTGACCCACAGCCCCCCGGCCGTGATCTTGCGAATACTCGCAGCCGCGGAACCCGCGTCGTCACACGTCGATCGCGTCGCGTTCGGTCTGCGGGGGCTGACCGGGCCCGCCGCCGAGGCGCGGGTAGTGGAGATCGAACGCGGGCCGCTCCGACCGGATCGGCGGGATGGAGACGAAGTTGTGGCGCGGGGGCGGGCATGAGGTGGTCCACTCCAGGGAGTTGCCGGAACCCCAGGGGTCGTCCACGGTGACGCGCTCACCGCGCCGCGCGGTCAGCCAGATGTTGAGCAGGAACGGCAGGTTCGACAGCCCGAGCAGGAAGGCGCCCACGCTGGAGATCTGGTTGAGGGTGGTGAAGCCGTCGACCGGCGAGTAGTCGCCGTACCGCCGTGGCATGCCGATGACGCCCAGCCAGTGCTGTACGAGGAACGTCACCTGGAAGCCGATGAACACCATCCAGAAGTGGACCTGCCCGAGCTTTTCGTTGAGCATCGTGCCGGTGAGCTTCGGCCACCAGAAGTAGAAGCCGGCGAACATCGCGAACACCACGGTGCCGAAGACGACGTAGTGGAAGTGGGCGACGACGAAGTAGGTGTCGGTGACGTGGAAGTCCAGCGGCGGCGACGCCAGGATCACCCCGGTGAGCCCGCCGAACAGGAACGTCACCAGGAACCCGACGGCGAACAGCATCGGCGTCTCGAACGTCAGATGGCCCCGCCACATCGTGCCGACCCAGTTGAAGAACTTCACCCCGGTCGGCACCGCGATCAGGAAGGACATGAGCGAGAAGAACGGCAGCAGGACCTGGCCGGTGGCGAACATGTGGTGCGCCCAGACGGTCGCCGACAGCACGGTGATGGCCATCGTGGCGCCCACCAGGCCGACGTAGCCGAACAGCGGTTTGCGGCTGAACACGGGGATGACCTCGGTGATGATCCCGAAGAACGGCAGCGCGATGATGTAGACCTCGGGATGGCCGAAGAACCAGAACAGGTGCTGCCAGATGATCGGGCCGCCGGTCTGCGCGTCGAAGATGTGCGTCCCGAGCTTGCGGTCGGCCTCCAGGGCGAGCAGTGCGGCGGCCAGCACCGGGAACGCCAGCAGCACGAGGATCCCGGTGAAAAGCACATTCCATGTGAACAGCGGCATCCGGAACATCGTCATGCCGGGGGCGCGCATCCCGACGATCGTGGTGATGAAGTTGACCGAGCCGAGGATCGTGCCGACCCCGGCCAGCGCGAGCCCCATGATCCACAGGTCCCCGCCGATCTGCGGACTGTACGCGGAGGTGGCCAGCGGCGCGTAGGCCGTCCAGCCGAAGGCGGGGGCGCCGCCCATCGCGAAGCCGCTCATGGTGATCAGTCCGCCGAACAGGAACAGCCAGAAGCTCACCATGTTCAGCCGGGGGAACGCCACGTCCGGAGCGCCGATCTGCAACGGCATGATCGCGTTGGCGAAGCCGGCGAACAGCGGTGTCGCGAACAGCAGCAGCATGATCGTGCCGTGCATGGTGAACATCTCGTTGTACGCGCTCAGGTTGACGAACTGCAGCCCCGGCTGGAGTAACTCGGCGCGGATCACCATGGCCATCGCGCCGCCTATCAGGAAGAAGGCGAACGAGGTGATCAGATACATGTGCCCGATCACCTTGTGATCGGTGCTGGACAGCCAGGAGGCGACGACCGAGCCCAGGCGGCGTCCCCGCTCTGGAAGGATGGTGGGCCGAGCGGCCTGCGTGGTCATGTGGCACGGCTCCTTTCGGTGAAGGAGATCCCCCTGCCCAGTGCCCTGCCCCGTCAGGCGTGCGTCACACGAGCCTCACCGGGGTAGGAATGCCCGAATCCTGGGGTTGGTTATGCCCGCTGAAGACCGGATGAAAGGAGTCGCCCGTGGCGACCATTGAGGTGACCGAGAAGAACTTCAACGAAATCACCGAAACGGGCATCGTACTGCTCGACTTCTGGGCCTCCTGGTGCGGACCCTGCCGCTCCTTCGCACCGATCTTCGAGAGCGCATCCGAACAGCACTCGGACATCAAGTTCGGCAAGATCGATACGGATGCGCAGCCTGCGCTGTCTCAGGCGTTCAGCATCCAGGCGATTCCCACGATCATGGCGATCCGGGACGGCATCCAGGTCTTCGCCCAGCCCGGCGCGCTGCCCGCCCCGGCGCTCGAAGACCTGATCAAGCAGCTGCGCGCCCTCGACATGGACGCGGTCCGCGCCGAGGTCGAGGCCCAGAGCGGCGGCAAGTGACGGACCCCTCACCCCCAGGGCGTGATCTTGCGATTGCTCGCAGAAAACGCCCTGACCTGCGCCGTTCACTTCTGTGATCTTGTAGAAACTCGCAGCAAGCCCGCCTGACGTGCGGAAACATCGTTCGTGATCTTGCAGTTAGATCACGGACGATGTTCCGGCGCCTCGGCCGCTAAATTCGGGGTCTCGGCGGCAGCCCGGCCGCCTGGTAGCAGCCGTCGATCAGCCGCATCGTGGCCACCGCGTCGTCGGCGTCCGTCGGCACCGGCGTGCCCTTCCGAACGGCGGCGATGAACGCCTCCAACTGGTAGGCGAAGGACGGACGCGTGCCCGGGCGCTCGATGCGGCGGCCCGCCTCGGTCTCGATCACGATGCGGTCGTCCAGATGCGGCAGGACGTAGTTGGCCGCGGTCGCCTCACCCCGGCTTCCGACGATCCGGCAGCTCATCTCCAGGCTGTCGGCGGCCATGTGGCAGCGCGCCAGGCCGGTCGCGCCGGAGGGGAAGACCAGTTCGGCGTCGAGCCACTCGTCCACTCCCTCGGCTCCGGCGCGCTCACCCGCCCTGGCCGACACCAGGGTGGGCTCGCCACCGCCCCAGGGGGCGAGGACACGCTGGGCGTGCAGGCTGTAGCAGCCGACGTCCATCAGCGCGCCCCCGGCGAGGGCCAGGGACCACCGGGGGTCGTCCTCGGCGGGGGCCTCGATCGCCGTCGTCGTCTCGATCCGGACCAGTTCGCCCAGCTCACCCGACGCCAGCAGTTCGTGGAGCCGCCGCGTCACCGGGTGATAGAGGTAATGGAATCCCTCCATCACCGTCACCCCCGCACGCCGTGCCGCGTCGCGCACCTCGGCGGCCTCCTCCGCGTTCGAGGCGAACGGCTTCTCCGACAGCACGTGCTTGCCGGCCTCGACGGCGGCCAGATTCCACGGGCCGTGCAGGGCGTTGGCCAGCGGGTTGTACACCGCCTCGACCTCGGGATGGGCGAGCAGGTCGGTGTAGGTCTCGACGACGTGCTCCACGCCGTGCTCGGCGGCGAAGGCCTCGGCTCGCCGCCGGTCGCGCGCCGCCACCGCGACCAGGCGGGTGCCGGTCTGCCGCGCCGGAGCGACGATGGCGAGCGCCGAGATCCGGGCCGCGCCGAGAACGCCGAGCCGCAACGGTTCCATGGTGTCCGGTCCCTTTCCCTTCCCTGACCGCAAAAGGATCATATCGGGCCCTTTTCCCCCACGACCCCTAGAGTGAAGGCGCGGCGGAAGGCGCGCAGGGCCGCGGCGCTGTCCCCGGAGGCCCAGCTCTCCAGGCCGATCGTGCCGGTGAAACCCATGTCGGCCAGGGCACGTGCGACGGCCGGATAGTTGATCTCGCCGGTCCCGGGCTCGCATCGCCCGGGTACGTCCGCCACCTGGATCTCACCGATCCACGGCAGAGCCCGGCGGCACAGCTCGATCAGGTTCCCCTCGCCGATCTGCGCGTGATAGAGATCGAGCATCAGCCGCAGATTGCCGCTGCCGACCGACTCCACCAGCGCCAGGCAGTCCCGGGCGCGCCCGAAGGGCACCCCCGGATGGTCGACCTCGGCGTTGAGGTTCTCCAGCACGAAGACGACCCCGTGCTCCTCGCCCAGGCGGGCGATCCGCTCGAGCGTACGCCGGGCGGCCGGCCACATCGCGCCGGTCACCTCCGGGACCGGCGTCACCGGCAGCCCGTCGCCGTCCAGGCCGGTCCCGTGCAGGTTGAGCCGGGGGATCCCCAGTCGCCGCGCCACCGCGACCGACTCCTCCGCCGTCGCGAGCAGTTCGTCCGCGCCGGCCGGATCGATGAGGCTTCCCCGCACATAGCCGGTCATCGACGAGTAAACGGCGCCCTCCTCCCGGAGGGCGGCCAGCGCTTCGATGTCGTGGCGCGTCCAGTCCCAGATCTCCACCTGGAAGTCCAGCTCGGTGATCCGCCGGACCCGCTCGGCCACCGGCAGTTCCCGGAAGACCATCTCCGCGCAGACCGCCAGCGTGAAGGGCCCCTGCGTCCCGCGCGCGCTCATGCCCCGGCTCCGCTCAAGGCGTCGATCTCGGCGAGCCGGACCGGCGCGCCGCGCTCGACCGAGGCGACGCAGGCCAGCGCGATCCGCAGTGCGGCCCGGGCGTCCCGCCCGCCGACCGCCGTCGGTTCGCCCCGCCGTACGGCTCGGCAGAAGGCGGCCAGTTCGGTGGTGTAGGCGTCGGGGAAGAGATCGGTGTCCGCCCGGACGGTCGGACCGGCCACCCCGGCGGCGCTCCAGTGCCGTACGGCAGGCCGCGCGGCGGTCCCGGCCGTCACCATGCCGGCCGAACCGAAGACCTCGCCGCGCACGTCGTAGCCGTACGCCGCCGAGAAGCTGGCCTCGGCCGTCGCCAGGGCGCCGTTGTCGAACCGGATGGTCACCACGGCCGTGTCGAGGAGACCGGAGGCCTTGAACGCGGGCGCGACGAGCGCGTCCGCCATCGCCGTCACCTCCACGGCCGTGGCGCCGGAGTTGAACCAGTTGAGGGTGTCGAAATCGTGGATGAGCGTCTGGGTGAAGATCGTCCAGGGTGGAACGGAAGCGGGATCGGCCAGGCCGGGATCACGGGTCAGCGAGCGGAGGAGCTGCGGCGTGCCGATTCCGCCCGCGTCGACGATCCGCTTGGCCTCGGCGAAGTCGGCCGCGAACCTGCGGTTGAAGCCGACCTGCAGGGGCACGCCCGCCCGTTCGCAGGCCGCGATGGCCGCGTCGGCGTCCTCGAGCGTCATCGCCATCGGCTTCTCGCAGAACACGGCCTTTCCCGCGGCGGCCGCTCGGCTCACCAGGCCGGCGTGCGCGGTCGAGGAACAGGTGATGGCGACGGCCTCGACCCGGTCGTCGGCCAGCACGGCCTCGGGGTCGGCGGTCGCCCCGACGCCGAGCGGGCCGGCCAGGCGCTCGGCCGCCCCGCCCGCCGGGTCGGCGAGGACGAGCAGTTCGGCCTCCGGCAGGCGCCGGGCGAGCGTGGTGGCGTGGAAGGCGCCGATGCGGCCGGCGCCGATGAGCCCGAAGCGCACCGGCTCGGGCAGGGGAGAGGGGAGCGGCACGGGGACTCCTCACTGGCTGGAGCTGACTAGAGCGCTCTAGCAGAAGACTGGCGTGAGCGGCCACACCACGTCAAGGCCGAAACTAGAGCGCTCCAGCTAGAGTTCCCTCATGAGTGCGACCCGCCCGACCATGGAGGACGTCGCCGCCCGCGCCGGCGTCTCCCGCGCTCTGGTCTCCATCGTGTTCCGCGGCGTGGCGGGCGCCTCACCGGCCACCCGGGAGCGGGTGCTCGCCGCCGCCGCCGACCTCGGCTACCAGCCGGACCGCAGAGCCAGCCGCCTGGGCAGGGCCCGCACCCGGATGATCGGCGTGGTCTTCCACCTCGGGCACGCCTTCCACGGCGACCTCGTCGACAGCCTGTACGTCGCGGCGGCCGAGTCCGGGTACGAGCTGGTGCTGAGCGGCGTCACCGCGCGCCGACCGGAGGAGGAGGCCGTCCGCGCCCTGCTCGGCGAGTGCTGCGAGGCGGTCGTTCTGCTGGGCTCGGCGCTGCCGGCCCGCGCGCTCGCCGAGTTGGCGGCGCGGCTGCCGACGGTGAGCGTGCTGCGCGACGTACGCGCCGACGGGGTGGACGTGGTCCGTACCGACGACACGGCAGGCCTGCGCGCGGCGGTGGCCCACCTCCACGGGCTCGGCCACCGGCGCGTCATGCACGCCGACGGCGGTCGCGCCCCCGGCGCCGCCCAGCGCCGCCGCGGCTACCGAGACGCCGTACGGCGGCTCGGCCTGCCGGAACCGCCGCTGCTGCCCGGCGGCCTCACCGAGGAGGACGGCGCGCGGGCCGCCGACACGCTGCTGGCGCTGCCGCCGGGGGAGCGGCCGACGGCGGTGACGGCCTTCAACGACCGCTGTGCGCTCGGCCTCCTCGACGCGGTACGGCGTGCCGGGCTGGAGGTGCCGCACATGCTGTCGGTCGTCGGATTCGACGACATCCGGGCCGCGTCCTACGCCCACATCGGCCTGACGACCATCCGGCAGGACGCGGACGCGCTCGGCCGCCTGGCCGTCGGGCGGGCCGCGGCCCGGCTCGACGAGGGTGAGCCGCCGGGGCGGCCGCTGGTCGTGCCGCCGGCGCTGGTGGTGCGCTCCACCACGGCACCGCCGTAGCGTCAGGTGATGCGCCATCACCGGCTGCTCCCGGGTGCGCCGACGTCGGTACCGGCCGGCGTCGAGGTGATCACGCCCCACAACGTCCCGGCCCGGCTTAGGCCCAACGTAAGCGGAGGGCGTCGCCAACCTCGACCGTGATCAGCCGATCGGGGGCATGGCCCCGCCCACCCAGGCCGAGCTCGTCGCGCGGGCGCTCGCCTCGGGCACGCCCGCGCGGGAACTGGCCGAGCGCCTGGCCGCGCAGACGGCGACCAAGCTGAGCCACTGAGCCGGAGCCGGATCGGCAGGCTGACGGGTGGCGGCCCAATGGGCTTCCGTGCTGTCCGGAACGGCTGGTGCTCGTCGATCGGCTGAGCATTCCTCCCCGCGTTCGGCGGTCATCCTGTTCGCAACTCACGCGTGGTCAGATCCGTTATCTTTCTTGCTAGCGCGTCGAAGTCCATATAGGCAGCGGTTACAGCCGCCGCATGGCCGCCGAACACGCCGTCCGCGGAGCGTAGTGCGAAGACCGGCTTATGGGCCTCATGACTGAGTGGAAGCAGGCTGTGGTAGTGCTTGAGCTGCGCCAGGCAATACGGATCATCGTCCACACTCAGTCTGCTCGCGACGCTTTCGCCGAGGACTGCGGAATGGAACACCCCTGGAATCTGATCCACCCAACGGCGATATGCGAGGACGGGCCGGCTGGAGCGCACTCCATGTCCGAGAACAACATATCCCAGCGGAAGCATGTGGCCCGCCGGCAGATCGAGTTCAGAGACCTTGTTGCGAACCAGGCGATCCTTCCATTCATTCCGCCAGGCAACAAGGGCAGGCCCGAGGTTGCGCAGTCCTTGTAGGCTGAACAAGTCGGGGGCAAGTGGTATGACCACGAAATCGGAGGCGATGAGGGCGGCACGGTTGATCGCGCCGAGATTCGGGCCTACATCGACGAGAATCACATCGGAGCGTTGCCGTTTCGCGGCGGTACGAACCAGGCGACTGAATGAGGAGATAACACGAAATGCCCGTTCCTTGCCATCCAGGCAGGAAGGCCATTCGCTGCTCAGCTCGTCCTCAAATGAGGATAGCTGCAAGTCTCCCGGGATCAGCGCCAGCTCGCCCCGTGCCTCGGGAAGATTCTCCAGCACACGGACCGGTGGGGTGCCGATGTCGCCAAGTCCTCGCTGCAATGGGCTTATGCTGCCGAAGATCGTCGCGCGTGGGCCTTCGTCCGGCCAGAGTTGCTCCAGTTCGTCCTCGGTAAGGAACGCGGCGGTGAGGTTGGCTTGCGGATCAAGGTCGGCCGCGAGAACGCGTTGCCCCTGGAAGGCGAACATCCAGGCCAGGTGGTAGGCCAGCGAGGTCTTGCCCACTCCACCTTTGTTGTTGAAAAATGCGATGACCGGCGCGTTCATGCTCGCGCTCGCAAAGCTACGGCGACGTGGGTGGGGGAGGGAAGTATGTTTCCGTCAGAGCGTATGGCACCCAGCGTTTGCAGCAGTTGGTCCGTGATCGGAAGGCCCTTCGGGCGGCCGTCGTCAGTCGCGCCGATGAAGATGACCCCGGCTTTCTGATAGTCCGGCAGATCGTTTGCAAAGGCACAAACGGCCTCGCATATCTTCTCCTTGTCGGTGAGAGATTCCTTCCGCTCGACCAGGTCGGACTCGACGTCTACGAGCAGCCTGCCAAGTTCGTCTTCGCTCAGTGCCATGCTCGCATACTAGTTCGAGGTGCGATCGTGACAGGCGGTAATCGGCATCCCCGAAACGGCGGCTTGCGCTCGGCCTCGACCACGCGCAGCGACGAGGCGGCGTCCATCGTCGAAGCGGGCGGCCGGCGCGGCGGCCCGGGCTGTGCCGGGGTCGCAGACCGTCACCAGGTCCGCTGCGGCGATCCGGTGGGCGAGTCGTTCGGCGTGGTCGGCGCCCATCAGGCCAACGCCGATGACCCCGACCCGCAGCGGCGAATCGCTCATTTCCTCCGCTCTTCCTGATCGGCTCCGCGCAGCTCGTGGCCGAGCTCGGCCAGCTCCTGGCCGCCGGCCATCTCCGTGGTCAGCTGCTCCAGCGTCAGCTCGTCGCGGCGGGCGTCGAGCACGACCCGGCCCAGCTTGAGGATGACGAAGTGGTCGCCCACCAGATAGGCGTGGTGCGGATTGTGGGTGATGAGGATGACGCCGAGGCCGGCGTCCCGGGCCTTGACGATGTACTTGAGGACGACGCCGGACTGCTTGACGCCGAGCGCGGCGGTCGGCTCGTCGAGGATGATGACCCTGGCCCCGAAGTAGATGGCGCGGGCGATCGCGATGCACTGGCGCTGGCCGCCGGACAGGCTCGCCACCGGCCGGTCGAGATCGGGAATGATCACCCCCATCTTGACCAGCTCCTCGCCGCAGATCCGCTTCATCCGGGCGATGTCGAGGATGCGCAGCGGGCCCCTGCGCAGCTCGTTGCCGAGGAAGAAGTTCCGCCACACCGACATGAGGGGGGCGAGCGCGAGATCCTGGTAGACGGTGGCGATGCCGCGGGACTGGGCGTCGCGCGGCGACCCGAACCGGCACGCGACGCCGTCGAGTCGCATCGTGCCGTCGGTGTGCTCGTGCAGTCCGGCGATGATTTTGATCAGGGTCGACTTGCCCGCGCCGTTGTCCCCCAGCACGCAGGTGACCTCCCCCTGCCGGACGTTGAGGCCGACCCCGCGCAGTGCGTGCACGTTGCCGTAGCTCTTGCCCACATCGTCCAGTTCCAGGATGGGGGCGTCGGCCACGCCGGCGTTGTCCACGACGCTCATCGAAGATCCGCCTTCCGCTTCACGTACACGTTCACGACGGTCGCCAGCAGCAGCATCACGCCGAGGAAGGTCTTGAACCAGTCGGGGTTCCATCCCGCGTAGTTGATGCCGAGCTGGGTCATCCCGAAGATCAGTGCGCCGACCGACGCGCCGACGACCGAGCCGTAGCCGCCGGTGAGCAGGCATCCGCCGATCACCGCGGCGATGATGAAGATGAACTCCTTGCCGATGCCCTCGCCGGACTGGACGGTGTTGAACTGGAACAGCAGGTGCATGCCGGACACCCAGCCGCAGAAACCGACGGCCATGAAAAGGCCGATCTTGGTCGCCCTGACGGGGACGCCCATGGCACGGGCGGCCCCCGCGTCACCGCCGACCGCGAAGATCCAGTTGCCGACCCTGGTGCGCAGCAGGACGTAGGCCGCGACGACGGTCAGCACGACCCAGTACAGAACCGTGACCTTCAGCGTGACCGGCCCCAGCGCCACCTCCGACCCGAAGACCTTCTGGGCGGCGGCGAAGCCGTCCATGTCGCTGATGTCGGCGGTCGCGACGTTGCCGGTGAGCAGCCGCGTCACGCCCAGGTTGACGCCCTGCAGGATGAAGAACGTGCCCAGCGTGACGAGGAAGCTCGGCAGGCCGGTCCTGAGCAGCAGCCACCCGTTGAAGGCGCCGATGGCCAGGGAGACGGCCAGCGCCAGGAGAACGCCCATCCACACGTTCAGGCCGAAGTTCCAGGCGATGAGGGACGCGGACAGGCCGGAGGTGGTGACCGCCACCCCGGCCGACAGGTCGAACTCGCCGCCGATCATGAGCAGCGCCACCGGGACGGCCATGATGCCGATGGCCGAGGCGCCGTAGAGGATGGTCCCGATGTTGGCGACGTTGCGGAACGGCGCCGCCACCGCCATGAAGAGCAGGAAGATCACGACTGCGCCGACGAGCGACCCGACCTCGGGACGGCTCAGCAGCCGCGCCGCCAGGGACCGGCCGGCGACCCGGTCGTCCCGGGTCGCCTCCGTCCTGCCCGGCTCCGTTGCCGCAGCAGTCATGTCAGATCACCTCGTGCCGTTGCCGGCGAACTGCTCGACCGCGGCGACGTTGCTCTTGTCGATGAACGCGGGCCCGGTCAGCGTCGCCTGACCACCGCCGATCATGTTGCCGTTGGTCTTGTAGAGCCACAGGCTGTCGACCGCCAGGTAGCCCTGCAGGTACGGCTGCTGGTCGACCGCCCACTCGACCTGGCCATCCTTGATCGCGCTCACCAGTTCCTTGTTGGTGTCGAAGGTGACGACCTTGGCCGAGGTGCCCGCGTCCTTCACCGACTTGACGGCGGTCATCGCGAACGGCGCGCCGAGCGTCAGCACGTGGTCGATGCCCGGGTCCTGCTGCAGTTTCGAGGTGATGGCCGCCTGGACGCTCGGCATGTCGGTGCCGGTGACGTAGATCTTCTCCATGTCGGAGAAGGCGGACTTGGCGCCGTCGCACCGGGCCTCCAGGCCGACGTGGCCCTGCTCCTGGATGACGCACAGCGCCTTCTTGGCGCCGTCCGCCTTGAGCCGCTCACCGGCCGCCTCACCGGCGATCCGCTCGTCCTGGCCGAAGTAGCCGAGAACGCCCATGCTCTTCCACGCGTCGATGCCGCCGTTGAGCGCGACGACCGGCACCCCGGCCTGGGCGGCCTTCTCCACGTTGGCCTTCATGGCGTCCGGTTTGGCCAGGGTGACCGCGATGCCGTCGACCTTCTTGTCGATCGCCGACTGGACGAGGTTGGCCTGGTTCGCGCCGTCCGGGTCCGACTGGTACTGCAGGTCGATGTTGTCCTTGCGGGCCGCGGCCTCGGCGCCCTTGCGGACCAGGTCCCAGAAGGTGTCGCCGGGGGCGGCGTGGGTGATGAAGGCGACCGTCATCTTCGGGGTGTCCGCGGCCGCCGCAGCGGGCGCGTCCTGGTCGGTGGACTGCTTGCCTCCGCCGGAGCTGCACGCCGCCAGGGCGAGCGCCGCCACGGCGCCGGTCACCAGCATGGTCATACGGGAGGTACGGGCCACTGCTATCTGCCTTTCCTCATCCGTCACCTCGTCGGGACGGATCGGGGGTGTTTCCTGGGTGTTTCCGGGGGTGTTTCCTGGGGTGTTTCGTGCTCGGTTGCTCGTGCTCGTTCGCTCTGGTCGGTTCGGGGGCTCAGGTCGGTTCGGGGCTCAGAGATCGGTCCTCTCGCTCGGCGCCAGGAGGGGGCGCTGGGCCGTCTTGTGCGCGACATACTCCTCGTACGCCCGCCGGGTGCTGTCGAGGTCGCTGACCTGGCTGACCGGGACGTCCCACCAGGCCGCGCTGCCGGGGGCGTGTACGGTGGGGTCGGTCTCGACGTGGATGACGACCGGACCGCCGTCGGCGGGAGCGGCCTTGGCATCCGCGATCGCCTGATCGAGCTCCCCGCGGCCGCGCACCTCGATCACGGTGGCGCCGAGGCTGCGGGCGTTGGCCGCCAGGTCGACGGGCAGCCGTGCCCCCTCCAGACGGCCGGTCACCCGATCACGGAAGCGGTAGCCGGTGCCGAACCGCTGCGACCCGAGCGATTCGGACAGCGATCCGATCGAGTGGAAGCCGTGGTTCTGCACCAGGACAACGATGATCTTGATGTGTTCCTGCACGGCGGTGACCAGCTCGGTCGGCATCATCAGATAGGAGCCGTCGCCCACCAGCACGAACACGTCCCGGTCGGGGTCGGCCAGCCGCACGCCGATGCCGCCGGGGATCTCGTACCCCATGCAGGAGTAGCCGTACTCGACGTGGTAGGCCCTGCGGTCCCGCACCCGCCACAGCTTGTGCAGGTCGCCGGGCATGGAACCGGCGGCGCAGACGACCACGTCACGGGGGTCGGACAGCTCGTTGACCCGGCCGAGCACCGTGCCCTGGGTGAGCACACCGGGGGCGAGCGCCGAGGTCACCTCCTCGGCCGGGTTGTACGCCGCCTCGACCAGCGCGTCCCAGTCGCGCCACAGCCTCGCCTGGAGATCCCGATAAGCCGGCTCCACGGCGTATCCGCCGAGCGCGGCGGCGAGCGAGGTGAGCGCCTCGCGAGCGTCCGCGACGACCGCCAGCCCGGCGAGCTTCCCGGCGTCGAACCGGGCGATGTTGACGTTGACGAACCGGACGCCGGGGTCCCGGAAGGCGCTGCGTGAGGCGGTGGTGAAGTCGCTGTATCGGGTGCCGACGCCGATCACCAGGTCGGCCTCGGCGGCGAGCGCGTTGGCGGCCGTCGTGCCCGTCGAGCCGACCGCGCCCATCGCCTGCGGATGGCCGTGCGGCAACGAGCCCCTGCCCGCCTGCGTCTCGCCGACCGGGATGCCGGTCGCCGCGCAGAACGCGCGCAGCGCGTCCTCGGCGCCCGAGTAGTGCACCCCGCCGCCGGCCACGACGAGCGGCCGCCGCGCGGTGCGGATGAGCGCGGCCGCCGCCGCGATGTCGGGCGCCTCGGGGAGGGGCCGGCCCACCCGCCACACCCGCTCGCCGAACAGCTCCACGGGCCAGTCGTACGCCTCGGCCTGCACGTCCTGCGGCAGCGCGAGAGTGACCGCCCCCGTCTCCACCGGATCGGTGAGCACCCGCATGGCGCCCAGCAGCGCCGCGGGCAGCTGCTCCGGCCGGGCCACCCGGTCGAAGAAGCGCGACACCGGGCGGAAGGCGTCGTTGACGGACACGTCACCGGCGTACGGAACCTCGAGCTCCTGCAGCACGGGCGCGGCCACCCGCGTCGCGAACGTGTCCGAGGGCAGCAGCAGCACCGGCAGCCGGTTGACCGTGGCGAGCGCCGCCCCGGTCAGCATGTTCGTCGAGCCGGGGCCGATTGACGCGGTGCACGCCCACGTCCGCAGGCGGTCCTTCTGCCGTGCGTACGCCACCGCCGTGTGGACCATCGCCTGCTCGTTGCGGGCCAGCACGTACGGCAGCCGCTCGTCGCCGCCGCCGAGCTCGTTCTGCAGCAGCGCCTGGCCGAGACCGGCGACGTTGCCGTGCCCGAAGATCCCCAGGCATCCGGCGAACAGCTGCTGCCGCTCGCCGTCGCGTTCGGTCCACTGGGCGGCCAGGAAACGCACGATCGCCTGGCCCACGGTCAGGCGTGTCGTGTCCGCTCGCGAGGTCATCGGGCTCCTCCCATCGGCAGTCTCGGGTCGGCGTCCTGTCCCGCCCAGGAGTCCCGCACCCACCTGTGGGCGGGATCGTCGCAGATCAGCCAGGCCCGGACCGGGCCGGGACCGGCCATCACGTTGAGGTAGTAGAGGTCGTACCCGGGCGGGGCCATCGCCGGGCCGTGCCAGCCGTGCGGCACGAGCACGACGTCGCCGGAGCGGACCTCGGCGAGCACGTCGATGGGCCGCTCGGCGGTGCCGTACACGCGCTGGTAGCCGACCGGGTCGGCGCCCGGCGGCGCGCCGTCGTCGGCCCGGACCTCGAAGTAGTAGATCTCCTCCAGCTCGGTCTCCACCCCGTCGCGCTCCTCGTCGTGCTTGTGCGGGGGATAGGAGCTCCAGTTCCCGGCCGGGGTGATCACCTCGCAGGCGATGATCGAGTCGGCGTCGAGCACTCCCGGCACGCCGAAGTTGCGCACCTCGCGCGAGGCCCGGCCGGCGCCGCGCAGCTCCACCGGGACGTTCGCCGCGGCCAGGTACCGGAACGGAAGCGGCGCCGGCCGCCTGGCCGCCCTGGCGCCGCAGAGGGCGACCCTGGCCGGGGCGCCGTCGCCGCGCACGCCGATGCCGCGCACCCCGTCGCCGCGCACCGCGCGCACCGTCAGGCTCGCGCCGGGCGGCACGTAGGCGATGTCGGTCGGACTCGCGAAGACGCTCTCCCGCCCGGCGAGCCGGACCTCGTGCCGCTCACCCGCGTGATCGACCACGGTGACGTCGCAGCCGCCCTCCAGCGGCACCACGATGATCTCGTCGTCTCCGGTGGCGAGCTCCACGCTGCCACCCGGCTCCAACGCGGCGACCCGCAGGCGCGTGTGCCGCCATCCGTCGAGGGCGTCGGTGATCGAAACCTGGAAGTCGCCCTCGACGGCCGTGCCGTACGGGTGGACCCATCGCCTGGCGTCGTTCATGACCTGCCCCTCCTGGCCTGCGTACTCATGATTCGGGCCCTCATGACCTGGGCCCGTGCACGAGTCGCGATGCGATGTCGACGGCGGCCGCCACGTCGCCGTCCGGAGGGAAGAGCAGCGCCCGCCCGACCACCAGGCCGCGTACGGCGGGCAGCTCCAGGGCCCGGCCCCACGCGGCGAACGTCTCGTCTGGATGGCCGCTCGGATCACCGCCGAGCAGCAGGGTCGGCAGCGTCGTCGCGTCCATCACCCGCTCCAGCTCGTCGACGACCGGCAGCTTCAGCCAGGTGTGCCGGCTCGTGACCCCGAGCCCGGCGGCGATGTTGATCGACGTGATGGTCGAGTCGGGGTCGAGCAGGTTGCGCACCCGGCCCTCCTGACGAACCGAAAGGAACGGCTCCACCATTGCCATCACACCATGGGACGCCAGCTCGGTGACCGCGCGGGCACTGGCTTCGAGGGTGGCCGCCGTGCCGGGGTCGCCCAGGCAGATCCGGGTGAGCATCTTGCCGCCGTCGAGCCCCCGGCCGGCGATCTCGCCGGCCGTGTAGGCCGTGAAGCGGTCGTCGAACTCGAAGACCGAGCCCTGCAGCCCGCCCCGGTTCATCGAGCCGATGACGAGCTTGTCCTCCAGGGCGCCCATCAGCAGCAGGTCGTCGAGGACGTCGGGCGTGCCGAGCACCCCGTCGACGCCCGGGCGCGACAGCGCGATGGCAAGGCGGCGCAGCAGGTCGCTGCGGGAGGCCATGGCCCGCCGGTCGCCGCGTACGCCGAGCGCGCCCCGGGCCGGATGGTCGGCCGCGACGATGAGCAGCCTGCCGTCCTCACCCGCGAGATCTCGACGTCCCCGGGCGGCCCACCCCTCGGTGATCCGCTGCGGCTCGCGCACCCGGATCTCGGTCAGCTCGGCGATGCCCGCGCGGCCGCGCCCCGGGGCTGTCGGGGTCGTCGGTGTCGTCGGGGTCGTCGGGGTCATCGTCCCCCCTCCTTGTCCTCGCCGGCGAGGACGGCCTCGACCTCCGCCTCGTACGGCATGGCACTCGAGCATTCGAGCCGGGACGCGACGATCGCGCCGGCCACGTTGGCGAACCGCAGCACGCGGTGCAGGTCCCACCCGCTCAGCAGGCCGTGGACGAGGGCGCCGCCGAACGCGTCACCGGCGCCGAGGCCGTTGACGACCTTCACCGGGAACGGCGGCACCTCGACGCACTCGTCGGCGGTCGCGGCGAGCACCCCCCTGGGGCCCTGCTTGACGATCGCGAGCTCGACGCCGCGTTCGAGCAGCGCGTCGGCCGCGCGCCGGGGGTCGGTCTCGCCGACGGCGACCTGGCACTCCTCCCGGTTGCCGACCGCGACCGTGACATGCTCCAGGGCGGCGCCCGTCTGCGTGCCCGCCTCGGCGGGGTCGGGCCAGAACATGGGCCGGTAGTCGAGGTCGAGGACGGTGTGCGCCCGCCGGCCGCGCGCCCGCCAGGCGGCGAAGTGCGCGGCACGCGAGGGCTCCTGCGACAGTCCGGTGCCGGTCGCCCAGAAGACGGCGGCCTCGCGTACGGCGTCGAGCGGGATCTCGTCCGGCTCGATCATCAGGTCCGGGGCGACGGGGTAGCGGTAGAAGTACAGCGGGAAGTCGTCGGGCGGGAAGATCTCGCAGAAGGTCACCGGCGTCGGCGGCCCGTCCACCTCGGTGACGAAGCGGTCGTCGACCCCGAAATCGCGCAGCGCGCGGTGGACATAGCGGCCGAAGGGGTCCCGCCCGGTCCGCGTGATGATCGCGGCTCGGCGCCCGTGGCGGGCCGCGGCCACCGCGACGTTGGTCGCGCTGCCGCCGAGGAACTTCTCGAAGCGTTCGACGTCTTCGAGGCCCACGCCGTGGTCGAGCGGGTAGATGTCCACCCCGCACCGGCCCACGGCCACCAGGTCGTACGCCGTCATCGTCAGGTCCCCATTTCGCCCGTCTCGCCCGCTACGGAGAGCAGGTGCTCCAGGCTCGCCCGCACGTCCCGCGCGGGATCCGCGCCTCCGGGTCCGGTGAGGATGGTGTCCTGTTCCAGGACGTACCAACCCTGATATCCGCCGCCCTCCAGAGCCGACACGATGGCCGCGATGTCGACGTCGCCCCGGCCGAGCGGGACGTACATCCCGCCGGCCACCGCCTCGGTGTAGGTCGCCTCGCCGTCGCGGACCCGCCGCGCCCAGTCGGTGCGGACGTCCTTCAGGTGGACGTGGGCGATCCGGTCGGGATGCCGCCGGGCGACGGCGACGGGGTCGCCGCCGCCGATGAGGAGGTGGCCGGTGTCGAGGCACAGGCCGATGCGGCTGCCGTCGAGCACCCGGGCCGTCTCCTCCCCGCTCTCGATCATCGTGCCGACGTGCGGATGCAGCGTGGCCACGAGCCCGCGGTCGGCGGCCGCGCCGGTGATCCGGTCGAGGTTGCCCAGCAGCGTCGACCAGCCGGAGTCGTCGAGCTCCGGCCGGGCGTCGTAGCCGGCCTGCCCGGTGGCGGCCGCGATGACGACCGTGGACGCCTGGGCGGCGACCAGCCCGCCCATGGCTCGCTCCACCTCGGGCAGCGGATCGTGGGCGGGGTCGTGCAGGACGACGGGGACGAACTGCCCGACCGCCTTCAGGCCGAATCCGGCCAGCGTCGAGGCCTTGGCCTCCGGCGTGTCGGGCAGGAAACCGTCGGGGCCGAACTCGGTCGCGGCCAGGCCCAGCTCGCGCATCTCGCGCAGCACGGTGGCGGGCTCGAGCTGGTGGCCCCACCCCGGCACCTCGCAGACGCCCCACGAGATGGGCGCCCCGGCCACGCGGTTCGCCAGGGGGGCGGCCGCCGCGGTGCCGGTGGTCGTGTCCTCAGCGCTCATGTCCTACATCCCCTCGATCTCGTCGATGCCCGCTGTCCCCGGACCCTCTATCCCCGGGCCGCTTATCTCCGAAAGGGCGACGGGCCTGCGTTCCGCACGTGACAGCTCGCACGCCTCGGCGATGCGGAAGGCCTCGAGGGCGTCCCGTACGGTGCACGGGGACGGCCGCAGGCCGCGGGCGACGTCGGCGAAGGCGGTGAGCTCGGCCTGGTAGGCGGGCAGGAAGCGCTCCATGAACGACCACTTCTGGGGGCCGCGCGGGAAGTCGGCGCCGTCCTCGGCCGATCGCATGGCCAGCGAGTGGTCGAGCCCGACGGCGATGGTGCCCTCGCTGCCGTGGATCTCCATCCGGACGTCGTGGCCGCCGCCGTTGTAGCGGGTGGAGGAGACCAGCGCGATCGTGCCGTCGTCCAGGGTCAGCAGCGCGCCGCCGGTGTCGACGTCCCCGGCCTCGGCGAAGAAGTCCGCGCCCTTGTTGGCGCCCGTGGCGTACACGGTGACGACCTCCCGGCCCGTGACGAACCGGAGGATGTCGAAGTCGTGCACGTTGCAGTCGCGGAAGATGCCGCCGGAGGTCGGGATGTAGGACGCGTGCGGCGGGGCCTGGTCGTGGGTGTTGGCGCGGATGGTGTGAACGAAACCCAGCTCCCCGGACTCGACCGCCTGCCGGGCCCGCCGGTAGCCCGCGTCGAAGCGCCGCTGGAAGCCGACGTGGACCGGCACGCCGGCGTCCGCGACGAGCGTGGTCAGCGCGAGCGTCTCGTCGAGGGTGGCCGCCACCGGCTTCTCGCAGAAGGTCGGCACTCCGGCGGCGATGCCCAGGCGCAGCAGCGGCGCGTGGGCGGGCGTGGCGGTGGCGATCACGAAGCCGTCGACGCCCGACGCCAGCAGCGTCTCGGCGTCCGGCGCGACCTCGGCGCCCAGTTCGTCCCCGACGGCCTTGGCGGCCTCCAGGTCGGCGTCCGTCACCACGAGCTCGTCGACGAAGTCGAGACCGGCCAGTGTCCTGGCGTGGAAGGCGCCTATCCGTCCGACACCCGCAAGCCCGATGCGCATCCGCGTTCCAATCACTCGAGGACGGTGATCCGGCGGCCACCGTGGTCAGCCGGGCCACGGCGGCGATGGGTGAAGCCTGCCCCGCCACCAATGTCGCGTCAAGAGTTTGTCCTAACATGTTTTCATAACGTCGTACGTACATGTTCGAGGTAAACTTTTCGCCGTGGCAATCCAAGTGGGCGTGACGATCGACCGCTCCTCCCCAGTGCCCCTCTACCACCAGCTCGCCGAGCAGCTCAGCTTGGCGATCGCGAGTGGCACGCTGCAGCCCGGCGACCCGTTCGAGAACGAGATCGCGCTCGCCGAGCGGCTCAACCTGTCGCGGCCGACGGTGCGGCGGGCGATCCAGGAGCTGGTGAACCAGGGCCTGCTGGTACGGCGACGCGGCCTCGGCACCACGGTGGCCAATCGCAAGGTGCACCGGCGGGCCGAGCTCACCAGCCTCTACGACGACCTCATGCGCGTCGGCGGCCGGCCGTCCACCGTGGTGCTCAGCCACGAGGTGGTGTGCGACGAACGCGTGGCCGCGGCGCTGGACCTACCGGCCGACGCCGAACTGCTGTCGATCGTGCGGCTGCGGCTCTCCGACGACCGGCCGCTGGCCGTGCTGCGCAACTGGCTGCCCCCGGCCCTCCTGGACGTCACGCCCGCGGAACTCGAGACGGAGGGGCTGTACGCCGTGCTGCGACGCCGGGGCGTGCGCCCCGTCGTCGCGCATCAGACGATCGGCGCACGCACGCCGGCCACGGCGGAGCGGCGCCACCTCAGGCTCAGGCCGACCGAGCCCGTGCTCACGATGACACGTGTCGCCTTCGACGCCGTCGGCAGCCCGGTGGAGTACGGCGACCACTGCTACCGCGCGCAGGACTACAGCATCGAAGTCATGGTCGACCAACGCTGACCGCCGCGCGCGGCCCAGATGTCAGGCCGAGCGGTAGAGCTCGGCCACCCGGAACGCGAGGTCCAGGGACTGGCTGCGGTTGAGCCGCGGGTCGCACGCGGTCTCGTACCGCAGCGCCAGGTCCTCCTCGACGATGCCGTGCCCGCCGCCGACGCACTCGGTCACGTCGTCACCGGTGAACTCGATGTGGATGCCGCCGGGGTGGGTGCCCAGCGAGTGGTGCACCTCGAAGAAACCGGCGACCTCGTCGAGCACGTCGTCCAGGCGCCGCGTCTTGTGCCCGCTCGGAGCCTCGAAGGTGTTGCCGTGCATGGGGTCGCAGATCCAGGCGACGGTGGCGCCGCTCGCCCTGACCTTCTCCACCAGCGTCGGCAGCGCCTCCCTGACCCGGCCGGCGCCCATGCGGCTGATGAAGGTCAGCCGGCCCGGCTCGTTGTCCGGGTTCAGCTTCTCGATGAGCGCGATGGCCTCCTCCGGAGTGGTCGTCGGGCCGAGCTTCACCCCGATCGGATTGCGGATCTTGCTGAAGAACTCCACGTGGGCGCCGTCGAGCTGGCGGGTGCGCTCACCGATCCACACCATGTGCCCCGACACGTCGTACGGCAGGCCGGTGCGGGAGTCGATCCGGGTGAGAGCCCGGTCGTAGTCGAGGATCAGCGCCTCGTGCGAGGAGTAGAACTCCACCGTGTGGAACTCCTCGGGCTGGGCCCCGCAGGCCCGCATGAACGCGAGCGCCTGGTCGATCTCCCGGGCGAGCTGGTCGTAGCGCCGCCCCGCCGGGGACTCGGCCACGAAGTCCTGGTTCCAGGCGTGCACCTGCCGGAGGTCCGCGTAGCCGCCCTTGGTGAACGCCCGGGCGAGGTTGAGCGTGGCCGAGGAGGAGTGGTAGGCCCGCAGCAGACGAGCGGGGTCGGGCCGGCGCGCCTCGGCGGTGAAGTCGAAGCCGTTGACCATGTCGCCACGGTAGGCGGGCAGCTCCACGCCGTCGCGGACCTCGACGGACTTGGAACGCGGCTTGGCGAACTGACCCGCCAGGCGGCCGATCTTCACGACCGGGACGCGTCCCGCGTAGGTGAGCACGATCGCCATCTGCAGCAGGGTCTTGAGCTTGTCGCGCACGTTCTCGGCCGTGGCGCCGGCGAAGGTCTCGGCGCAGTCGCCGCCCTGGAGCACGAAGGCCTCGCCCCTGGCGACGGCGGCCATCTCGGCCTTGAGCCGGTCACACTCGCCCGCGAACACCAGCGGGGGCAGCCCCGCCAGTTCGGCGACGACCCTGTCGAGCTCGCCGCGGTCGGGCCAGTCGGGCTGCTGTGCGGCGGGCAGGTCACGCCACGTGTCGAGGTTGATGCTAGCGCTCACGGCACCCAAGGTTATTGCACGCGGCCCGATGCGGCCGCCAGGCGTCCGCCTAATGAGATCCTGTTTGCCGGGCGGGTAGCCGTACGTGCTCCGGCAGCACGCCGTGACCGATGAAGCGGCGGGCGAGGCCGCTGATCACCGGCAGCCGGGCGATGCCGGGCGGCAGCACCTGCCGCCCGGACCGGCTCAGTGCCGGCCGGATCAGCAGGCGCTGCACCACTCGCTGGGCGGTCTGGGTGACCACGGTGGGCAGGGCGCGGCGGCGCCGCACCCGCGCCAGCAGCGCCTCGGGGACCTCTGGCGGTCTCGGGCCGGGGCCGCGCAGCAGGGCGGGCCCGACGATGTTGGCGGTGGCCACCGCGTCCTGCACCGCGAGGTTGATGCCGACACCGAAAATGGGCGACATGGCGTGCGCGGCGTCCCCGATCAGCAGCAGGCCGGGACGGTGCCAGCGGGCCAGCCGGTCGACCGCCACGCGCAGGAACCCGGCCTCGTCGAAGCCGTGCAGCTCGCCGACCCGGTCGGCCAGGTACGGCAGCAGCCGGGCGACCGTCGCGCGCAGCTCCTCGATGCCCCTCGCCTTGAGCTCGTCGTAGCCGCCCTTCGGGATGACGTAGGCGAGCTGCCAGTAGGTCTCCCGGTTGATCGCCGCCATCAGATGCCCGGCCGAAGCCCGCAGGAACGGCTGGCCGGGATCGCCGGGATCGCGGGGAAGGCGCAGCCAGACGACGTCCATCGGCGCGCCGAACTCCTTGGGCCGCAGCCCGGCGGCCCGCCGTACGTCCGAGTCGCGGCCGTCGGCGCCCACGGTGAGCGCGGCCCTGATCTCGTGCTCGCCGCTCTCGTCCCGGTAGCGCACGCCACGGACGACGCCGCCCTCGACGATCAGGCCGGTCACCCGGGAACGCATGAGCAGCCGGAAGTTGGGGTATCTGCCGGCCTCGGCGGTGACCAGGTTGAGAAAGTCCCACTGCGGAACGAAGGCGATGTAACGGTATTTACCGGAAAGCGCGCTCAGATCGGCGATCGGGATCCGGGCGTCGTCGGCCTCGATGGCCATGCGGTACGCCTTGCGGTGCGGCAGCCGGTGGAAGGCCTCGGCCAGCCCGATCTCGTCGAGCACCTGCAGGGTCGAGGGGTGGATCGTGTCGCCGCGGAAGTCGCGCAGGAAGTCGCCGTGCTTCTCCAGCAGCGTCACGTCCACCCCCGCGCGGGCCAGGAGCAGCGCGAGCATCGCCCCCGCGGGACCGCCGCCCGCGATCACACATGTGGTACGCATAATTCACCACCCGGTGAAATTATCGCATGAGCTTCGTATGAATGGCGATACCCGCAGGCGGCGCCCGGCCCGGACGCGGCGGAGGTTCAGCCGGGGGACCGCCTTGGTCGGGGTGCTGAGGATTCAACTCTCGTTGAAGATCGCGATGGTCCATGTCGCCTCGTGCTTGTCGCCGGGGTTCAGCACGACCAGATCGGCCTCGGAGTTGAACGCGTCCGGCGGGCAGGTCATCGGCTCCACGGCCAGCCCCCGGTGGTCGAGGTAGGTGCCGGTGCAGACCTGGACCCAGGGCAGCACAGCGGGATCCCAGGTGAGCTCCACCCCACCCTCCGGGCCGCGCACCCGCACCCGGCCCACGCCGATGGCGGTGAAGGCGTTGTCGATCGCGACGTCCCCGAGGACCCGCGAGGTCCGGAAGTCGTACGGCGTCGCCGCCACGTCCTCCAGCGCCAGCGGAGCGAGGGATTCGTCGGTGAGCAGCACGCGGGAGGCCGGCAGCTCCAGTTCGCACTCCCGTACGTCGGGGCCGGCCAGCAGCCAGGGGTGCGGCCCGCAGCCGTAGGGCGCGGGGGCGCCGCCGACGTTCTGCGCGGTGAGCGTCGTGGTGAGGCCGTCGGCCGCGACGGCGTGCCGTACCTCCAGCGCGATCCTGAAGGGGTAACCCGGGGTCGGCTCGATCATGTGCGTCAGCCGGACGAAGCAGTGGTCGTCCTCGGCGGAGAACACCTCCGCGCACTCCCACACCTCGTCCGCGACCAGGCCGTGCAGCGCGTGCCCGCGATCGGGCTCGTTCACCGGCAGGTTGTGACGGCGCCCCCCGAAGACGTACGCCCCGCCGATGACCCGGTTCGGCCACGGTGCGAGCACGGTGCCGCTGTAGTAGGGGATCGGGCCCTCCGGCGGCCAACTCGTCACCAGGTCACGGCCGCCATGGCGCAGTACGCGCAGGGCTCCGCCCCGCTCGCTGATCGTGGCGAGGTAGCCGCCGCCGAGGATGGTGTGATCGGGCACGGGGAGTCCTCTCACCGAGAGACGACACGAAACAGGTCAAGTACGCACAGGACTTTAGCCCAGCTCTCCGCCATGGATCCAAGATGGGGACGGAGATGTGGAAGCGCTCCCATGACCTGTCAAGTTAGTCCCTTGTGGCGGAGAGAGTGTGCTTCCGTCCGTCAAGCCGAGGCGCGGATCACCAGGTGCGTGTCGAGGATCACGACCGGCTGCTCCAGCGGATCCCCGTTGATGCGGGCGATCAGCAGCTGAACCATCTGCCTGCCCATCGCCTCGGTCGGCTGGTGCACGCTGGTGAGCGGGGGATCGGTGTGCAGCGCGACCTTGGAGTCCTCGAAACCGATGAGGGCGACGTCGTCGGGCACTCGCATGCCCCGCTCCTTGAGCACGTGCAGCGCGCCCATCGCCATCGGGTCCGACGCCGTGAACACGGCGTCCAGGTCCGGGTGTCGCTCCAGCAGTTCACGCATCGCCGCCTCGCCGCTCTCCTCGGAGAAGTCCCCGTAGGCGACGCGCTCGGTCATGCCGGTGGCGAGCAGGGCGTCGCGATATCCCGCGAGACGGTCGACGCCCACGCCCATGTCCTGCGGGCCCGCGATCGTGGCGATGCGGCCGCGGCCCTTGGAGATCAGATACTTGACCGCCTGCCGCGCGCCCGCCCGGTTGTCCATGTCGACGTAGCTGTACGGGTTCAGCCCGACCGGGCGGCCACCCAGCACGGTCGGCACGCCCATCTTCTCCAGCCGGCCCGGCAGGGGATCGGCGCCGTGGACCGAGGTCAGCAGGACGCCGTCCACGTGCTGGCCGGTCAGGTAGTGCTCCAGCCGGTCGTGCTCCCGGCGGTTCTGTGCCATGGTCAGGATGAGCTGGAGGCCGGTCTCCGCCAACGCCGAGCCGATGCCGCGGATGACCCCGGCGAAGTACGGCTCGTCGAAGACCCGCTGCTCGGACTCGGACACCACCAGTGCGATGGTGTCCGTCCGGTTGGTGACCAGCGTCCGCGCCGCCCGGTTGGGCACGTAGCCGAGCTCCTGGATGGCCTGCAGCACGGCGTCCCGAGCCTTGTCGCTGACCTTGGGTGACCCGTTGATCACGCGCGACACCGTGCCGCGGCCGACCCCGGCGCGAGCGGCGACCGCCTCAAGTGTCGGCCGCCCTCCCGAACGGTGGTCACCGTTCATCTGCGTAGCCCCCTCGTCCTGTTCTGCGCCTATTCTGCCGGACCCGGCAGCCCGCCGTGCCGGATGACGTCGGCGTACCAGAGGGCGCTCGACTTCATTGTCCTGATCTGTGTCTCATAGTCCACGTAGACCAGGCCGAAGCGCTTGCCGTACCCCCAGGCCCACTCGAAGTTGTCCATCAGCGACCAGGCGAAGTAGCCGTTCAGCGGTATGCCCGCCTCGACGGCCTCGTGGCAGACCCGCAGATGCGCGTCGATGTAGGCCGCACGCTCGGGGTCGTGGATCGTGCCGTCCCCGGCGACCACGTCGTCGAAGGCCGCGCCGTTCTCGGAGATGTAGAGGGGGAGCCGCGGATATTCCGCGACCAGCCGGTCGAGCACCTCGCGCAGCCCGGCGCCGTCGATCTCCCAGCCCATCGCGGTGACCGGCCGGCCGCCGTTGACGAAGCCGACGTGCTCGCTGCCCACCCAGGGCGAGCCGGAGTCCGTCGGCGCGGCGGCGGCCGACCGCGCGCCGCCGGGCACACCCGACACCGTGAAGCGGCTGTAGTAGTTGATCAGCAGCATGTCGAGCGGCGCGGCGATCACGCCGAGGTCGCCGTCCGCGATGAAGCCGGGGTCGGTGACCGCGCCGAGGTCCTTCAGCACGTCTTCGGGGTAGGCGCCCTTGAGCAGCGCGTCCAGGAAGAACCGGTTCTGCAGGCCGTCGATGCGCCGGGCCGCGTCCGCGTCCTCCTCGCTGCCGGTGGCCGGGGTGATCGCGTAGAGGTTCACGCACCCGCCGATCCGCGAGTCCGCGTGCTGCGCGCGCATCGCCTGTACGGCGAGGCCGTGGGCGAGGTTGAGGTGGTGCGCCGCGCGGATGGCCGCCGCCGGCTCGCGCCGTCCCGGAGCGTGCTCTCCGGAGGCGTACCCGACGAAGGCCGAGCACCACGGCTCGTTGACCGTGCTCCAGTTGCGCACCCGGTCGCCCAGCTCGGCGTGCACGGTCGCGGCGAAGTCGGCGAAGCGCTTCGACGTGTCCCGTACGGGCCACCCGCCGGCGTCCTCGAGCGCCTGGGGGAGATCCCAGTGGTAGAGGGTCAGCCAGGGGTCGATGCCGTAGCTGAGCAGCTCGTCGACCAGCCGCTTGTAGAAGTCGAGGCCCTTGGCGTTGTACGCCCCCGAGCCGTCGGGCTGGATGCGCGGCCACGAGACGGAGAACCGGTAGGCGGTCAGCCCCAGATCGGCCATCAGCCGGACGTCCTCGGCGTACCGGTTGTAGTGGTCGATCGAGACCTCGGCGTTGTCGCCGCCCACGATCCGGCCGTCCTGACGGCAGAAGGTGTCCCAGATCGAGGTCCCCCGCCCGTCGGCTGAGATCGACCCCTCGACCTGGTAGGCGGAGGTGGCGGCGCCCCAGACGAACCCGGTGGGGAACATCAGGCCCGGGGTCTGCGTCGCGGGTCGTGTGCCTTGCGTGGTCACGCTTTGACTGCACCTTCCATGAGTCCGCCGATGATCTGTCGGCCGAACGCGATGAAAACGACGATGAGCGGGAGGATCGACATCAGCGTGCCGCTGAAGATCAGTACGTAGTCGGTGCCGTACTTCGCGTTCAGCGAGTTGATGGCGACCTGGACCGTCGGGTTGTCCGGGGTCAGCACGAGCAGCGGCCACATGAAGTCGTTCCAGGTGAGCATGAACGTGTTGATGCCGAGCACGGCCATGCCCGGCCGTACGGCCGGCAGGACGACGTTGAACCAGATCCTCAGGGTGGACGCGCCGTCGACCCGGGCGGCCTCCACCAGCTCGTTCGGCACGGCCTGATCGGTGTACTGCGTCATGAGGAAGACACCGAAGCCGTTGAGCAGGTAGGGCATGATCACCGCCTTGATCGAGCCCACCCACCCGAGGCTGACCATCACCCGGTAGAGGGGCACGATGCCCATCTGCTGCAGTGGCACCATCATGGTCACCAGGACCAGCAGCAGCAGGATCTTGCCGCCTTTGAAGCGCAGCCGGGCGAAGGCGAAACCGGCGAACGTGGAGATCAGCACCACAGACGCGGTCACCGCGACGGCGATGATCAAGGAGTTGGTCAGACCGGTCATATAGTGCGCGTCCGGGTTGGACAGCACACGCTGGATGTTCTCGCCGAGGTTGCCGCCGGGCAGGAAGGGCGGCGGGACGTCGGTGGCGTCGCCGTTGGTGCGCGAGGCGATGACGATCATCCAGTAGAGCGGGAACGCCGAGATGACGATCGTGACGGCGAGCACGATCTTCGTGAACGGCGTGGCGGTCCAGATGCCGGCGGGCTGCCCCTTGGTACGGCGCCGCCGCGTGCCGGCGGGCGCGGAGAGCGTGGTCACTTGTTGCCCCCGATCCGGCGGACGAGCAGGAAGTTGATGAGCGATCCGATGAGGATGAGCAGGAACAGCAGCCAGGCCGCGGCGGAGGCGTAGCCGTAGTCGAACTCGCGGAAGCCCTGCTCGAAGATGAACATCGAGACGGTCTGGAACTGGCTGTCGGTGCCGCCGTGGACGTTGCCGTTGTAGAACGTGGTCGGCTCGGCGAACAGCGTGAGGCCGCCGATCGTCGAGTTCAGCACCACGAAGATCATGGTGGGCCGGAGCATCGGCACGGTGATCTGCCAGAACTGGCGCCTCCGGGAGGCGCCGTCGATCGAGGCCGCCTCGTAGAGGTCCCTGGGGATCGTCTGCATGCCGGCCAGGAAGATGATCGCGTTGTAGCCGGTCCACCGCCAGTCGATCATCGTGGCGATGGCGAGCCAGGAGGGGATGCGCTCGGTCTTCCAGGAGACCGGGTCGGCCCCGAACCAGCTGAGCACCCAGTTGATCAGGCCCCAGTCCCGGCCGTAGAGCTGGGTGAACACCACGGCGACCGCGACGACCGAGGTGACCAGGGGGAGCAGGACGCCCATCCGGACGAACAACTGGCCCTTGAACCGCTTGTTCAGCGCGTCGGCGAGCAGCAGCGCCAGCAGCATCTGCGGCACCGTCGCGATGGCGAACATCCCGAGCGTGTTGACGACCGCCTTCCAGAAGGCGGAGTCGGACAGCAGGCCGGTGAAGTTGCCCACGCCGGTCCACTCGACCGTGCCGGTGAGGTCGTAGGTGAAGAAGGCGTAGTAGAGGGTGAAGCCGAGCGGGAAGAGCCCGAAGAGCAGGAAGAGCAGGTAGTACGGAGAGACCAGGAGGTACGGCGCGGCCTTGAGGTCCAGCCAGGTCCTGAACGACCGGGGGGAATTCCGCCGTACGTGCCTCCTGTCGGGTGGGACCGGCGCCCGGGTGGGCTGACCGGCGTCGACGTGCAGGCTCATGGGTTACCTTTCGGTGAAGCAGGCGACCGGTCCGCCGGCGGGGCGCCGCTGCGGCGGGCCGGTTCACCTGACGCGGGCGAGGGACAGCTCAGCCCGCGGCCTTCACGGCGTCGTCGACGAGACGCTTCCAGCCGTCCGCGTACGCCACCGAGCCGTCGTCGATGGCCGAGACCACGGACTCGACCGCGTTCTTCACCTGGGCGTGCTTGACGCCGAGGAAGATCGGCTGGAGCGAGGCGGCGGACTTGGCGAAGATGTCACCGACCGGGGCGTCGTTGAAGTACTCGTTCTTCGCGCCCTGGACCGCCGGGTCCTGCTGAGCCTGGGTGTTGCTCGGCATGTTGCCCGCGTAGTCGAAGACGCTCACCTGGGCGTCCTTGCCGGTCAGGTAGTCGAGGACCTGCGCGGCCTCCTTGGGGTGCTTGGACTGCTTGGGCACCGCGAGCCAGGAGCCGCCCCAGTTGCCGCCGCCGCCGGGCACCGCCGCGACGTCCCACTTGCCCTTGCCCTCCGGGCCGCCGGCGTTGTCGCCGCTGACCACGCCGAGCATCCACGACGGGCAGCCGAGGGTGGCGAACTGCCCCTTCTTCATGCCGGTGAACCACTCTTCGGTGAAGTTGCGCAGCTTGGCGGTGAGGCCCTCCTTGCTGATCTTCTCGGCGAAGTCGTAGGAGGCCTTGACGGCCGGGTTCGAGTCGACGATGAGCTTGTTGCCCTTGCCGAAGTAGGTGACGTTGCCGTTCTTGGCGCCCTCCTGCACCAGGACCACGTTGTAGAGCGTGTTGGTGCCGTCGACGAACTTGGTGTCCTTGATCTTCTCCTGGAACCGGTGACCGACCTTGACGAAGTCGTCCCAGGTAGGCCAGAGCTTGCCGACCTCGTCGCGGTCGCCCGGCAGGCCCGCCTTCTCGAACAGGTCCTTGCGGTAGCACAGGCTCATGCCGCCGACGTCGGTGCCGAGACCGAAGAGCTTGCCGTCGGCGGTGACGCCGTTCTCCCACTTCCAGTCGGGGAAGTCGGCCTTGCGGCCGCTCAGGCCGAGCTCGCCGAGGTCGGCCCACCACTCCGGGTGCGCCTTGGCGAGGCCCATGCCGCCCTCGTCGATGCCGACGACGTCGCCGGCGCCGGTGCCCGACTGCAGCCACTGGATCAACTGCGGCCAGTAGACCTGCTCGAACTGGTCGGTCAGGTTGTCGTTCTTGATCTGGATGTCAGGGTGCTCGGCGTTCCACTTGTCGATCGCCTCCTTGTAACCGAAGTTCTTGCCGCCGCCGAAGGTCTGGACGACGATGGTGACCGGCTCGGAGGCGGCCGTGGAGGCGCTGTCCGACGCGTTGTCCTCGCCGTCGTCGGAGCTGCAGGCGGTGACGACGCTCAGGGCGAGCGCGGACGCCGCGGCGATCGCGAGCATCCTGCCGCGACGTGAGTTGCCAGTCATTTCGGACCCCTCTCAGGTGGTATCCCGAAGTCTCGATGGGAGGGTGTGTCTCAGGCCGGTCCCCGAGTCGACGGCCCGTGTTTGGCCACTGGTCAGTAACTGCTGCGTGGCACTGCCGTACCAGCTGCGATCCCTCGTTGGGAGCGCTCCCACGAAGAGTCCTCCATCGGCACCTCGGGCGTCAATACGCTGAAACCCAACTGTTACTCCGACGGGGATTAGAGCCAGAAAAACGGATATAAGGGGACAAACATCTCTTGGGAGCGCTCCCATTACCATATGGGGAGAAATGTGGGAACGGCCACCGCCCTGGGGACGGTGGCCGTCTGGTGGAGCCTCGATCACTGGAGTGGCGCGGGCGGGGCGCGGGCGCCGTCGGCCGCCACGGCCGCGTCGGCGACCCGGCAGGTGACGCCGGCACAGGTGCGCAGCATCGCCAGTCGAGCCGAGAGCGCGACCATCAGGAAGGGATCGGCCGTCGCGGCGAGGTTGTGCAGCTGCGCCGGATCCTCGCTCAGGTCGTAGAGCTGCCGCTCGCCCGTGGCGTACTCGACGTAGCTGTAGCGGTCGGTGCGCAGCACGCCGTAGTCGGGCGGAGTCCGCGGCGAATAGTCGGCATGGGCGAACTCCACGAGCACGGCGTTGCGCCACGGCACCGTACGGCCCTGCAGGAGCGGGACGAGCGAACGACCCTCGGCGTACGACGGCGTGACGGCCCCGCCGAGCTCGGCGAACGTGGGCGCGAGGTCGACGGTCGAGGCCAGCGCGCCGATCGCGCTGCCGGGGGCGACACCGGGACCCCTGACGATCATCGGAACGCGGATGTCCTCCTCGAACGGTGTCGTCTTGCCCGGTCGCAGCCGATGCTGACCCAGATGGAAGCCGTTGTCGGAGGTGAGGAAGATGTAGGTGTCGTCCAGGCGGCCGGTCCTGGCCAGCGTGGCGACCAGGTCGCCCACCATGTCGTCGACGCCCAGCATGGCGCGCAGCCGGTTCCGATGCACCCGGTCGATCCTGCGCACGTCCTTCGCCGACAGCGGTGCGCGCTCCCGGAGCCACTGCGGCTCGGCCGAGGTGTCCGCCTGGTCGAACGACGCGGTCCTCGGCGCGATCTCGTCGCTGAAAGCGTCGGCGTGCCTGGGCGCGTAGTGGGCCGGCAGGTGCGGTGCGACCGGCGCCAGGTAGAGGAAGAACGGCCCGGTCGTCGAGGTGGCGAACGCGCCGGCCTTGGCGCTGAGCACGTCCTCGAGGTAGTCGTCGGCCGCGTGGCCGTACTGCCGGATGGTTCCGTTCTCGTTCAGCGCGTAGCCGTACTCCTGGTAGAGCCGGGTGACGGGGACCGCCCACTCGTCCCAGCCCGGCGGGATGTACGACCAGCTCGCGCCGGTCGGATACTGGTTGAGGTACTTGCCCATCAGGGCGGTGCGGTAGCCGGCGTCGTGCATCCATGTCCCGACCGTGGACGTCTCCAGCGGCCGGAACTTGGGGAAGCCGCCGGTCGGCGGCCGGTTGCTCAGGACATGGTGGCTGTGCATGTACTGCGAGCGCAGGATCGACGACCGGGAGGGGCAGCACCAGGGGTTGGTGGCGAAGAATCGGGAGAACGTGGCCCCCTGCCGGACCAGCAGGTTCCAGATGTTGGGAAATCGGCTGAGATCGGTGGCATTCAGGTCGTCGACCAGGATGAACACGACGTTCGGCCGGTGGGCCGACACAGGCGCGGCACGCGAGGGCTCCCCGTGTGCGATGCCGGAGAGCGCGACGCACAGGGTGAGCGCGGCGGCGAGCCGGGCCAACCATCTCCTGCTTCTCTCAGGGAACACGGTTCTCTTCGTGGACGGCACGGCAGGGATCTTTACCGCTTGCCTGACAACGGAAACGTACGGAGCGTAACTGGGTCAGCGCAAATAGTGAACATACCGTGCCAAAGATGTGCGAAGCGTCAGCCGGCCTGTGCCCCCGGTCGGCTGATGCCGCCACCACCTGCGTAAACGCCGGCCGCTGAACCGTGAGCTGAACTGTGAGCCGCGTCGGAGCCCGCGTCCGGAGTCATCTCGGGCGACAGCGGAAGCCGGATGACGAACCGGACGCCCGCGTCCTCGCACTCGACCCGGATCGCGCCGCCGTGGGACTCCACGACCTCCCGGGCGATGGCCAGGCCGAGGCCGGTCCCGCCGTGCGTCCTGCTCCTGGCGGTGTCCCTCCGATAGAACCGCTCGAAAATGCGTTCACGGTCCGCCTCGGGGATGGGCTCTCCGTCGTTGAACACCGACAGCATGGCGTGCTCGCCGCTGTCGTCGCCGACCCGGCCGACCTCGGCGTGCACCCGCGTCGCCGCGTGCCGCTCGGCGTTGTCGAGCAGGTTCGCCACCACCCGGGAAAGTTGCCCGCGCAGCCCGCTGACCATCACCCCCCGGCCGGCCAGGACGTGCATCGGCGGACGGCCGCGGACCTCGGCGGTGAGCAGCTCTCCGAGGTCGAGGTGCTCGCGCACGGTGGACGGCGCGGTGCCGATCCTCGCCAGCAGGAGCAGGTCCGCGACGATCGCCTCCAGCCTGCCCGTGTCGCGTAGCGCCGCCTCGACGGCCTCCTCGGTGTCCTCCGGATGCAGGCGGGCGCTCTCCAGCTGGGCGCGGATCCCCGCGATGGGGGTGCGCAGCTCGTGTGAGGCGTCGGCGGCGAACTGCCGCTGCTGCTGGATCGACCGCTCCAGCCGGGCGAGCGCGTCGTTGGCGGTCCTGGCGAGCTTGGCGATCTCGTCGTCTCCCGGCGGTTCGGGCACCCGGCAGCCCGGGTTGGTCGGGGCGACCTCCCTGAGCTCCGACCGGATCGCCTCGACGGGGCGCAGGGCCCGTCCGGAGACCAGCCAGGCGGTCCAGGCCACCCCGCCGCAGAGCAGCAGGATCGCAACGAAGAGCCCCAGCTCCGGCAGGCGAGTGCCCAGGACGGCCGGGGTTACGCGCCCGGCGTAGACCATGTCCGAATCCGCCTCGGGAGACACCTTCACGGCGGTGATGTAGACGCAGTCCCCGTGTGGCGGCGAACACGAGGTGGCCCGGCTGACCTTGATGTCGGAGGCGGGACGCAGGGGGCTGAGTCGGCGCAGCGCTCTGGCCGCCGTGCTGGTGGCCACCACCCGGCCGTCCGAGGTGACCACCTCGATCAGGTTGATGCCGTTTTCGTTCGTCGGGACGGGGTCGGGTAACTGCCCGGCGCGGACCTCGGCGGCGATGCGGCTCGCGGTCGAAAGGCTGTCGTCCCAGATCCGGTCGGTGACGGCATCCCGCACGACGATGTCCGCGATGATTCCCGCCGGGAGCAGGACGAGCGCCGCGGCGGCGGTGGCGATCAATGTCAGGCGCGCCCTGAGGGACGGTACGCGCAGCCAGGGGAGGGACATGACCCGAGGCTACTGATGGTCATCACGCGGAAACTTCGCGACACCGAAAAGTTGGGACCAAAGTTGTTCAAAGTGGCACCAAGAAGCGGGAACCATCGCCGCAAGGGGTTACTGAAACTTGCAGAAGGGATTGCTCTCGACCCGTGCCCGACCCACCGCCGCAACGGCGGCGAAACCTGTGTCGGAGACTGTTGGTGTCGCCCTGTTGGAGGTGGTGGGCATGCTGCTGCGGCTACGGGTCTCACTCCCGGACCGCCCCGGAGTGCTGGGGCAGGTGGCCCGCGCGTTCGGGGTGATGGGCGCCGACATCCTGCAGGTCACCGTGCTCGAACGGCAGGCCGGACGCGCGGTGGACGACTTCACCGTGTTCTGGCCGGGCCTGTTCGAGCCGGGTGAGCTGCGCGACCGGATCTGTGTGGTCCCCGGCGCCCGGGTCGAGTCCGTGTGGCCGACACGTGAGGCTCCCGGCACGAGCCCCGACTACGACCTGCTCGGCCACGTCGCAGCCGAACCGGAACGCGCGGTCGTCACGCTGGTCGACGCGATGCCCGACGTGGTGAGCGCCGAGTGGGCGGTCGCGGTCGACTCCGGCAGCGGGATGGTGCTGCATGGGAGCTGGCAGGCCCCGGAGGACGTGTCGGCCGCGGACCTCACCCCGCTGCGCGCCTCCGCCCTGACCCGGGACGGGCTGCACCTGGCGTGCGTGCCGATGGACGGGGCGCACCTGGTCGTGGCGCGGGAACAGGGGCCGCCGTTCCATCAGGCCGAGCTCGACAAGATCTCCAGGCTCACGGGCATCGTCTGCGCCCTGGTCCGGTCCACCACGGACCGGGAACCCAGGGAGACGCAGCGTAGCAACACTCCTTAGGCCACTCCCGGCCGGCCTTCACGGCCCTTCGCGGCCCTTCGCGGCCCCTAACGGCGGGGTGGGTCGATTCGCGCGCCGTTCTGGGTGAACAGCATCAGGCGGGAGATGTCGATGGCGACCCGGCCGTGTTCCCCGGCCCGCCATACCGGGCGGCTGCCCAGCCGGACGATCAGATCGGCTCGCCGGTGCGTACCGAATCCGGACGGTGGCGACACGTGCTCCTCTTCCTCCTCCTCTCGTGGCCCGCCGCCGCTCAGCAGCCTGCGCACGATCGATCGGGTCTTCCCGTTCGACGCGCCGCCGTTCATGTGCCGGCGGGGGTCCGGCGGCTCGGGCACGGCGACGGAGGGGATGCCGGCCTCCAGGTAGGCCAGCCATTCGTGGCCGTGGTATTCGAGAGTGCGGACCCGGCCGAAGAAGCTCGGTCCCTCCGTCTTCTCCGGTACGGGTGTCAGCCCGTCGGGCCGGATACCCACGATGATCTGTGACCCGGTGTGCTGCGACACCGCGTACGCCCTTGGATCGGTCCACGGCATGGTGATCTGATGCGGGCCGAAATCCAGCATGATGAACTGGTTCTGCGGCGTTCGCACGGTCGCGGCGAGCAGGTTGAGCTGCTGCGAGTTGAGGAACGCGGCGGTGAAGGCGGTGGCCGGGTCGTTGTAGACCTGGGCGGGGGTGCCGATGTCCTGCAGCACGCCCCGATTCATGATCGCGATGCGGTCGGCCAGTGTCAGCGCCTCGACCTGGTCATGTGTCACGTAGATCGTGGTGACTCCCATGGCCCTTACCAGCGACGAGATCTCCATGCGCAGTTCGGTGCGCATGCCGGCGTCCAGGTTGGACAGCGGCTCGTCCATCAGGAAGAGGGACGGCTGCCGTACGATCGCGCGGCCCATGGCGACGCGCTGGCGCTGCCCGCCGGACAGGGTGCCCGGCCGACGGTCCAGGGTCTCCTCGATGTGCAGCGCACGGGACAGTTCCACCACCCGCTCGCGGACGATGTTCGGGTCGCTCTTGGCGATCTCCATCGGGAAGGACAGGTTCCCCCGGACGGATCGGTGCGGATAGAGCGCCCCGTTCTGGAACACCATCGCGACGTCGCGGTCGCGCGGTGCGAAGTCGTTGGCGAGCTGGCCGGAAAGCCATAGATCGCCAGAAGTGATCTCCTCCAGCCCCGCGATCATGCGGAGCAGCGTCGACTTGCCGCAACCCGAGGGCCCGAGCAGGACGAGTAGCTCTCCCTCGTCCGCACGCAGGCTCAGGCGGTCTACCGCGAGGTATCCCCCCGGGTAGACCTTGGTCACGTTGTCAAGGACGACGGTGCTCATCAAAGCTCGTTCCTCCCGGGCGCCGCGCCCGGATCCCCAGCCATCGGTTGTGATTGATGAGGTAGTACATCGCGTACTGGCCTCGGATGTCCATACATAGAGTGAACAATCCGGCAACTACTGGACATTTTCCGTGACTGCAAACCTTCCTATCTGGCAAGTCTTCTGTCAGGTCAGGCCCGAGGAGGACCTGCGGTCGCCCGAATGTAACGAGTTTGCTGAAAATTTCTGCAAGCCCTTTCACTGCGGTTGGCGGGCCGGTACGTTCCGGCGTAAACCCCCCGAACAAGGAGCACAACCAGATGCGGCGAGTCATCTCGGCCGTGGCTACCGCCGCGGCGCATCCTCTGCCGCACGATCGGGATGAACGTCATCCCCGCGACCGACGAGCTCGTGGGGCTGCACGACTACGTCGAGATCCTCACCTCCGCCGCGTTCGTCGCCCGCCTGGCCTGGACCACCGTCGGGACGACGGTGTGCGTCGCCCTGCACGTGGGCATCGGGCTGGGCATGGCGTTGCTGCTCAACCGGCCGATGCGCATGCGGTCGGTCTACCGGGCGCTGCTCGGGCTCGGACTGATCAACCAGCTTCCGTCGCTTGTCATCGCCTACCTCACCTCTGGTCACCGGCCTCACCGCCGGTGCCGCGAAGGCATGAAATCACCATGAGAATCGGGGGATAGAAATGACCGAAGTCGCTCTGCATCCATTGGCCCACCCATCGGCCACCCGCTGGTGGCGTGACGCGGTGATCTACCAGGTGTACGTCCGCAGTTTCGCCGACGGCAACGGCGACGGGATCGGTGACCTGCTCGGTGTGCGCAGCCGGTTGCGCTACCTGGCCGAGTTGGGGGTGGACGCGATCTGGTTGACGCCGTTCTATCCGTCGCCGATGGCCGACTTCGGATACGACGTGGCCGACTACCGCGACGTCGATCCGATCTTCGGGTCGCTGGCGGACGCCCGGGCGCTGATCGACGACGCCCACCGGCTGGGCCTGCGGATCATCGTGGACGTGGTCCCGAACCACACCTCCGACCAGCACTCCTGGTTCACCAAGGCGCTGGCGGCCGGCCCCGGTGCTCCGGAGCGGGAGCGGTACATCTTCCGGGACGGCAGGGGCGTGGCCGGCGAACTGCCGCCCAACGACTGGGAGTCGATCTTCGGTGGCCCGGCCTGGACCCGGGTCGCGGACGGGCAGTGGTACCTCCACCTGTTCGCCCCCCAGCAGCCGGACCTGAACTGGGAGCACCCCGAGGTGCACGAGGAGTTCGCCGACGTGCTGCGGTTCTGGCTCGACCTCGGCGTCGACGGTTTCCGGGTCGACGTGGCGCATGGCATGGTCAAGGCGCCGGGTCTGCCGGACGTCGGGCACGCCGACCAGGTGCGGATGATCGGTGCCGACGTGGTGCCGTACTTCGACCAGGACGGCGTGCACGAGATCCACCGGTCCTGGCGGCGCATCCTCGACTCCTACGAGGGCGAGCGGATCGGCGTCGCCGAGGCGTGGGCGCCGACCCCCGAGCGGCTGGCCGACTACGTCCGGCCCGACGAGCTGCACCAGGCGTTCAACTTCCACTTCCTCACCACTCCCTGGGACGCCGTCAGGTTCCGCGAGGTCATCGACGAGTCGCTCCGTACGGCCGGCCTGGTGGGCGCGCCCTCCACGTGGGTGCTGTCCAACCACGACGTCAAGCGGCACGTCACCCGGTACGGCGGGGGCGAGCGCGGCCTGCGTCGCGCCGGGGCGGCGGCCCTGCTCATGCTCGCGCTGCCCGGCTCGGCCTACATCTACCAGGGGGAGGAGCTGGGCCTGCCGGAAGTGCTCGACCTTCCGGAGGAGTGCCTGCGCGATCCGCAGCGGCTGCGCGACCCCGACAGCGGGCGCGACGGCTGCCGGGTGCCGCTCCCGTGGGCGGCGTCGGAGGAGCCGCCGTACGGCTTCGCCCCGCCGGGGATCTACGAGAGCTGGCTGCCGATGCCCGCGCAGTGGCGGGACCTCAGCGTCGAGGCCCAGCTCAGGGACGGGGCGTCGATGCTCAGCATGTATCGGGCGGCGCTGGCGATCCGGCGCGGCCGCCCCGACCTCGGCGACGGCCCACTGACCTGGCTGGACGGTCCGCCCGGCACGCTGGCGTTCACCCGCGGCGGCTCCTTCGTCTGCGTCCTGAACATGACGCACGAGTGGGTCGGGATCGGCGCGGCCCCGGGAGAACTGCTCCTGGCCAGTGGCGGGCCGGACAGGTCAAGCCCGGTAGAGGTCCGGCTGGCCCCGGACTCCGCTACCTGGTGGGACCTCGGTCGGTAAGGTCTGAGTCCATGAACCACACCACGCGGCTCGCCGACATCGCGGCTCAGGCAGGGGTGAGCGAGGCCACGGTGAGCCGCGTGCTGAACGGCAAGGCGGGGGTCTCCGCGGTCACCCGGCAGGCCGTGCTGACCGTGCTCGACCTCATGGGCTACGAGCGCCCCCAGCGGCTGCGCCAGCGCAGCAACGGCCTGATCGGGCTGGTCATCCCCGAGCTCGGCAACCCGATCTTCCCGGCGTTCGCCCAGGCGGTGGAGAAGTCGCTGACCCAGCACGGCTACACCCCGATCCTGTGCACTCAGGAGCCCGGCGGCGCCCCCGAGGACGAGTTCACCGAGACGCTGCTGGACCGTGGGGTTTCCGGCATCGTCTTCGTGTCGGGACTGCACGCCGACACCATGGCCCGGACGGACCGGTACACCCGTCTCACCGACCGGGGCCTGCCGATCGTGCTGGTGGACGGGTACAACGAGACGATTCCCGCGCCGTTCATCTCGCCCGACGACCGGCTCGCGGCCCGCCTGGCCGTACAGCACCTGGTCGATCTCGGGCACGAGCGCATCGGCCTGGCCCTGGGCCAGCGGCGGTTCGTCCCGGTCATCCGTAAGATTGAGGGTTTCCGGCAGGCGATGTCCCAGCTGCTCGGCCTGACCGCCGTCGACGAACTGATCCAGCACTCACTGTTCTCGGTCGAGGGCGGGCAGGCGGCGGCGGGCGCGCTCCTCGACCGCGGCTGCACCGGCGTCTTCTGCGCGAGCGACCTCATGGCGCTCGGCGCGATCCGCGCGGCACGTGAGCGCGGGTTGTCGGTGCCCGGGGAGGTGTCGGTGGTCGGGTTCGACGACTCGCCGCTCATGGCGTTCACCGACCCGCCGCTGACCACGGTGCGCAAGCCGATCCGCACGATGGCCGCCGCCGCCGTGCAGACGCTCCTGGAGGAGATCGGCGGCACGCCCGCCAAGCATGTGGAGCTCGTCTACCAGCCCGAACTCGTCGTACGCGGCTCCACAGGCTCGGGCCCCCTCGTCCATAGGTGACGCGGTTCATCGCTGACCGGGTGTCCCCCCGGGAAAGGGGCGGGCCCGTGACCGCCGGGTTACAAGGTCACGGGCCCAGGTTTCCATGAACGCGACACCGGGTTACGGGCGCGAGCATGGCCGCCGGCACCGCCGAGGGAGGATGGCTCGGCCGGCGAGGTCTGAGGAAGGTCTACGGAGATGTTCGCAGGCAGGCGGCCTCCGCGGCGAGTTTCTCGATCCGGGCGTAGTCGCCGGCCGCCAGCAGGACGGCCGGGGTGAGCCAGCTCCCGCCGACGCAGCCGACGTTGGACAGGGACAGATAGGACCGCGCGTTCGCCGGTGTGATCCCGCCCGTCGGGCAGAACCGGACATCCGGCAGCGGGCCGGACAGGGCCTTGAGGTAGCCGACCCCGCCCGCCGCCTCGGCGGGGAAGAACTTCATCTCCCGCACGCCCTGCTCGGCCAGCGTCATCGCCTCGGTCGCCGTGGCCACCCCCGGCAGGTACGGCACGCCGGCCGCGACCATCGCGGTGAGCAGCGACGGCGTGGTCCCGGGAGAGACGAGGAACCCCGCGCCCGCGCCGAGGGCGGCGGTCACGTCATCGGGCGTGCGGACCGTGCCGGCGCCGACGACGGCCTCGGGCACCTCGGCGGCGATCCGCCGGATGGCGTCGGCGGCGGCCGGCGTGCGCAGTGTGATCTCGATGACCGGCAGCCCGCCCGCCACCAGGGCCCGGGCGAGGGGCACCGCCGTGCCGGCGTCCTCGATCACGACGACCGGCACCACGGGGGCGAGGTCAAGAAGGCTCATGTCGGCTCCACATTAGATGACTTCCCTGGACGACTTCTGCGCGAGCCAGGCGGCCGCCCCGGCCAGAGCCGGCTGCCCGGCGACGATCAGCGAGGTGGCGACCGAGGAGAGATAGTCGCGCAACGCCGGGGCGCTCGTCTCGAACCGCTTCCGGAACGCGCTCGCCGAGATCCGGCCGGCGATCCTCGGCAGCACGCCGCCGCCCAGATAGACGCCGCCCCGGGCGCCCAGCGTGAGCGCCACGTTCCCGGCGAACCCGCCCAGCAGCGCGAGGAACACCTCGACGGTCTCGACGCACAGCGGGTGCTGCGACGCCACGATCCGCGAAGCGGTCCGCGCCTCCGGGGCGACCCCGCGTACCAGGGCCAGCCCCCGATGGAGCCGCGCCAGCCCGGGGCCGGACAGCAGGTGCTCGGCGTCCACGTACGGCAGGCCGTCGGCGCGCAGCGCCCGGACGACGTCGATCTCCAGGTCGGTCACGGCCGGGACCGACACGTGCCCGCCCTCGCCGGGCAACGGCACCCAACCCCCGCCGGACGGCACCTTGGCGTGCGCGCCGTACGGCACCAGCCCACCGACGCCGAGGCCCGTACCCGGACCGAGCACCGCCTTCGGCAGACCGGCCACCGGGGGCGGGCCGCCGAGCGGCACGAGATCGTCCCCCGCCAGGTGCGGCAGCGAGAACGCGAGCGCCTCGAAGTCGTTGAGCAGCACCGTGTGCGGGATGCCCAGCTCGGTCACCGAACCCGACCATCCCGCGTTGGTCAGCCGGTAGCGGTCGCCCTCGACCGGTCCGGCGATCGCCAGACACGCGGCCCCCGGCCGAACTCCGCCCGCATGTTCTGCGAGATAGGCGGCTACGGCATCGGCAAGGCCGAGATGCTGGGAAACGTTCAGTACGGCTACCGCCTCCGGCTGCCCGCCGGGGTGGGACACCAAACCGAACCGTGCGTTCGTGCCGCCGACGTCGGCGACCAGCCAGGGCAGCTTCATGCCACGTCTCCGAAGGCGTTCCGCGGGGCGTCCGCGGGGGCGTCGGCGCGCGTTTCGGCGAAGCCGGCGCGGGACGCGGACTCCACGACGTTTCCGAAGGCGTACCCGCGGCTGCCCGGCGCGCTCACCGAGAACACGCCGGCTCCGCGGTCGGCCGGCCCGACGGCGTGACGGAAGACGGCGAACAGCTCCCGCCCGGTGCCCTGCCACCGCTCGTCGCTCAGCGGGGCGCCGGCCAGGGTGGTGTCGGCCAGGGGGGCGCCGGGCAGGGTGCGGCCGGACAGGTCGGCGAGGACGGTGAGCGTCCCCGCCGAGGAGTCGAGGCGGATCATGTCGCCGTCGCGGAGCAGGGCGATCGGTCCGCCGTCGGCGGCCTCCGGCGTCAGGTGGATCGCCGAGGGGACCTTGCCCGACGCACCCGACATCCGGCCGTCGGTGACGATCGCCACCTTCCGCCCCCGGTCGAGCAGGACCGCCAGCGGCGGGGTCAGCTTGTGCAGTTCGGGCATGCCGTTGGCGCGCGGGCCCTGGTAGCGGACGACCGCGACGAAGTCCTGGTCGTCGAGCTCGCCGTCCTCGAACGCGCGCAGCAGGTCGAGCTGGTCGTCGAACACCCGGGCCGGGGCCTCGATCACCAGATGTTCGGGCTTGACGGCCGACACCTTGCTGACGGCCCGGCCGAGGTTGCCCGACAGGATGTGGATGCCGCCGTCGGGTGAGAACGGCTCGCTCACCGGGCGCAGCACGTCGCGCACGTCCAGACCGTCGAGACCGTCACCGCCTCTGATCGGGACGGCGGCCCGTTCCTCCCAGAGCAGCTCTCCCTCCTTCAGCACGGGAGCGCTCCGGTAGCGGTCCAGACCCTGACCTGCCACGGTGCGCACGTCGCGGTGGAGCAGCCCGGCGTCGAGCAGGGCCCCGATGAACACGGCCATCCCGCCCGCCGCCTGGAAGTGGTTCACATCCGCCTGCCCGTTGGGGTACATGCGGGCGAGCAGCGGCACGACCTTCGACAGGTCGGCCATGTCGTCCCAGGTCAGCGTGATGCCGGCGGCCGCGGCCACGGAGACCAGGTGCATGGTGTGATTGGTGGAGCCGCCGGAGGCCAGCAGCGCCACGACCGCGTTGACGATCGCCCGCTCGTCGATCACCTCGCCGATGGGGGTGTACTCCCCGCCATGCGGATTGATCTCGACGGCCCGGCGGGCCGCCGCGTCGGTGAGCGCGTGCCGCAGCTCCGTGCGCGGGTTGACGAACGTCGCACCCGGCAGGTGCAGGCCCATCACCTCCATGAGCAGCTGGTTGGAGTTGGCGGTGCCGTAGAACGTGCAGGTGCCGGGGGAGTGGTACGAGGCGGCCTCGGCCTCCAGCATCTCGGCCCGGCTGATCGCGCCTTCGGCGAACCGCTGCCGGGCCCGGGCCTTGATCTTGTTGGGCAGGCCCGAGGGCATCGGCCCGGCCGGGACGAGCAGCGCGGGCAGGTGGCCGAAGCGCAGCGCGCCGATGAGCAGCCCGGGGACGATCTTGTCGCAGACCCCGAGCAGCAGTGCGGCGTCGAACATGTCGTGGGACAGCGCGATCGCGGTCGCCATCGCGATCACGTCGCGGCTGTAGAGCGACAGTTCCATGCCGGCGCGCCCCTGCGTGATGCCGTCGCACATCGCCGGCACGCCCCCGGCGACCTGCGCGACGCCCCCGGCCGCGCGGACCGCCCGCTTCAGCTGCGCCGGATAGGTCTCGTACGGCTGGTGCGCGGAGAGCATGTCGTTGTAGGAGGTGACGATCGCCACCCCGGGCTTGGCCGTACCGCGCAGGTCGAGCTTGTCGGCGGCCGGGGCGGCGGCGAAGCCGTGCGCGAGGTTGGCGCACGCCAGGCGGCCGCGGGCCGGACCCCGCTCGCGAAGCTCCTGTCCCGCCCGTCCGATCCGGTCGAGGTAGTCGGCACGGCTCACCCGGCTGCGACGGCGGATCCGGTCGGTGACCCGGTTGATCACGTGATTCGTCACGGTAGGGAGCGTAGCGGGGAGTTATGTGTTCTTTCAAGCCTACTTTTGTAAGTCATGCTGAATAAGTCATTGAGCTTCGGTCAGTGGGTGTGCTTAACTTCGGGGGTGACGCGACTTGCGACCGCCGGTGAGGTCTTCCAGCTCATCAGGAGCGGGGAGGGGGTCACGCGTGCCGACATCGGCCGCATGACCGGACTGTCACGTCCCGCCGTCACCGCGCGGGTCGCCGAGTTGCTCCAGCGTGGGCTCATCGTGGAGGACGCCGAAGGCCCCTCCACGGGAGGCCGCCCGCCCGCCCGGCTGCGCTTCGCCGCCTCCGGGGGAGTGGTCCCGGTGGCCTCGCTCGGCGCGAGCCGTACCCAGATCGCGCTCTGCGACCTGGCCGGGGAGGTGCTGGTGCGCACCGATCTGGAGATCGACGTCGAGGACGGCCCCGATGTCGTGCTGCCCCTGCTCATGGACACCTGGGACAAGCTGCTCAACGGGTGGGACCTTGACGGGCGGGACACCGTCGTCGGCATCGGGCTCGGCGTCCCCGCGACCGTGGAGTTCGCCGCCGGGCGCACCGAGAGCGCCCGGGTCATGGCGAGCTGGACGGGCGTGGTCATCCCGCCGATCATCGCCGAGCGGTTCCCCGTGCCCGTCCTGGTCGACAACGACGTGAACGTCATCGCGATGGGGGAGCATCGCGCAGTGTACGCGGCCGAGTTCGACGATCTGCTGTTCGTGAAGGTCTCCACCCGGATCGGCGCCGGCGTGATCTCCGGCGGGACCATCCTGCGCGGCGCGCTCGGGGCGGCCGGGGAGATCGGCCACATCCCGGTCAGGGACGGCGGGGGAGTGCTCTGCCGCTGCGGCAACCTCGACTGCGTCGACTCGGTCGCCAGCGGCACCGCCATCCTGCGCGACCTGCGCGCCAAGGGCCGGGCGGTACGGTCACTCGCCGACGTGACCGCTCTCGTGCGGGCGGGCGACGCCGAGACCATGGCGGTGGTACGGCAGGCCGGCCGCCGGCTGGGCGAGGTGATCTCCGGCGCGGTCAACCTGCTCAACCCGTCCGTGGTGGTTCTCGGCGGCGACGTGGCCGAGATGTTCCAGCCGCTGGTGTCCGGCGTCCGCGAAGTGGTCTACCGGCGGTCGACCCAGCTCGCCACCCGCAGCCTGCGCATCGAGCGCAGCCGCCTGGGCGCGGGCGCCGGGATCACCGGCTGCGCGCTCATGGTCCTCGACCGGGTCCTGTCCGCCGACGCCATCGACCGCACCGGCTGAGTGTCGATCCGGGCATTTCCCGGCGCTTCTGACCGAACGTATGTCCACTAAAATCCTGGCGATCTAGACATAAGCTAGGTGTTCGATCTTCAGGAGAACGTGTGCGCGAGCGAGTCCGCCGCGTGGTCGAGTCGCGGCGGTTCCAGCGGCTCATCATCGTGGTGATCCTGATCAACGCGGCGACCCTCGGTCTCGAGACCTCGCCCTGGGTGCTCGCCCGGTACGGCATCGAACTGCACCTCGTCGACCATGTCGCGCTGTACGTCTTCGTGGCCGAGTTGCTCGCCAAGGGCTACGTCTACCGGTTGCGGTTCCTGCGCGACCCGTGGAACGTTTTCGACACGCTCATCATCGGCTTCTCGTTCCTGCCCACCGCGGGCGGGCTGTCGGTGCTGCGAGCGCTGCGCGTGCTGAGGGCCCTGCGGCTGATCTCGGTGGTGCCGTCACTGCGCCGCGTGGTCGCCGCGCTGCTGAGCGCCGTCCCCGGGATGACCTCGATCGTGGTGCTGCTCGGGCTGGTGCTCTACGTCGCCGCGGTCATGGGCACCAAGCTGTACGGCGCGGCCGCGCCGGAGTACTTCGGCGACCTGCCCACCTCGCTCTTCACGCTGTTCCAGGTGATGACCGGAGACGGCTGGTCGGACATCACCCGGGATCTCATGGATACCCACCCGTCGGCCTGGGCGTACTTCGTGGTGTTCGTCCTGGTCTGCACATTCGTGGTGCTCAACCTCTTCATCGCCGTGGTCGTGAGCGCGATGGAGGAGGAGAGCCGGGAGGAGCGTAAGGCGGAGCGCAAGGACGACGCCGCGGTGCTGGCCGAGGTCGCCGCCCTGCGCGCCGAGATCCAGGGGCTACGCCAGGCCCTCGCCGACCGCGTCCCCTCCTGATGCCCGACGGGCGGTTTCATGGTGAAGGAGTCTCGGTCGGTCATCGAGGAGCTTCGCGACCTGCTGCTCCAATGGAATCGCGTCAAGGCGGTCGTCGATCTCGACGATGCCGGCGCCGCCGCCGTCATTCGGGCCGGCCGTACGGTTCCATCGGTTCTATCGGGGGATCGGCGTAGGGTCCTGAGACCTCCGGGTGGTCCCCGGCCGTCCGCCGGCTCGCGTCCTCGGTCACCCGCATCGCGTACAGATCCTTGGCGGGATCGACGGGGATCAGGCCGTAGCCGGCGTCCACCTCGTCCTCGGCCAGATCGAGATGCCGCATCGCGGACTCCAGGCTCGCGCCGCGCGGGAGCCGTACGGTGATGAGTACTTTCCGCAATCTCGCTCCCCGCTGTTCGAGCCCGGGCCGTTGGCGGGACCGGCTCAGGCGGCCTTGGCCGCCCTGCGCCGCAGGGCCGCGATGACGCCCGCGGCGTCCACGACGCCGTACCCGTAGTCGTAGTCATAGCCTACGTCGCTGCGATCATCGGCGGTACGGCGCAGCAGTGTCCTGAGCTGGCTCGCCGACAGCTTGGCGGACGGCCACAGGGTGCGGACCGCGGCGACCAGCCCGGCCGCGACGGGACAGGCGGCGGAGGTGCCGGAGTCTGGTTCGTCGTCACCGAAGGCCTGAGAGCCGGCGAAATGGGTGTACGCGCAGAAGTCCGGCTTGCGTTCCGCGAGCCGGCCGGGCCCCTGAGAGGAGTAGCCGACCCGCTGCCCGTTCGTGTCGACGCCGCCGATCGACAGCACCTTGGGATGGGAGTTGGCCCCCACGATGGGCCGGTCGGGGAAGGCGCAACGGGAGTCCCGGCATTCCCGGCCGCAGTTTCCGGCGGCGAACAGGATGTCGGCCCCGGCCTCGGCGAGGCTGCCGATGATCAGGTTGAACGGGTGGGCGGGATTGTCCGAGTAGTTGCCCGGGTTGCCGGGTGGGAAGTCCCAGCGCGGGGAGAACGACCCCCAGCTGTTGGTGATCACGAGCGCACGTGACTCGGCCGGCTGGGCCTCCAGCACGTTCCGCAGGTGCGCGTACGCGGCGATCGCGTCGGAGAGCAGGCCGTCCAGTGTCGATCCGCCGCGACGGCGCGACAGCAGCACCGGCATGTCGAGGAGGGACGCATTGGGCGCTGAGATGAGCGCGTCGAACGCGCACATCGTGCCGTGGTCGACCGGATGCTCGCCCGGCTTTCCGGACACCCCGGCGGGACTCCAGCTCCGGTCCCTGTCGACGGTGATGTCATGCCCGAGGACGCGTTCGACGTGGGCGGCGTTGATCCCGGTGTCGACGACGGCCAGGGCGACTCCGCTGCCGTCGAGCCCCTCGGCCGCCAGGTCGGTCACGCGCAGCAGCCGCGCCACGTCGTGCCGGTCCCCGACGGCCGGGTCGTCGCCACAGGTGAGGCTGCTCTCGATGACCGGGTCGGAGTAGACGGCGACGACCTCTCCGCGGGTCATGGGCAGCAGCGAGACACGGGTGGAGATCTCGTCGTCGGCGATCTCGCCGCAGACCACGACGGACGCCTCCTCCGGGCGCATCGAGAAGGTCAGCGGCTGGCTGAGGGAGAGCGGGTCGCCACCGGGGGTGGCGGGAACCGGGCGGGGCACCGCGACGGGCGCGAACGAGTGGTCGAGGACGACGCCCGGCAGCCCGTCGGCGACATCGGAGGCGGTGACGGCGACGGTGGGGTCGGCGACCGCCGCGACCAGGTCGGGCGACGGGCGGAGCTGGATGAGAACGCGCATGTCGATTCACTCCGTATCTGTGCCGTGACGTGTTGTCACCACCTTCCTCCACGGGAAAAGCCGCGTCCACTCATTCCGATGATCAACCGGCACGCGTCGCCGCGAAGTCGTCCGGAAACCGCCCATAAGCCGCTCAGACCCGCTCAAAGCGGGCCAGAGCTAGTCGGAGCGGGTCAGAGCTAGTCAGAGCGGGTCAGAGCGGGTCAGGGCGAGTCAGAAACCGCACAGTTCATCGAGGCCCTTGGCCTCCCTGTCGTCGTTCGGCGTCGGGGTCCGCGTCGGCTGCGTGATCAGCCGGCTCCTGGACGGCGAGGGGTTCGCCGAGACCTGTGGCGTGGCCGCGCCCGCCGTCGCAGGGACGCCCGAGGGGGACGCCTTCGCCGCGACCGTGCGACGGTCGGTCATGGACTCGCGGATTGCCTTCAGAGTGAGCGCCCTGATCTTGTCCCAATTCGGGTTGCCCGGCCAGACCAGCGGCGGCACGAACTGCAAGCTGGTGATCTTGGCGTCCTTCGCCTTCAGGCCGAGCGGCACCAGGTGTTCCAGCAAGTCGCGCGGGATGTCCGTACGGAACATGTGCCGGGTCGCACCGGCGATCTTGGTGAAGTTGGTGAGCACGGTCGCCGGGTTGGCCTGCTGGGCGAGCGCGCCGATGACGCAGCGCTGCCGGCTCATCCGGGAGAAGTCGTCGCTGTCCACCCGGGACCGTCCGTACCAGAGCACCTCTTCGCCGGTCAGCCTGCGGTAGCCCGCCTTGATGGTGCCGGCGGTGCCGAAGTGCCCACCCCACTTGATGTCCCGCTCGACGCGCATCCGCAGGCCGCCCATCGCGTCGATCAGCCGGGCGAAGCCGAACATGTCGACCATCGCGTAGTAGTCGATTTTCAGGCCGAGCGTGTACCCGATCGCGTCCTTGAGTGCCTGTGCTCCCCGGTTCTTCCCGCCCATCACCTGCGGATTGTTGTCCGCGTAGTACCAGACGGCGTTGAGCAGGCCCTGCTCGGCGGTGAACCCGTCGGGGAACTGCTTGTGCAGCGGGCTGCTCGGGGGGAAGCGGACGTACTGCAGGTTGCGCGGCAGGCTGAACAGCACGGTGTTGCCGGTGGCGAGGTTGACGCTGGCCACGGTCATGGAGTCGGTGCGCACGCTCTCCCGGTTGCCCGCCGCGTCTCCGCCGATCAGGAGGAAGTTGATCCGCTTGCGCCCGTTCCACGGGTCTTCGGCCCTGATCGGAACGGGCGTCGGTCCGCTGCCGTCCGAGGGGGCCGTGATCGCGTCGAGCGTCTCGCCCACGGCCTTGACCGCGCTCGCGGTCAGCGCGAAGGGCGCCATCACCGACACCGACAGCACTCCGGCGACGATGCCGGACACGATCTGGCCGTTCTGGGACAGACGCCTGGGACGCAGCGTGACGTAGGACAGGACCATCAGGGTGAACCACGCGAGCGCGCACACCCCGGAGCCGATCATGATCGTTGTGAGCGTGCTCGACCTGATGACCGCGCCCGCGTCGCCGGTGAACCGCAGGCCGTACAGCACGATCGCGACCAGTACCACACCGAAGGCGGCCAGCAGCCCGAAACCGAGGCGGCGCCGGCCCGCCCGCAGGTGGGCGGCACCGGGGACCAGCGCGGACAGCGCGGTCCAGCCGATCAGCGAAGCGGTGGTGAGCGGCCGGGCGTAACGGGGACCGCGCGCCGCGGGGCCCTGCCCGGGACCGCGTGATCGGGACCCCTGGCGGGGATCCGGGCTCCGCTGCCCCTGCCCGCGTCGTCCCTGCCCGCGCTGCCCTGGCCCGTGTCGTCCCTGTCCGTCCTGGCCGTCGGTGCGTTGCCCGTGTTGTCGTTGCCCGCGCTGTTCTTGCCCTCGCGGCGGGGATGCCTGCGGTGTCTGCCGGGACTCGCCACCCTGCCCCGTGCCCTGCTGGGGACCCTGGTGGAGGCCCTGTTGGGGTTCCTGCTGGGGCCTCCGACGGGGACGCGGCCGCGGCTGTGTCTGTGACATGTCGCGGGTCTGTGACAGGTCGGAGACCTGTGACGTGTCGGGGGTCTGTGACGTGTCGGGGCCTCCGTCGGCCCGCTCCGCGTTCCTGCCCGCCGTTCGCCTCCTGGCCGATGATCGGCCCGCGCTCCGGCGCGCCGCGCGTTCCGGGCCGTCAGCCGGGTCAGCAGGCCCCTCGCCGCGCATGGTTCACCGCTCTCCATCCCTCCGTGAAACCTGGCTAGGGATTCTAGTCCCCATATCTGGACAAGATTGACATAAGCCAGATAGCTGCGGCGTAACGTCAGGACACGTAGGACGAGCCCATGACCCAGGTGTTGCACTGGTACGCCTTCGGCCGCGTGTCCGACTCCTGGTAGCCCTGGTTCGGCGTCCAGCCGGGTGGCGGCCCGGGCTGTGACGGCGCGGGAGGCGGATACTGCGCGGGCGGGTACGGCGCGGGCGGAGGCTGGGCGGTCGGGTACGGTGCGGCCGGCGGGTGCGGCCCGGCCGGGTACGGCGCACGCCCGCGTGGCGGCGGTGGAGGAGGAGGGTACTGCGACGCCAAGACTTTGCCCCCTTTACTGATTCGAGGCGAAAGCATACTGATTTCCCGATCAGTGGTGGATGACGCACATGTCCGCGTACGATACGTAATCGAGTGAAGTGATCTCGGTAATGTTCCGGAATCGTTTGGCCCATCTGCCTTAGCGTTTTTCGCATGAATCTGCAGCAGCTCCGTTACGTCGTCGCCACAGCGGAGCACCGCACCATGACTGACGCGGCCAGATCCCTTTACATCGCGCAGCCCGCGCTTTCCCGGGCGATCCGGGATCTGGAACGCGAGCTCGGGTTGACGCTTTTCGCGCGCTCGGGCAGAGGAGTCGTCGTGACCGCACAGGGACGCCAGGTGGTCAAACTCGCCCAAGAGGCACTAGGGGCGGTGAAGGAGATCGAGTCGCTCGCCCGGCAGTCCGGGTTGCCAGGGGCTGATCTGCGTATCGCCGCGACCCCGAGTTTGGAGCCGGGCCTCGCCGGACGCCTGCTGCCCGCGTACGTCTCGCAGCATCCGGAGATCCGCGTGCAGATCGTGCGGTGCGAGGGGCGGGAGGACGTGGTGAACGCGGTCCGCGAGCAGCGGGCCGACCTCGGCCTGACCGACCTGCCGGTGCCGGCCGACCTGGTCAGCCGGCCGTTCGAACGGCAGGAGATCGTGCTGATCTCGCCTCCCGGCACGGACCTGCCCGACCCGGTGCCGATGGCCAGGTTGAACGGGATGCGGCTCGTGCTGCCGGCCCGGGGGACCGCCCGGCGCCGGGAGTTCGACCAGATCTTCGTGGCGTACGGCGTCCGTCCCGTGGCGGCGGTGGAGTCGGACGAACGCCGCGGCTGGCTGCGTGCCGTAGGCGAGGGGAGTGCCTCGCTGCTGTGGTATCGAGGCATGGCGGAGCGTGCTGAGCGGGCCGGGCTGGTGGTGCGCTCGCTCGACCCGTCGATCAAGAAGGTCATCGCCATGGTGCACACCCGGCGCAGGCTCCCGGCCATGGCGCAGGACTTCCTGACGATGACAGAGCGGGGATCGGCGGCGTGATTCACCACTTTTGGAGCGCTCCAGAAACAGTGAATCGGTTATCCCTAACCAGCCCCGGCAGTCGCTGATCAGCCGTATATCACGGAAAGGAACCGGACGATCAGCGCCTTCGCCGGGGTGCTGTGTGATCCGACGGCGCTGGACGAGATGGGCCGAGGGCTGCTGACCTTCGGCGTGTACGTGGCGATCTTCGGCGCTGTCGCGTGGTCCCGCTTCACATCCAAGGACATAACGGCCTAAGTTGCTCCCGTTCGCGGGGGTTTGTCGCTAATGTTGCCGCGGACCTCTCACTAGGTGGTGTGCATGCGGCACTTCTTCGGGCTGCTGCTGGGCGTTTTCGTCGCGGCAGCCCTTCTCCTCGGCGGTGGATGGGCCTCCAAGGAGGCGATCCGCGGCGCGGTCCAGAACGTCGATCCGATCAAGGACCCCCGCATGCTGATCGCGATCGGTGTGATGGTGGCGGTGGGTCTGCTGCTCGGGTTGGTCCTGGTGTGCCGGGTGTCCCCGCTGGCGACGTTCATCCCGTCGATGGCGCTGCTCGCCTGGACCGTGGTCTACGCGCTCGACGTCTCGCGGGCCGCGTCGCTCGCCCCCACGGGCGCCTCCGTGCAGCGGGAACTGGCCCAGGCGGCGGACGGGATGCTCACGCTGCTGTCCAGCGGCGTCTACGCCATGCTCGGCCTCGCACTGTTCCTCCCGGTGCTCATGCCGTCCCGCTGGGCGCGCCGGAGCGGGGACGAGGATGTCGAGGAGTACGAGGAGGGCCTCGGCTACTGACGGCCGGCTCGTCGAGCCGCTTCCGGAGCGGCTTATGATCTACTTTGTAAAGAAGCCGGGGAAGATCGTAAATCGTCGCATTGGGCGGCGCACTTGATTGCTGAGCGCTTTCCTGGGCAGCGGCAAGCGCGGGACGATGCCCTGCCTCCAGGGCTCCCACCTGGAGCGTTACCTGACCGTAACTATCCCGTGAGTGGGGTGAAACATACTGAACGGTAGAACCGTTACCTACGTGGGAATGTCCCTTTTGGGAGGTTTGAATGGGTAACGAGCTGAATCGTGATGTTCATCCCGAGTACCCCGTCAGCTGGCAGGCGGCCGCCCTCAACGGGCTGCTCCGGGGGACGATGAAGCCGATGACCAGCCTCCTCCTACGCAACACCACCGGTATGGCGCTCGCCAGCCGGGTGATGGGCCTGGGTGAGCGTGTGCCGGGCATCCTGCCCAACCACGTGACCATCGAGCAGGAGAAGTTCGGCGCCTGCTCCGGCGAGTGGGTACGCGCCGGAGACGGCCTGGACGAGGGCAAGGTCCTGCTCTACTTCCACGGCGGGGCGTACTTCGTCTGCTCGGCGGCCACCCACCGCCCGATCACCTGGCGGCTGTCGCTCACGGCCGACCGGCCGGTGCTCTCCCTCGACTACCGGCAGGGTCCGGTCCACACGCTCGCCGAGTCGCTCTCCGACGCGCTCGCCGCGTACGAGTGCCTCCTCGAGCGTGGTTACGCCCCCGAGGACATCCTGCTGGCCGGCGACTCCGCCGGGGGCCACCTCACCCTGGCCAGCCTGCTCGCCCTGCGCGACAGGGGCATGCCGCTGCCGGCCGCCGGCGTCTGCCTGTCCCCCTGGAGCGACCTGAGCAACTCGCGCAGCCGGGTGAACCACTGGAGCGACCCCATGCTCCCCGCCGGGCGCGTGGACTGGCTCGCCCGCCGCTGGACCGACGGCCTCGACCCCTGCGACCCCCTCGTATCCCCCGTGTACGGCGACTACACCGGCATCCCCCCACTGATGATCGTGACGGGTTCCACGGAGGTGCTGCGCGAGGAGGGCCAACGGGTCGCGCTGAGCGCGCGAGAGAACGGCGTGCCGGTGACCTACGAGGAGTGGCGCCGGATGCCCCACGTCTTCGCGATCCTCGCCGACGTGCTCCCCGAGGCCCGCATGGTGTTCAAGCACATCTCCCGCTTCTTCGACGCCGTCGAGTCCCGCCGGGCCGGCGCCGTCCTCTCCGACGCCGAAGCCGCCGCCTGAGTTCCCGGCCCGGTGAGCGGGCGGCGATCTGATGCATCCTTGGTCGGTGGACGCAGCTCTCGAACTCAACGACGTGACCATCCGCGTGGTCGGCCGGACGCTGGTCTCCGAGGCCGACTGGCGGGTCGAGTACGGCCAGCACTGGGTGATCCTCGGGCCCAACGGCGCGGGGAAGACGACCATGCTGTCGGTGGCGGCAGCCGTACGCCATCCGAGCTCGGGGACCGCCACGGTGCTCGGCCGGCGGCTCGGCCGGGTCGACCTGCGGGAACTGCGGCGGTGCGTCGGTCTGGTCGCGGCCAGTCAGCGGCTCGTCGATGAGGCCCTGCTCGAGGAGGAGGCGGCCACCGCGCTCACGGTCGTACTCACCGGGCATACCGGCACGAGTGCGCCGCTTTGGGACAGGTACGGCGAAGCCGAGCGGGAGCGCGCCGAGCGACTGCTGGCCGACCTCGGCTGCAAGGACCTGGCGGACCGGCCGTTCCATGTGTGCTCACAGGGGGAACGGGCCAGGATCCGGGTGGCCCGGGCGCTGATGGCCGACCCGGCGATCCTGCTGCTTGACGAGCCGTTCGCGGGTCTCGACCTGCCCGCCCGCGAGGATCTGATCGAGGCGCTGGAGGATCTCGCCGCCGTCCGGCCCGGCCTGACGACCGTGCTGGTCACGCACCACCTGGAGGAGGTGCCGGCGACCACCACCCACGCGCTGCTGATGAAGGACACGCGCATCATCGCGGCCGGTCCGGTGGACGAGGTGCTGACCGGGCCCAACCTCTCCGCCTGCTTCGGACGGCGGCTGCGGCTGGACACGATCGACGGCCGGTGGTACGCCCGCGCGCTGCGCCTGTGAGGAGGCCCCGCCGGGGGCCGTCAGATCCGGGAGTGACCTGCGGGTGCCGCGGCGGGGCCGGTTTCGACCTGCTTGTGCGCTTCGTCGCGTGCGAGTTAGTGAGCCTCGGCGAACTGCGACTCCTCGGTTGAGCCCTTGAGGGCCGTGGTCGAGGAGTCCGGCGCGATGGCCGTGCTGACCAGGTCGAAGTATCCGGTGCCGACCTCGCGCTGGTGGCGGGTGGCGGTGTAGCCGCGCCGCTCGGCGGCGAACTCCGCCTCCTGCAGCCCGACGTAGGCCGTCATGCCCTCCTCGGCGTAGCCACTGGCCAGGTCGAACATCGAGTAGTTCAGCGAGTGGAAGCCGGCCAGCGTGATGAACTGGAACTTGTACCCCATGTGACCGAGCTCCCGCTGGAACTTCGCGATCGTGGAGTCGTCGAGGTGCTTCTTCCAGTTGAACGACGGCGAGCAGTTGTAGGCGAGCATCTGGTCGGGGTACCGGGCCTTGATCGCTTCGGCGAACTCCCTGGCCACGTCCAGGTCGGGGGTGGAGGTCTCCATCCACAGCAGGTCGGCGTACGGCGCGTAGGCGAGACCGCGGGCGACGCAGGCCTCCACCCCGCCCCGGACTCGGTAGAAGCCCTCGGCGGTGCGGTCGCCGGTGACGAAGGCCTGGTCACGGGGGTCGACGTCGCTGGTCAACAGCGTCGCGGCCTGGGCGTCGGTCCGCGCGATGACCAGGGTGGAGACGCCCGCGACGTCGGCCGCCAGACGCGCCGCGTTGAGGGTCTTGACGTGCTGGCCGGTCGGGACCAGGACCTTGCCGCCCAGGTGGCCGCACTTCTTCTCGGAGGCGAGCTGGTCCTCCCAGTGGACGCCCGCCGCGCCCGCGGCGATCATCCCCTTCATCAGCTCGAACGCGTTGAGCACGCCGCCGAAGCCGGCCTCGGCGTCGGCCACGATCGGGGCCAGCCAGTGCGGCACGGTCTCGTCGCCCTCCGACCAGCTGATCTGGTCGGCGCGCAGCAACGCGTTGTTGATCCGCCGGACCACGGCGGGGACCGAGTTGGCGGGGTAGAGGCTCTGGTCCGGGTAGGTGTGCCCGCTCAGGTTGGCGTCGGCCGCGACCTGCCAGCCGGACAGGTAGATCGCCTTCAGGCCCGCCTTCACCTGCTGCACTGCCTGGTTGCCGGTCAGCGCGCCGAGCGAGTTGACGTAGTCCTCGGTGTTGAGGAGATGCCAGAGCCGCTCGGCGCCGAGCCGGGCCAGCGTGTGCTCCTCCTGGACGGAGCCCCGCAGCCGGATGACGTCCTCGGCGGTGTAGGTCCGCTCAGTGCCCTTCCACCTGGGGTTGGTGTCCCACTCCTGCTGCAACTGCTGGGCGGCAGCGGCGATGCGATCCGACATGTCCCGGTCACTCCCTTGTTGCGTGTTCTGTCGTCACCTGGGGCTTGCTACCGAGTCTGTTGCCCGGGATAGAGATCGACAAGGACAAACTTCTCGAAAGAATGCAAAAATTTCCTAATCAAGCAATACCAGCCAGTATTCGAGTGAGAAGAAATGAAGAGTTTTCCTAATGGACTAGACCACGCGGAATGGTATGGACCATTACCCGGTGGAAGATCTCGGGTTTTTCCGCCTAGGATCGGTCTATGGCCTCGATTCTTGGCGAAGAACCGCTGTCTTTGACGCAGGAGCTCGACCTCCTGGCCTTCGGCCAGCGGCTCAAGCACCTCCGCAGGCAGCGCGGTCTCACGCTGACCGAGCTCGGCGAGCGGGTCGGCCGGGCGCCGAGCCAGCTCTCACTACTGGAGAACGGCAAGCGCGAGCCGAAGCTGTCGCTGCTGAAGTCGCTGGCGGCCGCGCTGAACGTGCCGGTCGAGGAACTGCTGCGCAGGCAGGCGCCCAACCGCCGGGCCCAGCTCGAGATCGCGCTGGAGGAGGCGCAGCGCGATCCGCTCTACTCCGCCATCGGGCTCAGCCGGCTCAAGGTCTCCGCGCGCGTGCCCAACGACGTCATCGAGCACATCCTCGGGCTCTTTCAGGAGCTCAAGGCCAGGGAGGCCAAGGGCACGGCCACGCCGGAGGAGGCGCGGGCGGCCAACGTCGAACTCCGGCGCAAGCAGCGCGAGCTGGGCAACTACTTCGAGGAGATCGAGAAGGCCGCTGCCGAGGCACTCGCCGCCGTCGGCTACCGCGCGGGCGCGCTGTCGGAGAGCACGGTGCAGGCGCTGGTGTCGCACTTCGGGTTCACCGTGCACACCGTTCAGGACCTGCCGCGCTCGGCCAGGTCGGTGACCGACCTGCGCAACCGGCGGATCTACCTCAAGCGCGAGCATCTCGGCGGCATGCACAGCCCGCGCACCGTCCTGCTGCAGACGCTCGGCCACTTCGCGCTACAGCACCACAGGCCCCGCGACTTCGCCGATTTCCTGCGTCAGCGGGTCGAGGCCAACTACTTCGCGGCCGCCGTGCTCGTGCCGGAGACCGCCGCCGTGCCGTACCTGTGCGAGGCCAAGCAGGACCGGGCGCTGTCGGTGGAGGACCTGCGCGACGTGTTCGCCGTCTCCTATGAGATGGCGGCGCACCGGTTCACCAACCTCGCCACCCGCCACCTCGACCTGGTCTGCCACTTCGTCCGCAACGACGCCGACGGCATCATCTACAAGGCCTACGAGAACGACGGCATCGTCTTCCCCGCGGACGAGCGGGGGGCGATCGAGGGGCAGCGGATGTGCCGGCAGTGGTCGGGACGGCAGGTGTTCCGCTCGCCCGACCGCTTCTCGCTGTACTACCAGTACTCGGACTCGCCCACCGGGACGTATTTCTGCGTCGCCCACGTCGACCCGTCCCAGGAGAAGGACTTCGCCATCACGCTCGGCGTGCCGTACAAGGAGTCGCGCTGGTTCCGCGGCCGGGAGACGACGGCACGGACGCAGTCGAAGTGCCCGGGCGGCGACTGCTGCCGGCGGCCGGCGGCCGAGCTCGCCCAGCGCTGGGAGGGGTACGCCTGGCCGTCGGCGCGGGCCAACTCGCACGTGCTGACCGTGCTGCCGCCGGGGTCGTTCCCGGGTGTGGACGAGGCCGATCTCTACGCCTTCCTGGAGCGGCACGCCGCCATGTGACTGTGATCGGTGGACGAGTGCCCTGGCCGGTCATCCAGGAGGCCGCGCCAAGCTCGGGCCGGCGGTCGCCTTCGAGGAGCTGTCCTGGGAGACGCCGTCACCGGCCTGCCCGTCCGCTGAGCCGTCCGGCATCTCCGCGGTACGCGGGCGCCGGGGCGTGGCCGACACGTAGGATCGACTGGTGACCGAAATGACCGAAACCACGCCTGGTTGGCTTTCTCGAGAAGAGCTGGAGTCGACGCGCGCGCGGATGCCGATCCTGTACGTCGACGCCGTACCGGTGCGAGTCGACGACACTGGGATGGTCACCCGTGTCGGCCTGCTGCTGCGCATCGGATCGGACGGGACGGTCAGCCGGGCCCTCGTGTCCGGACGGGTGCTCCACTACGAGCGGGTCCGCGACGCCCTCCTGCGCCACCTGGAAAAGGACCTCGGCCCGGTGGCGCTGCCCCGCATCCCGGCCTCTCCTCAGCCGTTCACCGTCGCCGAGTACTTTCCGACGGCGGGCGTCACGCCGTACCACGACCCGAGGCAGCACGCGGTGTCCCTGGCGTACGTCGTGCCCGTCGCGGGGGACTGCCGGCCCCGCCAGGACGCGCTCGACCTGGTGTGGTTCACCCCCGAGGAGGCCGCGTCACCGATGGTGCTGGGTGAGATGTCCGGCGGGCAGGACGTCCTGCTGAAGCAGGCCCTCGCCCATGTCGGACGCCTGCCCTGACATCACTGTGAGCCACTCCCCGCGATCCACTGGCCTTGATCTGCTGCTCATGGTCCCGGGCGCCTGGGACTTTCGCCGCTACCCGAACGCGGCGGGGCAGGATGTCATCGACAGACAGACGCCGGTGACGGAGACAGGAGGGGCGTCATGATCGTCGTTGGGATCGACGGCTCGCAGGCCGGACTGGAGGCCACGGCCTGGGCCGCCGGGGAGGCGGTGCTGCGCGGCGTCCCGCTGCGTGTGGTTCACGCGATCCCGCGCTGGGTCCTCGAGAGCGGTGAGAGTGACGAGGGCGGCCGCTACGCCGGGGTCGCCAGGTGGATGCGCGAGGGCGCGGACACGGCGCTTGCCGCGGCCGTCGACCGGGCGCGGCGCGCGTCGCCCGAGGTGGAAGTGGACTCCGCCCATCTACCGGGGGATCCCCGGAGCGCGCTGATCGAGGCCGCGGCCAAGGCCGACCTCCTCGTGGTGGGCGACCACGGACTCGGCGGCTTCCGCGGGCTGCTGCTCGGCTCGGTCGCGTACGGCGTGGCGGGGCAGGCCCCGTGCGACGTCGTGATCGTACGAGACGTGCCCGTGCCGCCGCGCGGTGAGGTGGTGGTCGGCGTGGACGGCTCGCCGATCGGTGCGGCCGCGCTCGACTTCGCCTTCGCCGAGGCCGCGCTGCGGGGGGCGCGCCTGCGCGCGGTGCACGCCTGGACCTGGTTCGAGGCGGGCGGCGGCTTCGTCCCCATGCCCGACGACCTCGATGTCGAGCGGGGCGAGACGCGCCTGCTCAACGAGGCGCTGGCGGGCCGGCGGGGGCGCTACCCGGACGTCGAGGTGGTCGAGGAGGTCGTCCGGGGACATCCCGTCGAGGTGCTCGGCCAGGCCTCGGACGGCGCAGACCTGCTGGTCGTCGGCTCACGCGGGCGCGGGAACCTCGCGGGGCTGCTGCTGGGCTCGGTGAGCCAGGCGGTGCTCCAGCACGCCAGGTGCCCCCTGGTGGTCGTACGCGGACGGTAGCGGATCGGACCGTGTCCCACCTGGGACAGGGGGACGATCACCGGCCGCCTGGTCCGCCGGGGTCGTCCTCCTGCCAGGTCAGCATGTCGATCACGTCGATCACTCCGTTGACCCGCTCGGCCATCCGCATGAGGATCCGCGCGTCGGCGTGACGGGGGATCATCCCGCTGAGCGTCACCACACCGTCGGTCACGCGTACCTCGACCCCCGAGGTGTCGGTCCACAGCGCGTCGTCGAGAATTTCCGCACGGATTTCGCCGACGATGTCGTCGTCGGACCGGGTGAAGATCTTGACCAGGTCGTGCCGACTGACGACGCCCTCCAACCGCCCGTCGTCGTCGACGACCGGCAGGCGTTTGACCCCGCGCTCGGCCATCAGGCGCGCCGCGTTCACCACGCTCGTGTACGGCCTGATCGTGACGGCCGGGGCGGTCATCAGCTCGGCCGCCGTCTCGCCGAGGGCCTTCTCCCCGGCCCCGGCGCCGGGAAGGGCGGTGAGACTCCGCAGCCGCGCACGCAGCGGCGGGCGGTAGCCCTCCTGGTAGTACTGCTCACGGAACTCCTCCTTGCGGAGCAGGTCGGCCTCCGACACCACACCGATGACGTGGCCCTCGCCGTCCACCACCGGCACCGCGCTCACCTCGTGCGCGATGAGCACCTCGGCGATGTCCCGGAACGGCGTGCTGCCGTTGACCGAGGCGACCTCCCGGGTCATCACGTCCCGCACCTTCTTGTGCATGTCGGCTCCCTCCGCCTTCCCGCGTCTGGCCGCTCCAGTTTGAACCGTTCTTTCCCCCGCAAGTGCGGTCGAAAGTCCCGCCCTGTCGGGACCTTCACCGCTGACCAGGCAGCACGCCGACGGAGACGCTGGTACTGACACGGATGGGAGGAAGTCCTGATGGGCATGAAGGTGAAGGACGTCATGGGGAAGGTGGCGATCGCCGTTCGCATGGACGCGTCGTTCGCCGACCTCGTCGACACGATGAGGCGGTTCAAGGTGGGCGCCGTCACAGTGATCGACGCCGACCGGCGGCCGGTTGGCGTGGTGTCTGAGGACGACATCCTCCTCAAGGAGATCGACACCGGTGGGAGCCTGTTCGAGAGCCGGAGGACGCGGACCGAGCACCGCAAGGCGGCGGGCACGACCGCCAGTGAGATCATGAGCACTCCGGCGATCACCGTGACCGGGGGAACCCCTGTCCGTGACGCGGCGAGGCTGATGCACCGCAACCGGATCAAGCAGCTTCCCGTGATCGATCCCATGAGCGGCCGCATCGTCGGGACCGTGCACCAGGGTGACCTGCTGCGCGTGTTCGCCCGGCCGGCGACGGACATGCGGTCCGAGATCGATGAGATCGCCGACCGGATGGCGGTGGACACGGCCGACCTGGAGATCGTCGTCGAGGCCGGGATGGTCACGATGCGGGGAAAGGTCGGCCGGCGATCGCAGATCCGGCCGTTCCTGCACGCGGTTCGCGGAGTCGACGGCGTCATCGAGGTGGATGCGGATCTGGCGTTCGAGATCGACGACCTGCTGATCGCCCCACCGCTCCTCTGACCGGGCGGTAGCGGCCCGGCCACCGAACAGAGGGGGACGCTCATGAACACTCGGACATCTGACGAGACCACCCGCGTGGTACACGAGGCGGTCGAGGAACGGGACTAGGCCGCTTCGCTGTGGAGACCGGCGGTACGGAATGGGAAACTTCCGGTATGAAGGAAGACGAGCCCCGTTCGCTGCTCCCTCACATGCGGCTGGACGACCTGCTCTCCGAGTTGCAGGGCCGGCTGCAGGCGGTGCTGGCCACTCGTGATCGCGTGCACGCCCTGCTGGACGCGGTCGTCTCGGTCGGCAGTGATCTGGACCTGGAGACGGTCCTGCGCAGGATCGTCGAGACCGCCACGACCCTCGTCGACGCCTGCTACGGCGCGATGGGCGTGATCGGCGAGGAGAACACGCTTGTCCAGTTCGTCCCGGTGGGTCTGACCGAGGAGGAGATCACCCGGATCGAGCACTGGCCGCATGGTCTGGGCCTGCTCGGGCTGCTCATCAAGGACCCGCAGATCCTGCGGCTCGCCGACATCTCCGAGCACCCCGAGTCGTACGGCTTCCCGCCCGGCCACCCGCCCATGGGCGGTTTCCTCGGCGTACCGATCAAGGTGCGCGACGAGGTGTTCGGCAACCTCTACCTCACCGAGAAGCGCGGAGGAGAGGAGTTCGACGAGGACGACGAGGCCGTCGTCGTCGCCCTGGCCACCGCCGCCGGTGTCGCCATCGAGAACGCCCGCCTGTACGAGGACACCCGCCGCCGGGAGACCTGGCTCAAGGCGTCGTCCGAGGTCACGACCCGCCTGCTGTCCGGCGCGGAACCGGAGGAGGTGCTCGCGCTGATGGCCCGCCGGACTCGTGAGATGGCGGAGGCCGACGTCGTGACGGTCCTGCTGCCCGGCGACGACGGCGAGACGCTGCGGTGCACCGTCGAGGAGAGCGCGGATCAGGACACCCCCGCCGACGCGAAGGTGATCGGCCGGGAGATTCCGGTCTCCGGCACCCTGGCCGGGCGGGCCTTCCTGAGCGGGGAGCCGCGCATGACGACCGACTCGGCCGATGACGAGGCCGGGACCGACGTGGAAGAGGACCTTCCGGTGGGCCCGGTCGCGGTGGTGCCGATCGGCCGGGCGGGGGCGGTGCGCGGCGTGCTGTGGCTGGGCAAGCGCCACGGGCGCATGCCGTTCAGCCTCTCGGAGGTGGAGATGTTCCACGCCTTCGCAGGGCAGGCCGCTGTCGCGCTGGAACTCGCCGAGACGAGGAAGAACGCCGAGCGGCTGGGACTGCTCGAGGACCGCGACCGCATCGCCAAAGACCTGCACGACGTCGTGATCCAGCGGCTGTTCGCGGTCGCCATGACGCTGATGGGCGCGGTCCGGCTGGTCGAACGGCCGGAGGCCTCATCGAGGGTGCAGAGCGCGATCGACGAGCTGGACACCACCATCCGGCAGATCCGATCGACCATCTTCGCGCTGCAGACGCCCCGGGAGGAGAGCGCGCCGAGCCTTCGGGCGCAGGTCGTCGACCTCGTGGAGGGGGCACGCGGTCACCTTGGCTTCATGCCCGGCCTGAGCCTGGAGGGCAGGCTGGACACCGAGGTGTCCCCGGCCATCGCCGAGCACCTGCTGGCCGTCCTGCGTGAGGCGCTGTCCAACGTCGTCCGCCACGCGAAGGCCTCCCGCGCCGATGTGACCGTACGCAACGAGGCCCGGCTGCTCACCCTGATCGTGACGGACAACGGGGTTGGAGTTCCCGATTCAGGAAGGCGGAGCGGGCTGCGCAACCTGGAGGACCGCGCGCGACGACTGGGCGGATCCTTCGAGGTCACCACCGCAGAAGGCGGAGGAACCCGGCTGCGATGGACCGTGCCCCTGGACTAGATCCAGAAGAGATCCCGTCCGCCACCTGTCCCGTGATCTTGCGATTACTCGCAGATCGCCGCGGGGGCTGTCACCGTTCGCGGTCGGCCTTCAGGCGTGCTGCCAGGGCCGCCGCCTGGGTGCGGCGCTCCATGTTGAGCTTGCTCAACAGGTTGGAGACGTAGTTCTTCACGGTCTTCTCGGCCAGGAACATCCGCTCACCGATCTGGCGGTTGGTCAGCCCCTCGCCGATCAGCTCCAGGATCTGCCGCTCCTGGTCGGACAGTGCGGCGAGCGGGTCCTTCCTGGTCGCCTGATCGCGCAGCCGCTGCAGCATGGCCGCCGTCGTCTGCGGGTCGAGCAGCGACTGGCCGGCCGCCACCGTGCGTACCGCGCCGACCAGGTCCGAGCCGTGGATCTGCTTGAGCACATATCCCGAAGCCCCCGCCATCACCGCGTTGAACAGCGCCTCGTCGTCGGCGAACGAGGTCAGCATCAGGCAGGCCAGTTCTGGCATCTTGGAGCGCAGGTCGCGGCAGACGTCCACGCCGTTGCCGTCGGGCAGCCGGACGTCGAGCACCGCGACGTCCGGCTTGAGGGCGGGGATCCGGGCCAGCGCCGACTCGGCCGTGCCCGCCTCCCCGACGACCTCGATGTCGGCTTCGGACTCCAGCAGCGCCGCGACGCCTCGCCGAACCACCTCATGGTCGTCCACCAGGAACACACGAATCATGCCCATACGCTAACCCGCGACGGGTGTGCTTCGCCGCTGGGGCGAAGGTCCCCTGGGGGAGTGCCTTTCGCCCGGGGTGTCCGGGAAGCCGGAGTGATCTGCTTGAGGGCATGGAGACGGCTGCGCGAGCGATGACAGGACTGACCGAGGATGCCGCTTCCCGGCGGCTGGCCGAGTGCGGGCCCAACGAGTTCCCGCAGCCCCGCCCGCCGCGGCTGCCCGTACGGGTCGCCCGCCAGCTCGCCGACCCGATGTCGGTCCTGCTGCTGATCGCCGGCCTGGTCACCCTGGCCGTCCTCGGCGAGGTGCCCGAGGGCGCGGCCATCTTGATCATTCTCCTGGTCAACGTGGTGATCGGAGTGAGTCAGGAGACGAAGGCGGACCGTGCCGTACGGGCCCTGCGCACCCTCACCGCGCCCCTGGCCAAGGTCGTCCGTGACGGTGTCGTACGGAGGGTCCCCGCCGCCGAGGTCGTGCCGGGCGACATCATGCAGGTGGCGGCAGGAGACCGGGTCCCGGCCGATGCGCGCCTGCTGGAGGCGAGCGCGCTCGGGGTGGACGAGTCCATGCTCACGGGGGAGTCGCTGTCGGCCGACAAGAGGGTGCCCCGAGCGGACGAACAGCCCGGAGAGGATCCGGCGGACGAGCCCGCCGGATCGGCCAGGCCGACTGCGGTGCTCGCCGAGCGTCATGGGGAGTTGTTCGCCGGGACGCTGGTCGTCCGGGGCGCGGGCGTGGCCGAGGTGACCGGGACCGGCGCCCGCACGGAGATGGGGCGCATCGCCTCCGCGCTGGGCGCCGGCGTCAAGGGTCCGCTGGCGGTCGAACTCGCCCGGGTGTCGCGGCGGATCGGCCTGGTCGCCGTCATGGCGGGTGTCGTGATGATCCTGATCGGGCTCACCCGGGTCCAGCGGGGCGAGGCCGCGCTGCTCGACATCATCCTGGCCGGGGTGGCGCTGGCCATCGCCGCGGTGCCGGAGAGCCTGGCCGCCGCCGTCACCACCGCGCTGGCGCTCGGCTCACAGCGCATGGCCAAGCTCGGCGTGATCGTGCGGCGCCTGTCGGCCATCGAGGCCCTGGGCGCGACGACCGTCATCGCCACGGACAAGACCGGCACGCTGACCACCGGGCATCTGACCGTGGTCGACCAGGTGGCGGCATCCGGAGGTGACCTGTGGCGTGCCGCGCTGCGCTGCAACGATGCCCGTGACGGCCTCGGGGACGCCGTCGACGTCGCCCTCGCCGTCGCGGCCGACCGGCACGCGGTACGGCTGCCGCCCGGTGAGGAACGGCTGGCCGCCCGGCCGTTCGAGGCCGAGACGAGGTCCATGGCCGTGATCACGTCGGGGAGCGATCCCGCGGAAGGTCCGCTGCTGACGGTCAAGGGCGCCCCCGAGGTGGTGCTCGGCCGGTGCGTTCCCGGGGAGGAGACCGACCGGCTGGCACAGGCGGTGTCCGGTCTCGCCGATCGTGGCCTGCGGGTGCTCGCGCTCGCCGAGCGGCACACCGGTGATCTGGACGCCGACGGGCTGCGCCCTCTCGGCCTGGTCGCGTTGCGCGATGAGATCCGCCCCTCGGCGCCCCAGGCCGTGGCGGACTGCCGTGCGGCCGGCATCCGGGTCGTGATGGTGACCGGTGACCACGCCGACACCGCCCGCGCGATCGCCGAGGAGGTGGGCATCGAGGCCGACCCGGTGGTGACAGGCGCGTCGCTCGACGCCCTGGACGGTCCCGACAGCGATGATCACGCCGGTAGATCGGCCCGGCTGCGCGAGGCGGGCGTGCTGGCCCGGGTCGACCCGGCCACCAAGCTCGACCTGGTGCGTGCCCTGCGTGCCGGCGGCGATGTCGTGGCGATGACCGGCGACGGCGTGAACGACGCCCCGGCCCTGCGCAACGCCGACGTGGGGGTGGCCATGGCTGGTGAGGAGGGCACCGACGTGGCCCGGGAGGCGGCGGCCGTCGTCGTCACCAACGGCGAGCTCGGCACGATCGTCAGCGGGGTCCGCGAGGGCCGCAGGCTGCATCACAACGTCGCCTCGATGATCGGATATCTGCTGACGGGCAACCTGGCGGAAATCCTGATCGTCCTCACCGGCCTGATCGCCTGGCCGGATCTGGTCGTGCCGCTGCTTCCCGTGCAGCTGCTCTGGATCAACCTGGTGCTGGACGGCATCCCCGCCATCGCGCTCGGCGTCGACCGGCCGGCCGGCGACCCGCTGGCGCTGCGCCCGAGCAGGGACGGCCTGCTGTCGTGGCGGGTCCTGACCCGAATCGCGCTGCGGGCGCTGGTCGTCGGCGCGCTCGTCTTCGCGGCGGTGGAGGCGGCTCGCCGTCTCGGGTGGAGCGAGGAGCAGGTCCGCGGCCAGGCCGTGCTCGCCCTCGTCTTCGCCCGCCTGACCCTCGCCTACGTCGTCCGGGCCCGCCGCCGGACCTTCGAACGCGGGTGGTGGCGTGGCCGTTCCGTGCTCGTCGCGGTGACCGCCACCGCCGCGCTGCAGGTGCTGGTGACGGTGATCCCGCCGTTGGGGGCGCCGCTCGCACTGGTGCCCCTGCCGCCTGCGGGCTGGGCGATGGCGATGGGCGCCGCCGTACTGTCCGTGATCGTGTTCGACATGATCCGCTTCGGCGGCCCGCGCTGATCGACACGTGCCGATCGGAGGCGCTGATCTCCGCGGCTTTCGGGGGATCTCCGATGACGGGTGTCTCCCGAAAACGACGGGTGTCTCCCGAAAACCGTGAGGCCCGCCGGAACCATGTCCGGCGGGCCTCTGCCAAGGTCTCTGCCAAGGTCTCTATCAGGGCTTCTACCCGGGCTGCTGCGAGAGGGGAGCCGCTCGGGGCCGCCTGAGCCGGCGGGATGCCGGGTCAGACGCCCACCCACCGCTGCTGCCGCAGATCGTCCCACTCCCAGCTGAGCCGGTCGACGACGCCGACGACGCCGTTGACCCGGCGCATGAGCCGTACGGCGATGTCCGCGCTGCTCCGCTCGGGGACGCTGCCGGTGACGGAGACGACGCCGTCCCGCACGGTGACCTCGACCTTGGAGGTGTCCGTCCAGATGTTCCGCTCCAGGACGTCCTCGCGGATCTCCCGGGCGATCTCCTCGTCGGGCCGGACGAAGACCCGCAACAGGTCATGTCGGCTCACAATGCCCACCAGGTGACCGTGCTCGTCGACGACGGGAAGCCGCCGCACGCCGTGCCGGTCCATGAGGCGTGCCGCGGACACCACGGAGGTGTCGGGAGTGGTGGTCACCACGGGCGTGCTCATGATCTCGGCCGCACTGTCCCCGCGGGCTCTGGCGGCCACGTTGCCGCCCTCGTGGTCGAGGCGGTGGCGCAGGCGGGCGCGCAGCGGGGGCCGGTAGCCCTCGCGGTAGAACCGCTCCCGGAACTCCTCCTTGCGCAGCAGGTCGGTCTCGGAGACCACGCCGGCGACGCGGCCCTGGCCGTCGACGACGGGAACGGCGCTGACGCGGCGCCCGATCATCAACTCGGCGATCTCCTTGAACGGGGTGCTCCGGTCGACGGCGGCGACGTCACGCGACATGACGTCCTTCACTTTCACCTGCATGATGCCCTCCCGGCACAACGCGATCTACCTTGACGTTAGGCCGGGCCGGGCATCGGGCTCAGAGGCGTTGGCCCACGTCTCCCCGGCCGAAGGTCCCTCGTCGGAGGGCCGTGCGCCCCTGGTCCCGGCATTGATCGGGGCCGACGCTGAGATCGGCAGATGGAGATCGGCAGGGGAGGCATGGTGAGCCGGTGCGGGGAAGAGGTGTCCAGGAAGGGTGACCGGACCGGGCCCGTCGGTGCGGGACCGGCACTGCCCGATGACGACCGATCGACGAATGCCGAAATTGGAGGAGACATGACAGAACCGATCGTGGTCGCGACCGACGGCTCGCCCGCGGCGACCGCCGCCGTCGAATGGGCCGCCGACGACGCCGCCCGCAAGCGCCTGCCCCTGCGCATCGTGCACGTCCTGGACCGCCTGCCGTACGACATCCCCCGCTATCCGATCCCCGACATGTACGATCGCCTGTCCCGGCCCGGCCGGCAGATCCTTCAGGAGGCCGAGCAGACCGCGCGGGAACGGCGGCCGGAGCTCGACGTCACCGTCGAGATGGCCGAGGGAGACCCGGTGCACGCCCTCCGGCGGCAGGCCGAGCACGCCGTCGAACTCGTCGTCGGCAGCCGGGGGCTGGGCGGCTTCACCGGGATGCTGCTCGGCTCGGTCAGCATGCACGTCGCCGGTCACGTGGACGCTCCCGTGGTCGTGGTGCGGCCCGGTCCCACGGACGTCCGCGGTGAGGTCGTCGTGGGGTTCGACGGTTCGCCGGAGTCCGAGGCCGCCCTGGCCTACGCCTTCGAGGAGGCCGGCCTGCGCGGCTGCAGGCTCCGGGTGGTGTACGCCTGGCAGCTCCCGGTGCACATCTACGCTCCGGAGATCGCCTACGACATGGACGAGATGCGGCAGGCGCAGGCGGACTTCGTGACCGGCAGGGTCACCGCATGGCGGGAGAAGTACCCCGGTGTGGAGACCGTGCCGGACACCGTCTCCGCCCACCCGGTCACCGCCCTCGTCGACGCCTCGGCGGATGCGGACCTGCTGGTCGTCGGCTCCAGGGGACGCGGCGCGGTGAGGTCGTTCGTGCTGGGCTCGGTCAGCCGGGCCGTGCTGCACCACGCCCGGTGCCCGGTCGCCGTGGTGCGGTCGAAGACGCCGGTCGCCGAGGAGCCCTCCCACCCCGAGGCGACATTGTGATCCGTCCACCGGTCGCGCGGCGCCCGTCGTCGCGCGACCGGTGTGCTGGCGGGGTTCCCGGTGTCAGTCGAAGAATCGCGCCAGCCGCTGTTCGCCGGCGGGCCCCACCCCCGCCTTCACCGGCAGGAGGTCGGCGAAGACGGTCGCCTCGTCGCGCGTCACGAGCAGGGGGTACCAGCACCGCCCCGCGTGGTCCGGCCGGCACAGGTGCTTGAAGGTCTGCACGTCGAGCAGGCGCACATGGGTGGGGTCGGCGACGGCGTTGACGTGCCGCCACCAGGGCGTGAGGACGTGCAACACCCCACCGGGGCGCAGGATCCGGTGGCACTCGGCGAGCAGCGGCAGATAGTCGGCGAGGTGTTCGATGACGTGGACGGCGAAGACCTGATCCACCGACTCGTCCTGGAACGGGACTCCGGCCACCAGGTCGGCGACGACGTCGACGGTCGGTCCCGGCCGTACGTCGAGGCCGAGGTTGTCCGCATGCTGCTTGGCGCCGCCGCACCCGAGATCCACGACTCTCGGTGCGCCGCCGTCGACGTGGACCCGGTCCCACACCGCCAGCACGCCGCCCAGCCGGCCGAGCGACTCCCGCAGCATCGCGAGGTCGGCCGCGTCCGGGGCCGAGCCCTCGACGTGGGCCACACCGCCGTCGAACCGTACGCGCACGTCGAGAGCGCTCAGCCGCGGATCGTGCTTGAGCAGGTCGGCGGCGACGCATTCGAGATCGCGGTCCAGCAGATCGCGCCGATGCTGGTTCACGCCGGTTCCCCGCGGACGGGGCTCCGGATGAGGCGGCGGGCCACGATCATGGATTCCTCCTCCCGGCGGCGCTGCTCGCCGCTGACGGCGTTCTCGATTGACGCGTTCTCGATTCGCCACTACCCCGGGGACGTCCTCCGATGCCTCTTCGGGAGGGTCTTCACCGTACGGGGATCACCGTACGGGGACCACCGGGCGGGCCACGCCCGCCGGCTCCGCCGCGGGCCGATCCGAGTGCGACAGCGGCAGGCGGACGGCGAACCTGGCGCCTCGCGGCGAGTCTTCGACCCGCAGCGTTCCGTGGTGAGCGCGGACGATCGCCCGGCAGATGGCGAGGCCGAGCCCGCTGCCACCGGGGTCGCGCCGGCGTCCGTCGGCGAGGCGGACGAAGGGCTCGAAGACACGTTCCCGATCCTCGGGGGCGATGCCGTCCCCGTCGTCGGACACGATCACCACGGCCTGGCCGTCGCGGCGTTCCACAGCGACCTCCACGGTGGTCTCCGCGTGCCGCTGTGCGTTGGCCAGGAGATTGTTCACGACCCCGACCAGCTGCAACCGGTTGCCGAGGACCTTCAGCTCACCATCGGCCCGCATCCGCACCGGCGGGCCGTACGCCCGGGAGCCCGCCTCCTCACGGACGAGCGCGATCAGATCGACCGGTTCGAGAGCGGTCACGCCGTTCTTGACCCGGGCGTAGGCCAGCACCTCATCGATGATCGACTGCAGTCGCTCCGTGGTGGACAGCGCGGTCCGGATGGTGTCGAGCGGGTCCACCTCGTCGGGGTACATCAGCGCCTCCTCCAGCCGCACACGCAGACCGGCCACCGGAGACCTGAGCTCGTGCGACACGATCTGGGCGAACTGGCGCTGATGACCGACGGTCTCCTCGATCTCGGCGAAAGTCCGGTTGGCGGTACGCGCGAGCTGCGCGATCTCGTCGTCCCTGGGCGGCTCGGGCACCCGGAGGCTCAGGTCGCCGGGCGTGATCTGGGAGGCGCGCGCGCGGATGGCGGCTACCGGACGCAGCGTGCGACCCACCCCCCACCAGGTGACCCAGGCGGAGAAGGCGGCCACGAGGAGGACTCCGGCGCCGATGAGCATCTCCAAGCGGTTCGTCGCGATGATGCGGGGCTCCGTCTTCCCCGCGTAGATGTAGTGGGGTTCGGCGGACTGCTGGTCGAGCTGGGGAGGGACCCGGATGGCGGTGACCATGACGCACCGGTCGTGTGCCGGGTCGCATACGGTGCGGTTCTGGACGCGCTCGGCGGACGCGGGCGGGGTGACGCTCACCGGCGGCGTGCCCGCCGGCGTCGTGGGCGCCGCCACCACCCGGCCCCGTGAGTCCGTGACCTGCAGCAGGTCGGCCCGGTGCAGCAGGTCGGGCGCCGGCGGCGCACGGTCGGGTGTACGGCCGGGAGTCATCGAGGCGAGCCAGTCAACGGCGATGTGCTGGGTCGTCTGGAAGACGCGGGCCTGGGTCGCGTTCCGGATCGCGAAGTCCAGGCTCACCCCGATGACGGTCAGGACGATCACGGACAGCATCGCCACGATGAGCGTGTAGCGCGCCCGGATCGATCGGGGGCGGGGGAGAAGGCGTCCGCCTGTCACGGGTCCGTCCTTTCCAGGGTGGCCGGGGTGGTACATCTCCGGTGGGAGAATCTGTTAGGTTCCAACCCCATATATGGTTGTTTCAATACCCGTCATGCGTGCCGAAACCAGAGAAGGGCCGAACGATGGGGATGGGATTACCGCGGCTTTGCCGTACCGCCTCGTGGGCGGTTCCCTCTGGTAGATAGATAAGCCATCGTTGCTGGTCAGCTGTTCGGCCGTACGGCATCAGCCGGAACACGGATCTCATGCTCGTCCGCAATCCCGCGTTTCCCGGCCGGGTTCTCCAGTGTCCCGATATACCAAAGCGGCGGGATGGACATTCGGCGCAGGAGACAGAACGACGTCTCTCGGGGGAAGAAACAGGAGGAGCGCCTGTAATCGGGAGGTGATCGGCGTGTCCGTGCTGGAGAGGGCCGCTCCCCATCCGCTTCCGGACGAGGGGGTCCGGCACGGCAGGCTCTGCGCCCGCCCAGCGATCAGCCGTGGCTCTGTCTATCCCGGTCTGCACCGGCTGGACGGTCACGCCCTGCTGCACGTGCCGCGCGATCTGCCTTCCCGCCCGTCCCGGCTGGCCGTGGTCCTGCACGGCGCGGGCGGTACGGCGGAGCAGGCGCTGCGCTGGCTGGCCGACCTGTCGAACGGTTCCGGGATGCTGATCCTCGCCCCCCAGGCGATCTCCTCGACCTGGGACATGATCGTGGGAGGGTACGGTCCCGACGTGGCGCGGATCGACACCGCGCTGCACGAGGTGTTCGCCAGGACGACGGTCGACGCGGACGCGGTCGCGGTGGCCGGATTCTCCGACGGGGCGTCGTATGCCCTTTCCCTCGGGGTGGCCAACGGCGACCTGTTCCGCGCGGTGCTGGCCTTCTCACCGGGGTTCATGGCGCCGATGATCAGGCACGGGTGCCCGAGGATGTTCATCTCGCACGGCATGTCCGACCGCGTGCTGCCGATCGACGTCTGCAGCCGGCGACTGGTTCCCGGCCTGCGGCGAAACGGTTACCCGGTCACCTACAAGGAGTTCGCCGGCGGGCACGAGGTGCCGCCTAGGATCGCCGCGGCGGGGGTGCGGTGGTGGACCGCCGGATGAGCACGCCCGCGCCCATCAGGACCGCCGCCATCATGGCGGTGACGAGGGCGAAGGAGACCGACAGCGTGCTCGCCTGGGCGATCCAGCCGATCGCGCTCGGCGCCAGGAAGCCGGACGAGTAGCTGATCGTCGCCGCCCCTGCCACGCCCTCGCTCGGCGTGTTCGCGGCGTTGCCCGCGGCGGCGAACACCAGCGGAATGATCACTGAGATCCCCAGGCCGATCAGCATGAACCCCGCCACCGCCGGCAAGGGGTCGCGGGCGGTCACGACGAGGATCCCGCCGAGCGTCCCGAGCGCCCCGCCGAGACGTACGACCGCGACGGTGCCCAGCCGGCGGACCACGGCGTCGCCGCAGAACCGCCCGGCCGCCATGGTGAAGGCGAAGGCGCTGTAGCTCGCCGCCGCGACCCCTGGCGAGGCTCCGGCGACCTGGGTCAGGTAGACGGCGCACCAGTCGTGTCCGGCCGCTTCGGCGAACACCGCGCAGAAGCCGACGAGCCCGATGACCAGCACGGTGCGTGACGGCAGCGCGAACCTCGGCGGTTCCGCGGCGTCCGCGTCGGCTCGCACGTCGGGCAGCAGGCCGCCGACGAGGGCGCCCGCCACGGTCAGCGCGAGTGCCATGACCGCCAGGTGGAGGCGGGCGTCGATCCCGGCGTGCGCGGCCACCGAGCCCACGCCGCCGCCCACCAGCCCGCCGAGGCTCCACATCCCGTGCAGCCCGGACATGATCGAACGGCCCATTCGCTGTTCGATCACCACACCCTGTGCGTTCATCGCCACGTCGGACATCCCCGACGCGGCGCCGTACACCGCGAGCGTCGCGAAGAGCACGGGCAGGTTCGGCGCGAGGGCGGGGAGGGCGAGCGCCGCGCACCACAGGCAGATCAGCCACCGGGTGACCGCGCGGCCGCCGTACCGATGGGTGATGCGGCTCGCGGTGGGCATCGTGAGCAGGGAGCCGACGGCGGGCGCGAGCAGGGCCAGGCCGAGCTCGCCGGAACTCGCGTTCAGGTGGTCCTGCAGCCAGGGGATGCGGGTGGCGAAGCTGCCCATCACCGCCCCGTGCAGGGCGAACGTGACCGCCACGGCGACACGAGCCGGTCGCGGCGACTGGTGATCCACCGCCCAACGGTAACAGGGGGAGAGCTTTGCCTGGGATCTGCGATTATCGCCTGGTGCCCGGACGGCTCTGGGGGCAGGGCGAATGGGATGCCCACTGACCAGCGAACTCCGGGATTAGGGGATCATAGTTTCCGATGTGTACCGCGTGTGTCTGCCCCGGAGGAGCCTGAGATGGTCGAGAACATGGTCGACGACGGATCGGGCTTCGCCGATCTGGAGTTGCTTCCGGAGCTGCTGAAGGCGTTGACCGATCTGGGCTACGAGGAGCCCACTCCCATCCAGCGGGAGGCCATCCCACCCCTTCTGGAGGGGCGGGATCTGCTGGGACAGGCCGCCACCGGGACGGGCAAGACGGCCGCCTTCGCGCTTCCCGTGCTGCAGCGGATGCACGACGAGCGGACGCGGCACGGCGAGGGCGGGGACGGCGTCAAGCCGATGGCGCTCGTCCTCCTGCCCACGCGTGAGCTCGCCGTGCAGGTCTCCGAGGCGATGCACCGCTACGGCCGCGGCCTCGGCGCGCGGGTCCTGCCCATCTATGGCGGACAGCCGATCGGGCGGCAGTTGCGGGAGCTCGAGCGCGGGGTGGACGTCGTGGTCGCGACGCCGGGCCGTGCCCTCGACCACATCGGCCGGGGCACGCTCGCCCTGGACGCGCTGAAGATGGTCGTGCTCGACGAGGCCGACGAGATGCTGGACATGGGCTTCGCCGAGGACATCGACGCGATCCTCCAGGACGTCCCGGAAGACCGGCAGACCGTGCTCTTCTCGGCCACCATGCCCCCGCGCATCAACGGGATGGCCCGCAGCCACCTGCGCGAGCCGATCCGCATCAAGATCGAGCGTGAGCAGCCCGCCGCCGGTGAGACGCCGCGGGTACGGCAGAGCGCGTACATCGTGGCGCGCCCGCACAAGCCGGCGGCGCTCGGCCGGGTGCTCGACGTGGAGGCGCCGACGGCCGCGATCGTGTTCTGCCGCACGCGTGAGGAGGTCGACCATCTCACCGAGACCATGAACGGCCGTGGCTACCGGGCCGAGGCGCTGCACGGCGGGATGGGCCAGGAGCAGCGTGACCGCGTGATGGGACGGCTCCGCGCCGGCACCGCCGATCTGCTGGTCGCCACCGACGTCGCGGCGCGCGGGCTCGACATCGAGCAGCTCACCCATGTGATCAACTACGACGTGCCGTCGGCGCCGGAGGCGTACGTCCACCGGATCGGCCGGGTGGGCCGGGCCGGCCGCGAGGGCGTGGCGATCACGCTGGCCGAGCCGCGCGAGCACCGGATGCTCAAGACGATCGAGCGGGTGACCCGCAGCCGGATCGCGGTCGAGAAGGTGCCGACCGTCGCGGACCTGCGGGCGAGACGGCTGGAGCTGACCAGGTCCGCCCTCGAGGAGAGCATGGTGGGCGACGTCGACCTCGACCGGTTCCGCGTCGTGGTCGAGACCCTCGCCGACGAGTTCGACCTCATGGACATCGCGCTCGCGGCGGTCAAGCTCGCCCATGAGTCGACCGGCGCCGCCGCCGACGAGGAGGAGATCCCGGAGGTCGCCCCGAGAGCGCCGCGGCCGGACCGGGGACGCCGCGAGGGCGGCCCGGGACGTGAGGAGCGGCGCGGCCGCGGTCCGTCGGGCGGGATGACCCGGATCTTCGTCGGCGCCGGCCGCAGCGTCGGGGTGCGGCCGCGTGACCTGGTCGGGGCCATCACCGGGGAGACCCGGGTGAGCGGCCGCGAGATCGGGGCGATAGAGATCGCCGACCGCTTCTCGCTCGTGGAGATCCCCGAGTCCGCGGCGCACGAGGTGATAAACGCGCTGCGGAAGACCACCATCAAGGGAAAGAAGCCGCCGGTCCGCCGGGACCGCGACGAGTTCTCCGAGCGCCGCTGAGCCGCCCGGACCAGGCGGTCCCGATGGTCGCTCTCCGTTATAGGTGATCGGTTTCTGTGGGACAATCCCCACGTCATGCGCGCCAACATCCCCTTACGGCTCGCGCGGTCGGCCGCTTTCTCCGCCGTCAGCGTGCTGCTCGCCGTCGGTGCGCACTGGTTCGCCGGGGGAGCCGCCCCCACCCCCCGCGCCCTCCTGGTCGGCGGACTGGCCGTCATGGCGGGAGCGGCCGCTCTGGCGGGCAGGGAACGATCGCCGGTGGCGGTCGTCGGCCTGCTCCTCGCCGCCCAGGGGGCGCTGCACCAACTGCTCGGTCCGGCCGAACAGTCCGGCGGCGTGGCCTACCTGCCCGGGACATACGAGTTCGGTCTCTACGACCCGGCTGTCTACGAGGACTGCCATCCGCTGAGCGTGCGTGCCGGGATGCTGTTCGCTCACCTGACCGCGGCGCTGATCACGGGCTGGTGGCTGTCACGGGGCGAGACACTGGTGTGGTCGATCCTGCACAGGATCGGCGCCCGCGCCGCCAGGTGGTTCAGGCCGCTGCTCGCCGGGCTCACGGCCGCTGACCGCGCCGTGCCCCGGCCGCGCCCGCGTGAGCCGGAGCGCACCCGGCCCCGGTACGCCGGGCTCCTCAGACACACGGTGGTACGGCGTGGGCCGCCCGTTCTTCTCCTTTCGTGACCTGTTCCGAGCTCCGCGCCGGAGCTCGGGCGCGCGCGGCCGTCTTCGGCTGCTCGCGCGTTTTCGACATCCCCACACGACTGGAGAACCTCTCATGGCATTCACCGCCGCCGCGCGCCGCGCCCTGACCGTCGGCGCCGGCGCCCTCGCTCTCACGATCGGCCTCGCCGTACCAGCCCTCGCCCATGTGACCGTCCAGCCGGGGACGGCGACGAAGGGGAGCTGGACCAAGATCGCTTTCAGGGTGCCGAACGAGCGTGACAACGCGTCCACCAGCAAGGTCGAGGTCGAGTTCCCGACCGATCACCCGCTGCCGTTCGTCTCGGTCCGGCCGGTCCAGGGCTGGGATGTGAAGGTGACCCAGGGCAAGCTGCCCACCCCCGTCGTCAACGACGACGGCGACAAGGTCACCGAGTCGGTCCTGAAGATCACCTGGTCCGGAGGGAAGATCGGGCCAGGCCAGTTCCAGGAGTTCGAGGCGTCCCTCGGTCCGCTGCCGAAGTCCGTCGACCAGTTGGCCTTCCCGACGACCCAGACCTACTCCAACGGCGAGGTCGTCAAGTGGGCCGATGAGCCCAAGGCCGACGGCTCCGAGGGGGACCACCCCGTTCCGGTGCTCAAGCTGGTCGCGCCGGCCGAGGGTGAAGGGGAGCACGGCGCCGCGAGTCCCGCGCCGTCCACCGCCACAGCCACCGCGGCCGCCGTCGCCGTCAAGGAGGAATCCGGCGACGACGCGGGCGGGACCGACGGCACGGCCCGGCTGCTGGCCGGGATCGGCATCGCCGTGGGCGTCGCCGGAGCCGCCGTCGGTGTCGCCGGCCTGCGCCGTTCCCGAAGCTAGTGTCGCGGCACCAGTGCCGCGAGGGGCGGGCCGTACGGCGCGTACGGCCCCCCCACCCCCATCCCCCGTGATCTTGTAGTGGAGGTGTGAGTGCAAGATCATAAAGACTGTTTCACCAGGTCGAGGTGGGGTTGTGCGAGAAACTGCAAGATCACGGGGATGGGTGGGGGTGGTGCGGGCACTTCTAACGAGTACGGGGGTTCTGCCTGACCGGCGACTTCTGAGCGGGGGACGAACTCATGGCCGTGAACGCTGATCTCAGCAAGCTGCTCGACCGGGACTATGAGGACCTGAACCTTGAGGAACTCGTCAAGGCGCCGGTCCAGGCGCTGGCCGGTGTGTCCGAAGGCGACGCCGAGCTGCTCAAGAAGGCCTTCAACATCAAGACGGTGGGCGACATGGGACGCAACAAGTTCTTCCGCGCCGCCACCGCGATCGTCGATCTGGCCGAAAGCAAGAAGTAGCTCCGCCGGAGATCGTTATCGAGATTCTCCGCTCACTTGTAGGTTGTCGGAGGGAATCTACGAAGAGTGCGAGGGGCGACCGTGGGGGCTCTGTTCATCGGAGTGGATGGCGGTGGCACCAGCACGCGGTGTGTCGTCGCCGGCGACAACGGGGAGATCACCGGGCGCGGACGCGCGGGGGGCGCGAACGTGGTCTCCGTCGCCGACCCGGCCGCCAACCTGCTCGCCGCGCTGCTCGCCGCGCTGGAGGGCCTCGACCGCTCGCGCGTGGCCGGGGGAGTCTTCGGCCTGGCCGGCGTCGAGGCCATGGGAGGGCTGGCGGAACGGGTCTGGAAGGAGGCCGGGCTGCCCGGACGTCCGACCGTGGTCCCGGACATGCTGGTCGCGTTCACCGGCGCGACCACGGAGCCGGACGGGACCGTCCTGGTGGCCGGCACAGGCGCGGGTGGCGCCCGGATCCAGCACCGGCAGGTCGTACGGCGTGCCGACGGCTGGGGCTGGCTGCTGGGCGACGAGGGCTCCGGGGTGTGGATCGGCAGGCGTGCCGTCGCCGCCGCGCTGACCGCCCTCGACGGCCGCGCCGCTCCGACCGCCCTGGTCGACGACGTCGCGGCCGCGATCCTCGACGATGCCGCCGCCTCCGGGGACGGGGACGGGGACCGGCGGGACGCCCCGGGGCTCGCCCGGGCGATCGTCTCGGCTGTCTACGCCCGCGTAGCCGAGTCCGGCCCGGCCTGGCTCGCCACGCTCGCCCCGGTGGCCGACGCCGCAGCCCGCGACGGGGACCCGGTCGCACGGGAGATCCTCCGGGAGGGCGCCGCGCTGCTGTGCCGTACGGCACTCGCCGTACGCTCACGGGGCTCGTGGGGCTCACGGGGCTCGCAGGGCTCGCGGGACCTGCCGGACACGGCGGACGGCGCCGGTCCCGCGGCGCCGGGTCCGCTCGTGCTGGCCGGATCCCTGCTGACCGAGCGGACCGAACTGGCCGCACTGGTACGCGCCGAGCTGGGGGAGCGGGCCGGCCTCTCAGCCGGCACCGGCTCCCTCGGCGATTGGCTGCTCGCGGGCGACGCCGCCGCGGGGGCCGCCGCGCTGGCGCTCCGGGCCGTCCTGCCCCCCGACGATCCGCGCGCGCTGGAGGGACACCGCAGGCTCATCGCGCAGGGGGCGCGATGAGGGCGGGCGGCCGGAAGACGGGTCTGACAGCCGGGTCCCCGAGATCGACGGACGACCTGGACCGGCTGGCGATGGCCGTGCTCCAGCCCGGCTTCGAAGGTACGGCTCCGCCCGGCTGGCTGTGCCGGGCGCTGGCCGAGGGCCTGGGCGGGGTGGTGCTGTTCGCCCGTAACATCGCCGATCCGGCGCAGACGGCAGCGCTCACCGCGGCGCTGCGCGCGGACAACCCCGAGGTGATCGTCGCGGTCGACGAGGAGGGCGGCACGGTCACCCGGCTGGAGGCGGGCTCCGGCAGCTCCTGGCCGGGCAACCTCGCCCTCGGCGTGGCCGACGACGTCCGGCTGACCGAGCGGGTGGCCCGCCAGATCGGCCGGCTCGTCGCCGCCTCCGGCATCACGCTCGACTACGCCCCCGTGGTGGATGTGAACGCCGACCCGCTCAATCCGGTGATCGGCATCCGCTCCTTCGGAGCGGACCCGGAGGCGGTCTCCCGGCACGCGGTGGCCTGGATCAAGGGGCTACAGGGCAGCGGGGTGGCGGCCTGTGCCAAGCATTTCCCCGGCCACGGCGCCACCCGCAGCGACTCCCACCTGGAGCTGCCGACCGTCGAGGCGCCGCGTGAGGTGCTCGACCTGCGCGACCTGCCGCCGTTCCGCGCCGCCATCGCGGCGGGGGTCCAGGCGATCATGTGCGGTCATCTGCTCGTGCCCGCCCTCGACGAGGTCCCGGCCACGCTGAGCCGGGCCGTGCTGACCGGGCTGCTGCGCGATGAGCTCGGCTTCGACGGCGTGCTGGTGACCGACGCGATCGAGATGCGGGCGGTGGCCGCGCTCCACGAGCCCGGCGAGATCGCCGTACGGGCCCTGGCCGCCGGGGCCGACGCCGTCTGCGTGGGCCGGTCCTCGCCGGGTGGAGAGAGCGTGTACGAACTGCGGGACGCCATCGTCGGGGCGGCCCGGGAGGGCAGGCTCTCCGAGGAACGGCTGGTGGAGGCGGCGGGCCGGGTGCGCCGCCTGGCCCGCTGGCATGAGGCGCGGGCCCGGGTCCGCGCGGCGGCCGCACCCGACGCCGACGAGGGACTGGGAGACGCGGTGGCGGCCGCGGCGCTGCGCATGGCCGGTGCGGCGGCCCGGCCGGTGCTGAGCGCCGCGCCGCTGGTCGTCCAGATATCGGCCCGGCTGAGCCAGGCCGTGGATCCCAGCGCCGGCGGACGCAGGCCGGGCCTCGCCGCGGCGATCGCCGAGCTCCTCCCCGGGACGGAACGTGCCGAGATCGGTGAGGGCGACGGGCTGCCCGATCTCGGGACGGCCGCCGGACGGCCGGTCGTGCTCGCCGTCCACGACGCGGTACGGCACGGCTGGATGCGGCGTCTGATCGCGGAAGCCGTACGGGCCCGCCCGGACGCGGTGGTGGTGGAGACCGGGGTGCCGGGACCGCCCGCCGGCGCCGTGTACCTCGCCACCCATGGCGACTCGGCCGCCTCCATGCGTGCCGCGGCCCGCCGGTTGACCGACGACGCGTCGGCGTCGTGACCGGTCCCCAAACGATCAACGGAAACAGTCCGGCGCGACGTATCCCCAGGTAGACGCGTTAGGTAAAAATTAACTCCATATCTGACTGCACGGGCGGAAAAAATTGACGCCGCTCTGGTGCGCCCGTATCGTCCAGGCATATCGGGAACCAGGAGCAGCCCATGAAGCGACTCGCAGCGATCGTGGCTCTGGCAGCGACGCTCGCCACCGCCACCGCCTGCGGCACTACCGGGACCACCGGCACCACCGGGAACACGGGGGCCGCCCAGACGGCGGGCGGCGGTGTCTTCACCACAATCGACGGCAGCAAACAGATCAACGCCAGCGCGCCGATCAACCCGTTCAACCCCGTGGGGTCCGTCTTCGCCGGGTACAACGGGATGGCGCTCGCCTGGCCGAAGAACGACCCGGTCGACCCCAACCAGTTCTACCCGGGGCTGGCCAGTAGCTGGACGACGACGCCCGACCAGTCGGAGGTCGTCATCCACCTGCAGCCGGACGCCAGGTGGTCCGATGGCAAGCCGGTGACCAGCGAGGACGTCCGGGTGTCGATCGGTCTCGCCTACACCCAGGGCGGCACGGCGTACGCGCTCGATCCCAGGGCGGCGGGCGCCGCGGCCGACATCCACGTCGTCGACGCGAAGACCCTCAAGATCACCCAGGGGGCGAACCGCAGCGGGATGTTCCTCAGCAACCTGCTGTCGACGGTGGTCGTGCCCGCGCACGTCTTCGGCCGGCTGCTGCCCGCCGACTTCTGGCACACCCTGAAGGTCGCCCAGGACGGCGAGGGCCCGGCCGCCGAACAGGCCAAGGCCGAGATCACCGGACTGGCCGAGAAGGTCATCGCCTTCGGGCCGGCGCACGACGTGTCCGCCGGGCCGTTCGTGCTGGAGCGGGTGAACCCCGGCGCGGCGCTGCTGAAGCGCAACCCCTACTTCTACAACAGCAAGGCGATCGCGCCGGACAAGGTGAAGGTACTCAACTACACCGGCAACGAGCAGATCTGGAACTACCTGATCTCCGGCAGGCTCGACAACGCCCCGTTCACGTCGGTGCCCACCGCCGTGATGGAGCGAATCCGCGGGGCCGGCGGCAGCAAGGTGATCAAGGGGTACTCGCCCGTGGCCACGTCGATGGCGTTCAACCAGGCGCACAAGCCGTACGACAACGTGCACGTGCGCCGGGCGCTGGCCTACCTGATCGACCGCGCCCAGGTCACGAAGATCGCATCCCCCGAGGGCGGCACGCCCGCCGTGACCACCTCAGGCATCCACGCCAAGGCCGCCAGGGCCTGGCTGGACGGCGGGTTCGACACGCTCGAGCGTTACCGCGTCGACGCGGCCAAGGCCGACGCCGAGCTGCGGGCCGCCGGGATGACCAAGCGGGACGGCCGGTGGGCCCTGCCCGACGGCAAGCCGTGGCAGGTCCAGATCCACGTCCCCGCGTCGTTCTCCGACTGGGTGGCGGCGGCCAAGTCGATCAGCAGCCAGCTCGGTGACCACGGCATCGACGCGACCGTGGTCACCGCAGCCGACTACACCCTTTATCTTGGAGAACTGGCGGACGGCAAGTACGACGTCGCGTTCTGGCTGATCGGGCTGGGCCCGTCGCCGTACAACATCTTCCAGCGCCTGTACGGCCAGGCGAACGGCTGGCAGATGTTCGGCGGGCGGCTGTCGCACGTGGCGCCGGGCACCCAGGGCAACTGGATGGGCGGCCCGGAGACCGTCGACGCCGGAGCCGACGGCCGAGTCAACCCCGGCGAGCTGACCAGCAGGCTCAGCTACGCCACCCCGGAGGAGCGCAAGCGCGTCGTCGGCGTCCTCGCCAGGCTGACCAACGAGCAACTGCCGGTCATCCAGCTCTGGGACTACGTCAACACCCAGTTCGTGAACACCTCCCGGTACACGGCGTTCCCGCCGGACGACCACGACGCGCTGCGGCTGTCGTCGGGCGTGTGGATGCAACTCGGGATGATCAAGAAGAGGCAGGCATGACGCCAACGCTCCGGGGACGCGCCCGGTCCAAGACCTCGAAGACTTCGCCGACATCGCCGACCTCGTCGGCGTCGCCGAAGGCGGTCGCGAGGCGCGTGGCGGGCCACGTCGCACGTGGCCTGGCCATGATCTGGGTCGTCGCCACGATCAGCTTCGTCATCATCCGGGAGATCCCCGGAGACCCGGTCAAGGGTCAGTACGAGAGCCTGATCCAGAAGGGCATGTCGCCCGAGCAGGCCGAGCGGGCCACCGCCGTGCTGTACGGCTTCCTGCCCACCGGCAGCCTCTGGGAGCAGTACACCGGCTACATCAACTCGCTGCTCCACCTCGACCTCGGCCGGTCGCTCAGCACGCCGGGCGTGGAGGTGACCACGCTGATCGGTTCGGCGGCCCGCTGGACCGTGCTGCCGGTGCTGGCCGGCACGCTGCTGAGCTTCCTGCTCGGCGTCATCATGGGCGTCTACGCGGCGATCAAGCGATCGGGCCGGCTCGGCGACGTGCTCGCGCTGTCGGGCTCGCTGCTGCACGGCGTGCCGGTGTACGTCATCGGCCTGCTGCTCACCGCGATCTTCGCGACGCTGTGGCCGATCATGCCGTCCGGCGGCCCGGTCGACGTCGAGCACGTCCCCGGCCTCAACCCCGGCTATCTCGGCTCGCTGGCGCACCACGCGGTGCTGCCGGTCGTGACGTACACACTGGCCAGCTACGGCGGGTGGATCCTCGCGATGAAGTCGAACGTGGTCGCCGTGCTCGGCGACGACTTCATCCTCGCGGCCGAGCTCCGCGGGCTCAAACGCGGCATCGTGTTCCGCTACATCGCGCGCAACGCGATCCTCCCGCTGTTCACGGTCCTCGCCCTGTCGATCGGCATGCTGTTCGGCGGGTCGATCTTCATCGAGCAGATCTTCAACTACCCCGGGCTCGGGCTGCTGCTGGTGGGCAGCATCAGCAGCCGTGACTACGCGCTCATGGGCGGCACGTTCCTGGTGATCACGATCGGCATCGTCGTCGCCAACATCGTCGCCGACCTGCTCTACACGGCGATCGACCCCCGGGTCAGGAGCGGAGGCGCGGCATGAGCATCATGACCAACGCCCAGGAGACGACCGACCCGCGGTCGGCCCCCGGCGGCACGCCGGGCGTCACCCGGGCCACGCTCCGGCGCAACTTCTGGCGCGGGGTGTGGCGGGTGCTGCGCCGCAAGCCGAGCCGGATGGTCGGCGTCGTCATCGTCGCCGGCTTCGCCGTGATGGGCGTGGCCGGGCCGCTGCTCTACCCCGACCACCTGCCCAGGGACGACGACGCCCTCTACGCGCCGCCCAGCCTGCGGCACCCGTTCGGCACCGACTTCGAGGGCACCGACGTGCTCGCACTGGTGATCACCGGGGCGCGCTACGTGCTGCTCACCGGCCTGGCGACCGCGGTCATCACGGTCGCGCTCGGCACCCTGATCGGGTTGTTCGCCGGGTTCCGCCGCGGCCGGTGGGACACCGTGCTCATGCGGGTCACCGACGTCAACCTGGCGATCCCCGGCCTGCCGCTGCTGCTCGTGCTGTCCACCGTGTGGAAGTTCGAGAGCCCGCTGGAGATGGGCCTGGTGCTCGGCCTGCTGGGCTGGGGCGGCATCGCCCGGGCCGTACGGTCCCAGACGCTGTCGCTGCGCGAGCGGGGGTTCATCGAGGCGGCCAGGGGGCTCGGCCTGCCGACCACCCACATCATCGGCCGCGAGTTGCTGCCGAGCATGGCCCCCTACATCGCGATGAACATGCTGATCGCCGTCACCGGCGCCGTCTACGCCCAGGTCGGCCTGTTCTTCCTCGGCGTCCTGCCGTTCGAGTCCAACAACTGGGGCGTGATGCTCAACCTGGCCGTCTTCAACGGCGGCGCGCTCACCACCGCGGCGGCGCTGCCGTACCTGATGGCTCCGCTGCTCGCGATCCTGCTGCTGACGCTGGGCATCGTGCTCATCGTCGACGCCATGGACGAGATCTTCAACCCCCGCCTGCGGGAGGAGTAGCCGAATGACCGCCAACCCAACGGCGCCGGCCGTGCGCGTGCGCGGGCTCACCGTCGTCTACAAGACCCCGGTGGGTGAGCTGCCCGCCGTCTCGAACGTCGATCTCACCCTCGCTCCCGGCACGATCACCGGTGTCGTCGGCGAGTCCGGCTCGGGCAAGTCGACGCTCGCGCTGTGCCTGCTCAACGCCGTGCAGTCGCCGGGCCGGATCGCGGCGGGCAGCGTCGAGATCGACGGCCTCGGCGACGTGGTCGAGCTCGGCGGCGAGGAGCTGCGGCGGGCCCGCGGCCGGCACGTCGGGTACGTCTTCCAGGCGGCGCAGAACTCGCTCAACCCGCTCAAGACGATCGGCAAGCAGCTGCTCGACCTCGGCCGCTCCCACGGCGTCGAGGACCTGCGCGCGCTCGTGCGCGACGCGAAGGACCTGCTGGCCCGCATGGGCATGGACGGCGCCCGCGTGCTCGACTCCTACCAGCACGAGCTGTCGGGCGGCATGCGCCAGCGCGTCGGCATCATGCTCGCGCTCGTGCTCAACGCCAAGGTCGTCGTGCTCGACGAGCCGACCACGGCCCTCGACATGATCACCCAGGCGACCATCCTGCGGATCGTCCGCGAGGTCCACGACGAGCGGGGGCTCACCACGCTCGTCATCACCCACGACGTCGGCGCGGTCGCCGAGGTCGCCGACAACCTCGCCGTGATGTACGGCGGGCGGGTGGTCGAGCACGGCCCGGTCATGGAGGTGCTCGGCTCGCCCCGGCACCCGTACACCCGCGGCCTGATCCGGGCGATCCCGCGCCTGTCCGGCGACATCTCGCTGGCCCGGGCGCTGCCGGGGCGGCCCCCCACCCTCGGGACCCTCCCGGCCGCCGGGTGTGTGTTCCGCGAGCGCTGCGACCGGCGGATGGACGTCTGCGACACCGTCGAGCCCGTCCCGCTGACCCGCGACGGGCGGACGGTCGCCTGCCACGCGGTCGATGCCGCCGCCGATGTCGATGCCAATGCCGCTCCCGGCGTGGCCGCCGGCGCCGCCGACCGCACGCCCACGACCGCCCGGCGTAAGGAGTACGCTTGATCACCGGAACCGGCATCACCAAGACCTTCAAGCAGCGCGGGAGCGTGCTCGGCGCCCGCGAGGTGCGGGCGCTGCGCGAGGTGGACTTCGCCATCGAGCCGGGTGGCGCGGTGTCGTTCATCGGAGAGTCGGGCTGCGGCAAGACCACGCTCGGCCGGATCATCGCCGGACTGGAGACCTACGACTCCGGCGAGATCGTCATCGACGGCGTGCCGATGTCCGGGCTCGGCCACCGGCGGCGTCAGCCGCACTTCCGCAGGATCCAGCTCATCCACCAGGACCCCTACTCCGCGCTGAACCCCACCAGGACCATCCACCAGACGCTGGAGGCGCCGCTGGCGCTGCGTGCCAAGCAGACCGGCAGGTCGAGGTCGTGGGTGGACGCGCGGGCGGAGGAGCTGCTCGGCCTGGTCGGCATCGACCCCGGTTACGTGCTGCCGAGGTATCCGCACCAGCTGTCGGGCGGCATGCGCCAGCGCGTGGTGATCGCCCGGGCGCTGACGATGGACCCGGAGGTGCTCGTGGCCGACGAGGCCGTGTCGATGATCGACGTGTCGCTGCGGCTGGGCATCCTCGGGCTGCTCAAGGACCTGCGGGTACGGCTCGGCGTCGGCGTGCTGTTCATCACCCACGACATCGCCACCGCACGCTACCTCGGCGACGACAGCGAGCTCTACGTGCTCTACCGGGGTCAGGTCGTGGAGCACGGGCCGACCGAGACGGTCATCACCCGGCCGGTGCATCCGTACACCCAGTCGCTGCTGTCGGCCACCCCGGTTCTGCACGGGCTGGAGAAGCCCGGGGCGGAGCGGGTGGTGCCGACCGAGGCCCTCGACCCCAGCAGGACCGACGAGGGCTGCCTGTTCGCGCCCCGGTGCCAGTTCGCCACGCAGCTGTGCACCGAGCAGCGGCCGCGGCTGAGCCACGACGGCACGACCCTCCAGGAGCACGCCTGCTTCCACCCCCGGACCCGGAGCGTGATCCCGACCGGGACGGGCACGGAGACGGAGATGGGGGCTGACACGCTCGCGGACACCGGCGCGGACATGGGGGCACGCGGGTGAGCGGGCCGGCGGTACGGATCGATCCGGTACGGCCGGAGGCCACCGGGGTGGCCGAGACGGCCGCGGACGCGCTGTGGGCGGACGCCGCCGAGGCGCCGCTCGTCGTGCGACGGCTGGCCGACCCGCCCGAGGGCCGCCGGTGGACCGCCCTGGCCACCCCGGATCTGGACGGCGTGGTGCTCGCCTCCCTGAGCGGCGCAGCCGACGGAGGCGGCGTGGCGGGCCACGTGGACCTGCTCGCCGTCCACCCCCGCGCGCAGGGCCGGGGCATCGGCCGGGCGCTCGTGACCGCCGCCGAGGAGTGGCTGCGGGCACAGGGCGCGACCGAGGCGCGCTTCGCCGGGAACCCGCCCTGCTACGGCTGGCCGGGCATCGACGTGCGCTACACCCCGGCGGCCTGCCTCGCCGAGCGCCTCGGCTACGAGCGGTACCGCATCGCCTGGAACATGACCGCCGACCTGCCGTCCTCCTCGGCTGAGGAGGACGCCGCCGACCTGGCCCGGCTCGCCGCCGCCGGCGTCGCCGTACACCCGGCCCCGGCGGGGGAGCGGGCGGCGGTCGTCGAGTTCGTGCGGCGGCAGTGGAACGACGCGTGGGCCTGGGAGGCCGGACAGGCGACCGGCTGCCACTACGCCGAGCGGGACGGGGAGATCCTCGGGTTCGCCGCGTGGGGAAGCCGGCCGCTGTGGTTCGGCCCGATGGGCACGGCCGAGGCGGCGCGGGGGCTCGGTGTGGGCAGGGTGCTGCTGCGACGCTGCCTGGCCGATCAGGCGGCCGCCGGGCTGCGCAGCGCGCAGATCGGCTGGGTGGGCCCGATCCGCTTCTACTCGCGGGCGGTGGACGCGCGGGTCGAGCGGGTCTTCTGGCTCTACCGCCGCCCGCTCGGCTGACCTCGCAGGGCGAAAAGCCGTGACGCTACACGTACAGCTGCTCGGCGTGATCACCTGGTCGTCCGGGGGAGCCGCACAGGTCGCGCGGATCCCGTCCGGAGGCCAGGGCCAGGCGCAGGGAGTCGGAACCCCACAGCAGGTCAAGGAACGGCTCGCAGGCGAAGTCGCCGGAGTAGAGCGCGCGCAGCACGTACAGCATGGACACGCCCGTGAACACGGGCCGCAGCGCCGTCCGGTCGGTGACGTGCAGTTGGACGCCGCGCACCGGCGTCCCCGCGTGCTTGCCGAAGACCGGGGCGAACCACGTGTCGCGAAATCGGACACCCGGCAGGCCGAGCGCGTCGAGATCCTCGGCGAACCGCCCGTCCACGTACGGGGCGCCGATCAGCTCGAACGGCCGGGTGGTGCCGCGGCCCTCCGACACGTTCGTCCCCTCGAACAGGCCGGTGCCGGGATAGACCAGCGCGGTGTCCAGCGTCGGCATGTTCACCGAGGGCATCACCCACGGCAGCCCGGTCTCGTCGAAGTACCGCTCGCGACGCCAGCCCAGCAGGGGGACCACGTCCAGCTCGGCGCCGATCTCGCGGTTGACGAACCGGGCGATCTCCCCGGTGGTGAGGCCGTGCCGTACGGGGAGGGGGGCACGGCCGACGAAGCTCGCGAAGGCGGGGTCGAGCGGCGGGCCCTCGCACACCGCACCCCCGACGGGGTTCGGGCGGTCGAGCACGGTGAAGGGCAGCCCGAGGCGGGCCGCCGTGCCCATCAGGTCGTACATCGTCCATACGTAGGTGTAGAAGCGGGCGCCGACGTCGCTCACGTCGAACACGAGCACATCCACCCCGGCCGATGCCACCAGCTCGTCGAGTGCCCCGCCCGTCCGCAGGTAGGTCTCGAACACCGGCAGCCCCGTGGCGGGATCGGTCGCCGGGCCGCCCCCTCTATCACCCCCTCCTTCGTCTTCGCTTTCGCCGGAGCCCGCCTGGCCGGTGCCGCGCAGCCCGTGCTCGGGGCTGAACAGCGCGGTCACCCGGAAACCCGAACGCAGCAGCGCTGTTGCCGACGGGGTGAGATCGGGCAGGACTCCGGTGGGGTTGGTGACGAGCCCGACCCGCGTCCGCTCGCCACGGGGGCGGCCTGCGACCAGTTGCTCCAGGCCGGTACGAACGCCAGTCATCTGAACAGTCATCTGAACAGAGCTCTCCGAATCCGAGGTCATCATCATGACGGAACCAACGACGGAACCAACGACGGAAACACTCGCAGCTCTCGCCACCGAACAGAGCGATCCCCGCTACAGCGGGATCGACACGCTGCCCACGCAGGACATCGCCCGGCTCATGAACACGGCCGACGCCACCGTGCCGGCCGCGGTGGGCCGTGCCGTACCGGCGATCTCCGCCGCGATCGACGGCGTCGCCGAACGCATGGCACGCGGCGGCCGGCTGTTCTACGTCGGCGCCGGGACCTCGGGGCGGATCGCGGTGCTCGACGCCTCGGAATGCCCGCCGACCTTCGGCACCGATCCCGAACTGGTGCAGGGCATCATCGCGGGCGGCGAGGCCGCGCTGATGCGGGCCGTGGAGGGAGCCGAGGATGACGCGCGGGCAGGCGCCGCGGTGATCCGGGACCGGGGCGTCGGTCCGCTCGACTCGGTCGTCGGGATCTCGGCGAGCGGACGCGCGCCGTACGTCGTGGCGGCCGTACAGGAGGCCCGCCGCCTCGGTGCGCTGACAGTGGGCCTGGCCTGCAACGCGGGGGCTCCGCTCGCCGACGCGGCCGAGCACGCCATCGAGGTGATCGTCGGGCCCGAGGTGGTCACCGGATCGACCCGGCTGAAGGCCGGCACGGCCCAGAAGCTGGTCCTCAACATGATCTCCACGATCACGATGATCAGGTCCGGCCGGACGTACGGCAACTACATGATCGACGTGGTGGCGACCAACGCCAAGCTCGTCGACCGGGCCGCACGCATCGTCGCCGATATCACCGGCGCCGGCGTTCCCGCCGCCCGCGAGGCACTGGAGGACGCGGGACGCGACGTGAAGACCGCGGTGGTGATGATCAAGTGTGGGCTGGGCCGCGACGACGCCCGGGCGCTGCTCGCGGCGCACGGCGACCGGCTGGCGACAGCCCTGGGCAATGCTTGAGGACGTCCTGCGGGCCGCGGTGCCCGAGGTCGCGTCGGCAGCGGTCGCCATGATCGCCGTGGGTGGGCGGACGGCGGCGGCCTGCGCGGTCGGTGAGGCGGTCCGCTACGCCGACGCCTCCGAGCGGGTGCTGGCGGACCGGCCGCCGGTCACGCTCGGCTCCGTCTTCGACATCGCCTCGATCACCAAGCCGTTCACCACGCTGGTGCTGCTGTCACTGGCCGCTGACGGGCGGGTGGGCCTGGACGAACCGGTCGCCACATGGCTGCCGAGGCATTACGGCGGCCGCCCGGAGATCACCCTCCGGCACCTGCTCACCCACACCTCGGGCCTGCCGGCGGGCCGCCGGGTGGAGAAGGAGCCCGCCCGGCTCCGCTGGGAACTCGTGCTGTCCACGCCCGCCGAGCGGCCGCCCGGGGCGCATCTCTACTCGGACGTCGGGATGATCACCGCCGGGCGGGTAGCCGAGATCGCCGGGGCAGCGCCGCTGGACGTCCTCGTCCGGGAGCGGATCACCGGTCCGCTCGGACTCACCGACACCCTCTACCACCCCGGTCCGTCGCTGCTGCCCAGGATCGTCGCCACCGAGTGCAAGACCGGGCGGGGGAGCGGCTGCGTCAGGGGACAGGTGCACGACGAGACCGCGTACGCGCTCGGCGGTGTCACCGGCCATGCCGGGCTGTTCTCGACCGCCGACGACCTGCTGCGGTTCGGCGAGGCGCTGCGGACCGGGGGCGCCGGGGCGGTGCCACCGGCCGCGATCGTCGAGATGATCCGCGACCAGGGCGTGGGCCCCGACACCGACGCCGACACCGACGCCCCCGGCCACCGGCAGGGGCTGGGCTATCGGCAGGGGCTTGGCGTCAGGATCGGCGACCCCGCGATCGTCGGACCGCTGACCGGCGCCTTCGGCCACTCCGGCTTCACCGGAACGTCGCTGGTCGTCGACCCTGTGCGTCGTCTCACCGTCGTGCTGCTCACCAACAATGTCCACCCGGTCCGGGGACGGCCCGGCATCCGGGAGTTGCGCACCGCCGTGGCCGCCGAAGCCCTCCGGCTCACCTAACCCCCCCTCCGGGTTGACGGGATGGGGGGAGGGCTTCCCTGCCGGGTGGGGCGGTCCAGTCGACCAGGGGGCCGGCCGGGATGATCCGTGCTGGGTTGATTCGCGGGTGCGTGCCGTAGTAGTGGCGTTTGATGTGGTCGAAGTCGGTCGTGCCGCCGAACGCCGGATTTCGGTAGAGATCGCGAGCGTAGGCCCACAGGTTCGGGTAGTCCACCAGGCGGCGGATGATGAGCCGAGGCTACCTCGCCGGACTGTCAGGAGTCCTTCTGCCAGGTCACGGCCAGTTCGTTGCGCTGGCCGAACCGCTCGAGGTGGCGGCCGACCACGTCCTCCACGACGGCGAGGGACGCGGCGTCCTCCGCGTCGGCCCGCATGACGAGCCGCTCCGGCTCCGGGGTCAGCACCGCATCGCCCTTGGCGAAGACCAGCCGCCGGACCCCGTCCGGCAGCTCCTCGACCTCGATCTTCCGGCCCAGGTGGGAAGCGAGCTGCTTCGCGTATCGCTCGGCGGCGTCGGTGACGACGAAAGCAGTGGAGCTGGGCAAGGGACCCCCATCTGTCGGCATTTCGGCCAGACATATCCGTCTAACTGGTACGACTGAATCCGACCGTACGCCATGTTCGGGGATTTGTCCTGTTGGCTGACCGGGAACCGGCCGCCAGGCGCTCCTGGCAGCCGGCTCCGTCCTGCTGCGTCAGTCGGCGATGGCGGCGGCGAACGTGCCGGCGCCGCCGACGAAGGGCAGCGTGACCGTGCTCTTCGTCGTGTCCAGGCGCAGCCTCGCGCCGGGAGCCGGCCGGATCGTGTACTCGTAGTCGCTCGACAGCAGCACAATGCCGATCCGGTGCCCTGCCGCGAACACGTAGTCGTGCGGCTGCATGTCGAGGTCGAGACGGTACGGCGTGCCCGGCTTGACCGGCTCGGTCCGCGATATCGACTTGCGGTTCTGCGGGTCCGTCCAGCCCCTGGTGACGATCTTCGCCTTGCCGTTCTGGTCGTAGTCGACGAGCAGCGCCGTGACGTTCGCCGCCGGCTGGCCGAAGGACATCCGCAGCGACAGTCGCGGCGTGCCGCTGAGCCGTACCGGGCCGGTCAGCGTCCCCGACTTGTAGGCCAGACGGTTCGGTGAGGTCGCGGCGTCGGCGAGGGCCTGCGCCCGCTTCGACGCGTCGTCGACGATCGTCTCGGTCACCGGGCGGCCCCGGCGCGTCCTGCCGAGGGTGAGCCCGCCGGCTGCGCCGTTCGCACCGGGCGCCAGGTTGAGCGTGGTGGCCGCGCTCGCCGGGTCGGGCCACTCGGCGTACTCGACCAGCCTGCGGTCCTCACGCTGGACCAGCGCCCGCGGGTCGTTCTCCACGCCGTTCTCCTGACCCCACAGGTAACGGGTGAACCAGCGGTTCAGCACGTCGAGGCTGGGGGAGCCGCCGTGCCCGCCCTGGTGCAGGTAGATCTTGTGCGGGACCCCGCGCTCCTTGAGCGCCCCGTACCACTGCGCGGCGTGCTTGGTCTTGACGTTCCAGTCGTTGAGCCCGTGTGCCACCAGAACGGCGGCGTGGACGTTGCCGACGTCGTTCATGTAGTTGCGCTCGTCCCAGAAGGCGCTGTAGTCGCCGGTGACCCGGTCCTGTTCCTGCGCGAGCCGCTCGATGAGGCTGCGGCAGATCTGCTTGTCCGAGCGGGTGTAGACGTACTCGGCGAGCACGTCGGCGTCCTCGCCCTGGTAGCCGCCCGGGGCGACCACGGCGCCGTTCGCCCGGTAGTAGTCGTACCAGTTGGAGATCGCCGAGATCGGCACGATCGCCTCGAGCCCTTCGACGCCGGTGCTCGCGACCGCGTTCGGCAGGGTGCCGTTGTACGACGTGCCGATCATGCCGACCTTGCCGGTCGTCCAGGTCGGGTTCACCTCCCGGCCGGCCGCGTCGTACGCCCTGGCGCGGCCGTTCAGCCAGTCGACGACGGCCTTCGCGCCGAGGGTCTCGTTGCGCCCCCCGGTGGTCGGGCAGCCGTCGGACCTGCCGCTGCCCAGGGACTCGGCGTGGACCACCGCGAAACCGCGCGGCAGCCAGTTGGCCTCGTGGCTGGTGCTGATGATCGGTTGCGGCCCGGTGCCCGCGGCGGCCATCTCGTCAGCGGCCGCCTCGTCAGCGGTCGCGGCGGCCAGGCGCTCGTCCTTGGCCGGGTCGGTGGTCTTGCCGCCCCGGTTCAGCCAGCCCTTGCCCGGGCGCCGCGCCTGGTGGAGCTCGTGATCGACGTTGTGGTTGGTGACCGGGTTGCCGCCGGCGTAGTAGGGGCTGACCTCGTACACAACGGGGGACTTCAGGCCCGCGGTCTCGGTCTCCCGGAGCCGGGTGACCTCGGCGTGCACCCGGTCGTTACGACCATCCCCGTCGCTGTCGACCGGGACCTCGATCCACACCTCCTCGCGGATCCAGTCGGCCCGGTTCGACGAGAACACCGGCTGGGCCATGCCGTTCGAGAAGACCGGCCCGATCGGGCCGTCGGCGGCCGCCCCGGCGGGGGCGAGGGGGGCGGCAAGCCCGCTGAGGGTCGTCGCGGCGGCGAGACCCAGCGCGGCGGCGGCTCGACGGGCAGGTCTCCCGCGACGGGACTCGGTCAGGTCGGCAAGGGGCGTCCGCGGGCGCGGCAAAGGCATCGGCGGTCCTTCCTCAAGAAATCGGCCCGATTCAGGAGCCGTCTCAGGGTGGACTCGATGCTAGGGACACGTGTACGAAAAGTCTTCGTACACGTGTCCTGTCTCGTTAAGCGAGAATTCCTACGATTGTCGCGAGATGCGACTCTGTAGAAGCGGCACCTTCCGCAGCGCCGGGATCGCCGCCTCGTTAGGCAGATGGGTGAGTGTCGCCGTTCAGTGCTCGGGGGGAGCGTGGAATCCGGCGGGCCGGCCGCGCCCGATCATGCTGAAACGCACGGTCGTCAGGCCGAGAGCCAGGAGAATCGCGCCGGTGACGACGTTGTTCGCGATCGTCCCCGCGGTGTTCGTCCCTCCTCGGATCACCCATGGCGCGATGATGGTCCACAGCCCGAGCACGGGCGCTATCCAGGAGATGCCGTGGGTGCGGCCGAACGCCGAGCTGTAGCAGAGCGCCAGCACCGCGATCGCGAGACCCGTGACCAGGTTGTTGACGGCGATCGGGCGGTTCTGGAATCCGACGACCCAGGGTGAGAGCGCGAGGTACAGCCCGCTCAACAGGGTGAGGCCGTCGGTCAGCTGTGCCGCGGGGTTCGCGCCCGCGGCCTCGTACCGCGCACGTAGCTCCAGGATGTCGGGATGTGTCCCCATGTCGGCGCTGTACGGCATATGTCGCACCACCCTCCCGAGATATGGACTTGTAGTCAGGTTACTCCTGGTTCGTCCCTTCTTCCCGGTTTGGGGGTTTCTGATTAGAAAGGAGAGCGCAACCCGGCGTACCTCAGCGGTCGCCGGGTTCAAGGGGGCGACGGATGAACCGGATGAAGGGGAGAGTGAGGGACGCCGGCGACGGGAGGCGTTCCTGTCCGAATGGCCTTTCTCCTGGTGCTGTGTGGCTTGGGGCGGGGGCGCCGCGATCCGGGAAGGCGGTTCAGACCGCCGGGGCGAAGTTGATCCGGAAGCTGGACGTCGCCAGAGCCTGGACGAGTCGCATGATCAGTGCTTCCAGGAGCATCAGAGCCGCCTTGGCGAGAACGGCGGCGATGAAGTCAGTCATGAGACACCTTATCGGGACGAAGCAACGTGCTATGGCAGCATGACGCATAAACCTCGCATGTAGGCGTAAAAGAGGTTACCGTGCGGTGAACAGCGCATGACCAGACGGAGACCTACCGCCGTGCATCGCGTCCCGGTGCGGCGGGGAAGCCATCGGTGCGGACGTGGTCGCCCTCCCCGCCGCCGGTCGGTGCGCGCTTCATCCGGCAAGACCCGGGAACGCGCGGATGGACCAGACAAACCGAAGCGGCCTGGTCCATCTGAGGCTGGTGCCTTACTTGCCGGTGGTCCTGGTACGCCCTGTCGTCGACGCCGGCTTGGTCTTCGGCTCGGCCTTCGCCGACGCCTGCTGAGCCGCCCGTGCGGCGGCTTCCCTGACCGCCTGCTCGCCTGCGGCCGACGGGCTCGGGGTAGCGGCGGCGCCCGGAGTGGAGACAGGTGTGGCGCGGGTTTCGTGACGTGGCGCACGCAGCGGAGACCACCGCTGCTCCTGCGCACGGGTCCGCTGCGCGATCATCGTTCCGGCGCCGATCGCGGCCGCCACCGGCCAGTCGATCAGTCCGAGCACCGCCAGCGCACCGAGCCCGCCGTAATATGCGAGCCGCTCGGGTGGCGGAAGGAACGTCCGGGCGATGTCCACGGCCTGGCCCACGTCGTGGCGGCTCACATGCGGCAGTCCGATGTGCGGGAGGTGCAGTTCCGGCGGCCGTACCTGGATGCGCACGAACGGCAGGTTCAGATTGAACTGACGGCCGGGCTCCTCCGCCGCCGCGGGAGTCGTGGTCGCGGCGGACGTGCCGCGAGACGTCTGGGTCGCCGCCTGGGGCGTCGTCTGGGTCACGGTCATGCTTCCTCCCCCGTATCGCCAAGGCTCCGATGGCGGGTCGGGGCCGACCGACCCGTGAGGCCCACAGCGCAAAATGACCTTTCTATCCTCCACCGCCGCTGCTTGGGTTGCTCGTGGCAATAACGGTTATTTGCCCACTTTTGCAGATACTGTTTCGCCTCCGTGCCTCATGGACCGTCCCCGGCGAGGCGGGAACTCCGGTCCCGCGTGGCGCGTTCTCGGCGGTAAGGAATCAGAACCACGTGAGGAGTGATCGGTGTTCCGCAGGCTGATGGCCGCCTTCGGCGCCGGAGTCGAGGTCGACACGGTGCTGCACGCCCCGCAGGTCCGGCCGGGGGAGACCCTGCGAGGGGAGGTGCGCTTCCGTGGCGGTTCTGACGACCACAAGGTCGACGGGATCACCATCGACTTCACCGCGGTGGTGGAGGTCGAGCGTGGTGACGGCGAGCACCACGCGACCTACGTTTTCCAGCGCGCGCAGGTCAGCGGACCGTTCGAGCTGCGGGCCGGTGAGTCCCGATCGCTCCCGTTCGCGATCCCCGTGCCCTGGGAGACGCCGATCAGCGCGATCGGGGACCGTCCCCTGCCCGGCATGCGGCTCGGTGTGGCGACAGAGCTGGCTCTCGCCGGCGCACTCGATAAGGGCGATCTCGACCCGCTGTTCGTCCAGCCGCTGCCCGCACAGGAGCACCTGCTTCACGCGCTGGATCGCATGGGCTTCGGCTTCAAACGCACCGATCTCGAGCGCGGCACGCTCAGGGGGTCGACCATGCCCTTCTACCAGGAGATCGAATACTACGCCGGCCCGGAGTGGCGCCGTCACTTCAACGAGCTCGAGCTGACCTTCATCGCCGGGCCGTCGTCCATGGAGGTCATCCTCGAAGCCGACAGACGGGGCGGCTTGCTGACGTCCGGGCATGACGTCTACAACCGCTTCCACGTTCGGTACGGTGACCATCCGGCGGCCGCCGAGCACGCGCTGCGCGACGGCCTGTCGGCCATGGCACGCCACCGCGGCTGGTTCTAGCGACAAGCGCTCAGTGGCAACCCGCCTAGGGAACGCGCCTCGCGGCACGCTCGCGGCTCAGCAGGTGACGATCAGCGTGTTGTGATCTCGGAGATCTCGGCGAGGGCGGCGAGAGCCGCGCCGCGCGCCCCCGCCATGTCGCGATCCTCCACCAGCGCCACGGTGGCCACCTGACGCTGCTCGTCCCGCAGCAGGGTGTGCTCGCGGACCTTGCCGAGGAACCACTCCCGGAAGTGCGGCGCGGCCTCCACCACGCCGCCGCCCAGGAAGTACGCACCGGGGTCGGTGAAGTTGGCCGCGATCGTGAACAGCCGTCCGATGGCCATCGCCTGCTGCTCGAAGACCTTGAGCGCGAGCGGGTCGCCGTTCTCGCCGTACCCGCGTAGCAGCTTGGCCGCCTTGCCGATCGGCTCGACCCGGGCGAGCTCGTGGTCGGGGAACCGGGTGAGCCAGAACGGCAGCAGGCTCTTCTCGATCCCCGTCAGCGAGGCGACACTCTCGGCGTCACCCGTGAAGCCGCAGTTGCAGGCGGGGATCGGCTGTCCTTCCTCCAGTAAGCCCTGCATCGGGATGTGGACGTGGCCGAGTTCGCCGGCCATCCCGGCGGCCCCCTTGACCACGCGCCCGGCCTCGATGACGCCGCCGCCGAGACCCGTACCGACGATGGCCGACACCGACGCGTGGCGCCAGGCGTCGGGGCCGAAGTGGACATGGTGGGCGTACAGGGCGGCGGCGTTGCCGTCGTTGTTGTACACGACCGGCAGGCCGAGCCGATGCTCCAGCGCTCCCCGGAAGTCGAAGCCGTACCACCCGGGGTCGAGGAAGTTGGTCGCGCCCTTCGTGGAGATCACTCCGTCGGCGCTGGCCGGGCCGGGTGTGTCCAGACCGACCGCGCGGACTCGGGACCTCGCGACGCCGGTGAGCTCCAGCACGTTGTCAAGGGCGTGGAGGAGCCGGCCGACCGCGACCTCGGGGCCCTGCCGCACCAGGCTGGGCGTCTCGACCATGCGGTCCACGAGGAAGGCGCCCGAGGCGTCGAGGACCGTGGCGTTGTTGCTGGTGCCGCCGTTGTCGAGGCCGACGACGACCCAGGACCCGGGATCTGCCATGGGGATCCTTCCTCTGTCCGATCGTGTCCAGAGCGAAGACTACGAGAGTTCGGCCGCAGGAGCACCAGCGGGCGACCCCGCGCGGGAGGCCGCCTCATGTCACGGCGGGTGCCGCCGGGAGGAACTTCCTCACCCGGACGTGTGTCCTCGGCGTGGAGGGTATGGAGATTAGTTCTTCACCAAGGACAGGAGGTTTCCGATGGCACAGACCGTGGCGGACGTGATGACGGCCAATCCGGCGACGGTGGAGGCGAATGACACGGTGTCGACCGCCGCCCGGCTCATGCGCGAAAAGGACGCCGGTGGCATCGTCGTCACCGACGGCGGACATGTGCGCGGCATCATCACCGACCGTGACATAGCCATCCGCGTCATGGCCGACGGGAAAGGGCCGGACACCCCGGTGAGGGAGGCCAGCAGCGAGGAGCTCACGACGGTGTCTCCGGACGCCACCGTGGACGAGGTCGTCCGGCTCATGCGTGAGCGGGCCATCCGCCGGGTGCCGGTCGTACGGGACGACCAGGCCGTCGGCATCGTCAGCCTCGGGGATCTCGCGATGGAACGGGACTCCCGGTCGGCTCTGGGAGGCATCTCGGCCGCGCCGCCCAACCAGTGAAACCGACGCCACCGAACAGGAAACGGGCGGACCTCCGCCCGTTTTCGCTCCCCCTCTCCCCATGATCTTGCAGGCGTGATGCCGAACGCGGGAGGGTACGGATTCCACGGTGCCTGTTCGCGGGCCTGGTTCAGGTGCCTGATTCGCGGGCGCGCGGGGGCATCGCGGCCCGAATCGGGTTGGGTACGGGCATGGCGTCGGACCCGAAGGGAGAGTCCCATGACCGATGTACAACATCCGGTTCCTGAGCTGATGAGGGAGAACGACGTCGTCGATCTGCTCATTCATCAGCATTCGATGATCAGGGACATGCTCGACGAGGTGGCGAAGGCGCCGGAAGACGGGCGGGCGGAGGCGTTCCGGCGGCTGGTGCGGATGCTCGCGGTGCACGAGACGGCCGAGGAGGAGATCGTGCACCCCTACGCGCGGCGCAAGCTGGACGGCGGAAACGCGGTGGTCGCCGATCGTCTTGCGGAGGAACGCGAGGCCAAGCGGCTGGTCGTGGTGATGGACCGGAACGGGCCGCGGCATCCGGACTTCCTCGCCAACCTCGACATGCTGCGGGTCGCCGTGCTGGCGCACGCGCGCGCGGAGGAACGGTACGAGTTCCCGCGACTCCGGGCCCGCACCTCGGCGATGGAACGCCGGGCGATGGCGCTGGGCGTGCGGGCGGCGGAGGCGATGGCACCCACCCGTCCACGCCCCGGGGTGGAGTCGGCGATGCGGAACCTGCTGCTCGGACCGCCGGTAGCGATCATGGACAGGGCCCGCGACCTGATCGCGATGGCGGTCGGCAGGAAGGACTGACGGGCCGACGGCCACCGCTCGGCGGTACGGCCCACGCCCCGGGGCGTGGGCCGTACCGCCGGCGGGGTGCTCAATGGGTCCGCAGGCTGTACATCGGGTGGGCGCCCTCGGTCTCCAGGCGGTATTCCCGGCCGGACTTGGCGCGGTTCTCGTCGATGACGCGTTCGCTCGGCGGCTCCTGGTCTCCGTGGATCTGTTCCTGCCAGCGCTGGAAGCGCTCATGGGCCTCCTGGACGTACCCGGTGCCCAGCGTGGTGTAGTCGATCTGGGTGGCGATCACCTCGCGGATGTAGCTCTTGTTCGGCTCGAACCTCACCGGTGCGGGCAGCCGTGGGGCGAGGATCTCCTGCGGTTCCCGCCCGTCGTGCCGGCGCATCATGTCCGCCGCGATACGCAGGTGTTCGAGTTCCATGTTCAGATGCAGCTCCCAGATCGCCCGCACCTTCGGATCGGTCTCGGTCTCCATGAACGAGTGGTAGAGGTAGCACTCGTTGTACTCGTGGTTGACCAGTTGCTCCCACCACGTCTCGCCCGGATCCACCAGGGACTCGTAATGCGTGACGTGCTCCTCCTCGATCAGACTGATCTCCTGGTAGAGCTGCCGGGCGATCGGCTCCATGTACATCGGCCCGACGTTCATGTAGAAGTTCATCGTCTGCTGCTCGGCCGACATGATGGTCAGCGCGTGCAGTTTGGAGATCGGAGCGGCGGTGTTCCGGTCGTAGGGCTCGCGCACGTTGTCGACCGGGTGCCGCTGGTGCAGCCTGGTCGGCCGGGCCGGGATCACCTCGGTGAGCTGGTCGACGATCTTCTCGGCCTTCCGGTGCTCGATCATCTCGAACAGGTTGGCGTATCGATACAGGTGATCGAAGTCCTCCAGCAGCCCGAACTGGTAGGCCTGCTTGAGGTAGGGATCGGGTTCCATCCGGGCGACCCACGCGGTCAGGTCGGTCGCCACCTGCTCGTAGGCCAGCGTGGTCTCCAGCACCGAGGCCAGCCCCGGCAGCAGCCAGTTGACCACCCTCTGCTGCTGCGCTTCGATGAACCGCGTCTCTGCCAGCTGCTGCCTGTCCTCCAGGTCGGGGCAGTGCCGGGCGAGATGACGATTGAACATGATCGCTTCACTCTCGATGCCGTTCATCGTGATGATCCGGCACCGGGTGTACGGATCGGCGTGATCCGGGTCGATCGGGGTCACGTTCAGCTCGCGCCAGTTGCGCAGCTGACGGTCCAGAGGAATCCCCCGTTCCTCCAGCGGATTGAACGTCATCTCGCCTGCTCCTTCCCCCGATTCCGCTGAGCGTCGCGCAGGGCTTACCCAGCGGCGAAAGGACAGCAAACGTCCGCCTTCCATGCTCATGGCCGCAGCTGGTCAGGCTTTACGCCCGATGTCACCCCCCGTCGTCGTTGTCCGGGGCGTACATGGCAACGGCCGGCGAAGCCCGCGGGCGCGCGCCCAGGGCGCCCCCAGCGGTACGGCGTCACCGGCGGCACCGGCGGAACCAGCCGGTGCCGCCCGCAGGACACCGGCCCGCCCGCAGGACACCGGCCCGTCAGCGGGAGTCGGCCAGTCAGCAGGAGTCGGCCAGTCAGCGGGAGTCGGGGCCTGCGAGGCCGGCGCGGCGCAGGGCCTCGGCCATCGCGCCGCCCGCCGGGGCGCCGCCCGAACCGCGACCGCCCTGCCGCTGTCCCTGCTTCTGGCCGCCCTGTCGCTGTCCCTGGCCCTGTCTGCCCCGGCCCTGCTGCTGCGCGCTCCCGCCGGCGCCCGGACGACCCTTCGGGGAGTTCTGGGCGCTCGGCCCGTTCTGACCGTTTTGGCTGTTCTGACCTCGGCCGATGACCTCGTCGTCGAGGCGCAGGGTGAGTGAGATCCGCTTGCGCGGAATGTCGACGTCCAGCACCTTCACCCGCACGATGTCGCCGGGCTTGACCACGTCGCGCGGATCCTTGACGAACGAGTTCGACATCGCCGAAACGTGGACCAGGCCGTCCTGGTGCACGCCGACGTCGACGAAGGCGCCGAACGCGGCGACGTTGGTCACCACGCCCTCCAGCACCATCCCCGGGGTCAGATCGGCGAGCGTCTCCACGCCCTCCTTGAAGGTGGCGGTCTTGAAGGCCGGGCGGGGGTCGCGTCCCGGCTTCTCCAACTCCTTCAGGATGTCGGTGACGGTCGGCAGCCCGAAGGTGTCGTCGACGAAGTCGGCCGGCCTGAGCGAGCGGAGCACCGAGGCGTCGCCGATCAGGGCGCGAAGGTCGCCGGTCGTGGCGTCGAGGATGCGGCGGACCACCGGGTACGCCTCAGGATGCACGCTGGAGGCGTCCAGCGGGTCGTCGCCGCCGGGGATGCGCAGGAAGCCCGCGCACTGCTCGAACGCCTTCGGGCCGAGCCGGGGGACGTCCTTGAGGCCCTTACGCGACCGGAACGGTCCGTTCGCGTCCCGGTGGGCCACGATGTTCTCCGCCAGCGTGGCGCCGATGCCCGACACGCGGGTCAGCAGCGGGGCGGACGCGGTGTTCACGTCCACGCCGACGCCGTTCACGCAGTCCTCGACCACCGCGTCGAGCGAGCGCGACAGCTTCAGCTCGGACAGGTCGTGCTGGTACTGCCCCACGCCGATCGACTTGGGGTCGATCTTCACCAGCTCGGCCAGCGGGTCCTGGAGGCGGCGCGCGATCGAGACGGCCCCGCGCAGCGACACGTCGAGACCGGGCAGTTCCTGCGAGGCGTAGGCCGAGGCCGAGTACACCGAGGCGCCCGCCTCCGAGACGACGACCTTGGTGAGCTGCGGCATGTGCCGTACCAGCTCGCCGGCGAGCTTGTCGGTCTCCCGTGAGGCCGTGCCGTTGCCGATCGCGATCAAATCGACACTGTGCTCGGCGGCGAGCCGGGCGAGCACGGCCAGCGACTGGTCCCACTGCCGCTTCGGCTCATGGGGGTAGATGGTGTCGGTCGCGACCACCTTGCCGGTCGCGTCGACCACCGCGACCTTCACCCCGGTACGCAGCCCCGGGTCGAGGCCCATGGTCGCCCGGGTGCCGGCGGGCGCGGCCAGCAGCAGGTCGCGCAGGTTGGCGGCGAAGACGCGGACCGCCTCCTCCTCGGCGGCCTGCCACAGCCGGGTGCGCAGATCGATGCCGAGGTGCACGAGGATCCGGGTGCGCCAGGACCACCGGACGGTGTCGGCGAGCCAGCGGTCGGCGGGGCGGCCCCGATCCGAGACGCCGAACCGCTGGGCGATCCGCAGCTCGTAGTCGTTCGGCTCCTCGGCCTCGGGGTCGAGCGTGAGAGTGAGGACCTCCTCCTTCTCACCCCGGAACATCGCGAGGATCCGGTGGGACGGCAGCGACGTGAACGGCTCGGAGAAGTCGAAGTAGTCGGCGAACTTCGCCCCGGCCTCCTGCTTGTCCTCCCGCACCTGGGATACCAGCCTGCCGCGAGCCCACATCCGCTCGCGCAGATCGCCGATCAGGTCGGCGTCCTCGGCGAAGCGCTCGACCAGGATGGCCCTGGCCCCCTCCAGCGCCGCCGCCGCGTCTGCCACGCACTCTCCGACGAACGCCTCCGCCGTGGCATGCGGATCGAGCTCCGGCTGGGCCAGCAGCTTGTCGGCCAGCGGCTCCAGCCCCGCCTCCCGGGCGATCTGGGCCTTGGTGCGGCGCTTGGGCTTGAAGGGGAGATAGATGTCCTCCAGCCGGGCCTTCGAATCCGCCGCCATGATCTGCGCTTCCAGGGCGTCGTCGAGCTTGCCCTGGGAGCGGATGGAGTCGAGGATGGCCGCTCGCCGTTCCTCCAGCTCCCGCAGGTAGCGCAGCCGCTCTTCGAGCGTGCGCAGTTGCGCGTCGTCCAGCGTGCCCGTCGCCTCCTTGCGGTAACGGGCGATGAACGGCACCGTGGCCCCGCCGTCGAGCAGGTCGACGGCCGCGGTCACCTGGCTTTCGCGCACGCCGAGCTCCTCGGCGATCCGCTGCTGAATGGACGTCGTCACGATCCTGATCCGCCTTCACGTTGAGGTTCGGGGAAAGATTGTGCACGCTGCGCGCTCCGAGTGTCGCGCCCATCCCCTCAGTTGCTTCGATCAGGCGACGCCCGGGTCGGCCGTACGGCTGCCGCGACCCCTCGCGCTCGCCGTACGGATGCACAGGAGACTATGCCGTGTCTGACTGACAAATGGCCGCCAACTGGGAGGACGGCCGTCGGTGAAAGCGCATCGCGATGCCGGGCCGGGCGGGGACGATGTGCTCGGGGCCTGGCGACCGTGCCCGGGACGGGCGGAATGCCGAGATTCCGCGCCGTCGAAGGCACGGACGCCGCCGACGCACGGAGATCTACGCCTCCGCGGGCAGCCCGGATGCGGCGGAGGCGGATTCGGCCGGAACCCGCGTGAACGGGACGGGCACGGCCGGTTCGGCCCTGCGGACGATCTCGGCGTGATGGCCGAGGTAGCCCGTGGGGAAGGTGGTGACACTGCCGCAGCCGCAGGAGGGGCAGCTCATCCCCGACCACGGGGGCTGGACGGGTGTGCCCTCACGAGTCCACACCACCATGTCGTTACCGTGACCGTCCGACAGACGCCGGACCAGGTACTCCTCCTCCCAGACGAGCAGGCAGCGCAGGCATTCGAACGGCCACGTCTCGTAGGTGCTGAACCCTTCCTGCACCCGACTCACCCCCTAGAGTGTGATAAATCCCCCTTTTGAGTGTCCTCCCAGGTGGGAACGCCCGCAAGACGGACAGATGTCACGGTCCGTAATGTTTGCATTGCGCAGCGGAATCGGATCGCCGGCTGTTCAGGCCGGGGGGAACACCGGGCCACCGCCGAAGGCGGCGCGGTGCGAGGCGGGACGGCGGCCGTCCTTCTCCGTCACGCCGTATTCGAGCGCGACCTCGGCCGAGATGAGCGTCTGCCCGCTGCGGGAGCCGATCTCGGGGTCGGCGGCGAGCGCGGCGATCACCCGGCCCTCGAACTCGGGGGTCTCGGCCTGGGCGATGGGGAAGCCGGCGATGTTGTCGATCCCCTTGGACAGCACTTTCTCGGTCTGCACGAGCCCCAGCCAGAGCGACAGGACCGTTACGTCGTGTCCGGCCAGTTCATGGGCCATGTCACAGGTCATCTTGTCGAGCGCCGCCTTGGACATGCCGTACAGCACAGAGTGCAGATGACGCCGGGTGCCGAAGGAGGAGATGTTGACGATCAGGCCGCTGTCGCGCTCGACCATCCGCGACGTCGCGGCGGCACTGGCGACGAAGTGCGCCCGCAGCCCCACGTCGATGAGGGTCTCCCAGTCGCTGAGCGGCCGCTTCCAGAACGGATCGGCCGCGTTGTCGTAATTCGGCCCGGCCCACACGTTGTTGACCAGCAGATCGATCCGCCCGTGCCCGGTGTCGACGCGATCGAACAGCGCCATGATCTGGGCGTCGTCCCGGTGGTCGCACACGACGGCGATCCCGGTGCCGCCGCGTTCGGTCACCCCCTCGGCCGTACGCGTCAGCGGACTGGCGTCGTCGGCCGGGCCGCGCCCGGTGACGTACACGGTCCAGCCCTCCTCGCCGAGAGCGAGCGCGACGCCCTTGCCCACCCCTCTGCTCGCGCCGGTGACGACCGCGACCTTCCCGGTGCCGCGCCCCATGTCAGAACCCCTCCTTGACGACGGTTCCCTCAGGCAGTGGCCGTACCATCGACCAGAGCTCGCGGACGTGGCAGCTGGACTTCTTCCAGCGTCCGTCCTCGATGACGTACGTGTCGTCGTACTCGACGCTCGCGAGCCTCTCGGTGTTGTCGAGCAGGTTGATCTGCCGGAAGCGGAGCGTCCACTGGCCGACGGCCTCGGCGTCGGACAGCAGCGTGATCACGGGATGGATGCCGTGGTGCATGTCCAGGATCACGTGCCGCCCGTCCTCCTCGCGGAGCGCGATCTTCGTGAAGATCTCCACCAGCCCCGAGACGTCGTCGTAGTCGCCCATCCGGCCGAAACGGATCGACGCGCCCTCCCGGATGAAGCAGTCGCGGAACGCCTCCGGGTCCTTGTTGTCGCAGGCCCGCCAGTAGCGGTACTTCAGCGTCTTGATCGCCTCCACCCGCTCCAGATCGGCGATCCGCTGCTCGGGGGTGCGCTGCGCCCCGGCCATGATCATCAGTCCCTTCCTGTCGCGACACAGGCGAACCGGAGTCGCGCGGTCGCCGCTGATCGTAAGAACAGGCGGCGGAGGGGCGGCACCGCGGTTCCCGGTCACCGGGACGGGCCCGGAGGGACGCGCGGCGGCAGCGGGTCAGGCGAGGCCGAGGATGCCCTCCACCGCGCCGAGCGCCAGGGTCTTGTAGCCCACCGAGTCGAACAGCACGGTGATCCGGTCCGGCTCGCGGCTCATCACGATCCCGGGGCCCCACTCGGCGTGCCGTACGCCCGCGTGCAGCGGGTAGGGCCCCTCGTCGCCGGTGACGGCGGGGGCGGTCGCCTCGCCAGAACGGCAGGTGTCGCACGCGCCGCACACCCGCTCGTACGGCTCGCCGAAGTACTCCAGCAGGAAACGGCGGCGGCAGCCGGTGGTCTCGGCGTAGCCCCGCATCATCTCCAGACGGGAGTCGTCGAGACGGTGCCGCATGTCGTCGAGCTCCATCGCGCGGTCGGCCGCCTCGTCCGGCGGCGGGCCGTCCGGCGCGTAGCTGAGCCCGCCGCCGTGGGCGACCGCCACGGCGCCGGCCCGCTCCAGGAGGTTCACCTGCGAGGCCAGCTTGACCGGGCCGACCTCCAGCAGCTCGCGCAGCCGCGCCGGGGGCACCTCGCCGCCGTCGTCCAGTTCGCGGACGATCTCGGCGATGCGCTCCATCGTGGCCCGGTCGGCCCGTCCGCCGCCGAAGAACTTCCGCAGGCCGAGATCCTCGGGCCGGTAGAACAGCACCGCGGCGGCCGGCTCGCCGTCCCGGCCGGCCCGCCCGATCTCCTGGTAGTAGGCGTCCAGGGACTCCGGCGGGGCGGCGTGCAGTACGAACCGGACGTCCGGCTTGTCGATGCCCATTCCGAAGGCCGACGTCGCGACGACGACGTCCAGGCCGTCACCCTGGAACAGCTCGTGGATCCTGCGGCGGTCCTTCGCCTTCATCCCCGCGTGGTACGGCTCGGCCCGGCGGCCGCCGTCCGACAGCAGCGCGGCGTACTCCTCGGCCTGGCGCCGAGTGGCGACGTAGACCAGGCCGAGGCCGTCCATCGGGTGCTCCGCGAGCGCCCGGCGCTTGTCGTCCTCACAGGTGAACCGGCGGACCTCGAGATAGATGCCGGGCCGGTCGAAGCCCCGGACGAGCTGCTGGGCGGAGGTCATCCCCAGCGACCGGACGATCTCGTCGCGCACGGTCGGCGCGGCCGTCGCCGTCATCGCGATCACGGGCGGATGGCCGAGCCGCTCGATCACCTTGCCGAGCCGCAGATACTCGGGACGGAAGTCGTGACCCCAGGCGGAGACGCAGTGCGCCTCGTCCACCGCGATCAGCGAGGGCCGGGCCTCGGCCAGCCGGTCGACGACCTCAGGCTTGGCGAGCTGCTCGGGCGACAGGAACACGTATTCGGCCCGGCCCGCGATGACCTGATCGAGGCCCGCCTCGACCGACCCCGCCGAGTTCACCGCCACCGCCCCGCCCGCGTCGGCGGTCAGCAGGCTCATGACCTGGTCGCGCTGGAGCGCGATGAGCGGCGAGATCACGACGGTCGGGCCGTCCAGGAGGAGACCGGGCACCTGGTAGACGGCCGACTTCCCGCCGCCGGTCGGCATCACCAGCAGCACGTCGCGCCCGGCCAGCAGGTGCTCCATCGCCTCCCGCTGGCCCGGCCGCAGCCGCTCCCAGCCGAAGGCGTCGCGGGCGGTGGCGCGCAGCCGTCCACCCCGCGCGCGCGGCCTGCGTCGTGGTCCACGCCATGGCCGCCCGCCGAGCTGACAGCCGGGCCGGCGCACCGACCAGCGCGCCGCCCGGTGTGCCGACCAGTACCCGGACCGGCGGCGGCCCGATCCGCTTCTGAAGATCATGAGCCCACCGCTTCCTCGGCTTCCTCAGCAGATCAGCCCAGCCGTACCCGGGGTGCGGGGGTCGAATCCGCGCGAATGCGAGAGAGTGCCCGCGAAGCCCCGGGCGGTAGAGTATGACTCTTTTACGGCAAGGCACTCATATCCGGCAATCTCCCATGGCGAGGGGCGATCTCGGGAGGGCATGTGGCGGAGCTGCTGGGAGCAGCCGTCTCCCTGGCGGCCATGGCGGTGCTCGTGACGCTGGCGCTGCTGGCGATCTCGATCGTCGTGCTGGCCGGGCTGGGCACGATGGTCGCCGTGACGGCATTGGAACGACGTTCCCATCGAAGGACGATCGGCGGGCGGACGATCGGCGACCGTCCGGCCCCCGGCATCCGGACACTGACCACTCCGCGATCACCACAATGACGTACGGCAATGACGTACGGCAATGACGTACGGCCCGCCGGAGGGTTGCGGCGAGCCGTACGGGGATGCTCTGTTAGGGCCTGGGTCGGCGGGCTCCGTCTGCTCCCGTCAGACCGGCACCTCGGGCTGCCGTGCCTCCTCGTCCACCTCCGCCGGCCCCTTGCGCGGCGACCGTTGCGGGTGCTTCCTGGAGTGCCGTCCGGTCAGCCGCTCCAGGCCGGAGCGCAGCCGCTCCTGGACGCCGGCGATCGCGCCGTGCATGGTCTCGGCCCGCGCCTCGGCGTGCAGGGCGTACCCGTTGACGTCGAGGACGGCCCGGGCCCGGCAGCGCTCCTCCGGAATGCGGGAGGGCGAGTCGCCCAGGACGACCCTGGCGTAGAGGATCGGCCTGCCGGTGAAGCGGGTCAGCGCCGAGATGCGCTCCCGCGCCTCCGTCACGGCCCCCGCCGGGACCTTTCCGTTCGTCTCCACCAGGACTGCTTCCGGCTTGAGTGTCTCGTTCATGAGGCCAGTCTGGTGATCACCGCCATCCCACTGCCAGGGCCGTACGTCCCGCCCGGAAGGTCCTTCCTCGAGGGGGAGCGGGGACCCAGGACCCTGGCGGAGAGAATGGAAATGTGAAAGTGGTCGTGCTGGCGGACACACACGCGCCACGCCGGTGGAAGTCGTGCCCGCCCAGAGTGGCCGAGCAGCTCCGGCAGGCGGACGTGATCCTCCACGCGGGAGACGTCTGCACGGCCGACGTCCTGGTCGAACTGTCGGCCTACGCGCCCGTCCACGCGGTGCTCGGCAACAACGACGGCCCCGACGTGGCGGACTGGGGCGCCCCGGAGACCCTGGAGCTCAATCTGGACGGCCTCAAGGTCGCCATGATCCACGATAGCGGCCCGAAGGAGGGCAGGACCGCCCGGATGCGCCGCCGGTTCCCCGAGGCCGACCTGGTCGTGTTCGGCCACTCCCACATCCCGATGGATCTGACGGGCGACGGGGTGCGCGTCTTCAACCCCGGATCGCCCACCGATCGCCGTCGCCAGCCCCACGGCACCCTCGGCGTACTGGAAATCGAGAACGGCCGCCTGCGAGAGGCCCGGATCATCCCGGTGACCTGACCACGAAACCCCCAGCCGTGATCTTGCGAATTCTCACAGCAGAGCGCCGTGAGCAGGGATTTCTCGCGCCGTGATCTTGCAGTTTCTCGCAGATGTGTGCCCTGACCAGCGAAAACGTTGTTCATGATCTTGCGGTTCACAGTAAGTGCAAGATCATGAAACCCGTATACCAGGTCGGGTGGCTTAGGTGTGAGAAACTGCAAGATCACGGGGGTGGGGGTGGGGTGCGGTGGGTTACGGTTCCAGGCTGCTGGGGATGGAGTCGGACCGGCCGGTGGGGTGCTGGGTGCGGCCGAAGCGGTCGTAGATCTTCACCCAGCGGATGCCGGGGAACTGCTTGAGGGTGGGGGTGATCTGGTCGGCGATCGTGTACGTGGATCCTCCGCTCGTGATCTTCCCGGTGAGGCGGACCCGGGCGACCCCGTCACGTACGGTCAGCGAACTGAAACCGGTGGCCTTGGAGTTGACGAAGCGCAGCCCCCTGGCGTATTCGGCCCGGGTCGGTCCGGCGAACAGCCGCTGGAGGGCGCCGCGTGCGGTGGCGGGCGGGATCACCGGGCGGCGCACCGCCACCGTGTACGGCTCACGCCCCGCCGCGTAGGCGCGCGAGTTGTGCAGGAAGGTCTTCACCGGCACGGTCCGGAACGGCGTCTTGATGTCGATGACGACCCGGTTGGGGTGGGTGAGGGTGTACATCCGGTACGGCGTGCGCCGCGACAGCCCGACGCCGAAGCTGAGCACCCCCTCGAAGTCGCCCGCGTTGACGACCTGGATCACCCCGGGGAGGGGATAGGTCTCGCGGGTGGGCCCGTAGGTGCCCGCACCGCGGCTGTCGTGCCCCACCGCGTGGCCGAAGCGGACCTGCAGGATCGCGTCGCCGGCCACCTGGACCCGATTGCCCGAGCCGTCGGCGATCAGGGAGGAGACGTAGGAAGCGCGGCGGGTGGCCGGAAGCGGCCCGCGGAACTCGAAGACCAGGCGGTCCAGCCCGCGATGGTGGGCGGCTCGGATGTCGACCAGGGTCGACACGGGACGGGCGGCGCCGGTCCGCGCCGTGCTGGGAATCGGGACGGCGGCGGGGACGGGAGCCGCGGCGGCGGGTGCCGCCAGGATCGTGGCGGTCATCAGCGGGACGGCCAGCGCGGCCAGGGGGCGTGCTCGGGACATCGTTACTCCTCGGAGGTTTCCCTGCGGGCGAGGGCGTCCCGCGAGGGTGGCGCCGGTCTGGCACCTGTTTCGATAGTGCGCCCAGAGGCGGGCCGTGTTGGAGCGGTCCAGGGTCACATTCCGGTGACTGAAGGTCCCCCCGGTGGTAACCGTCGGAGGCGCGGAGGATCGGAACACGGACGGCGTCGTGACGCTCTGGGCGTTGTTACGCTGCCACCGTGGCTGCTGTTGAGGGGCCGCGGCACGAATGGCGGGTGCCGCGACAGGTCGTCATGGCCAAGATCGCCGGAGCCGTCCTGTTCGGAGTGCTGGCGACGATCGGCGATCATCACCAGCTCTTCCTCGCCGGGGTCGTGGCCCTCGGGCTCGCCGTGGTGGCGATGCGCGATTTGGTCATCCCCGTACGACTGTCCGCGAGCGCCGACGGGCTGGTCGTCGCCGGCCTGGCCGGCAGGGAACGGATCTCCTGGAACGACGTGGACCGCATCCGGGTGGACTCCCGCCGCCGCTACGGACTGACCACTGAACTGCTGGAGATCGAGGCGGGGGATCAGGTACACCTTTTCAGCCGGTTCGACCTCGGCTCCTCGGTGTTCGACGTCGCCGACGCGCTGATGAAGCTGCGCCCCTGATCGGCGGCAGGGCCCATCGGCCATGCCCATCGGCCATGCCCATCGGCCGAGCAGGCCGTGCCGTTCAGGGTGAACGATGTTCCAGGGCGGTGTCCGGGCGGTTTCGGGGCAGTTTGTAGGCATGGGACAGCAGCTCAGCCCGTTCGACGCACAGTTCCTCAACTTCGAGACCGTCACCAACCTCGCGCACATCGCGGGGCTGACGATCCTCGACCCGTCCGACGCACCCGGCGGCACGATCAACCGGGAGCACCTGGTGACGCTGCTGCGCGGCCGGCTCCACCTCGCCCCGCCCCTGCGCCGCCGTCTGGTCGGGGTGCCGCTGGGACTCGACCATCCGTACTGGGCGGAGGATCGGGAGGTCGACTTCGACTACCACGTCCGCGAGCTCGCGCTGCCGCCGCCCGGTGACGACCACAAGCTCGCCGAGCAGGTCGCCCGGTTGCACGGCAGAGCCCTCGACCGGCGGCGGCCGCTGTGGGAGCTGTACGTGATCCAGGGAGTGGCCGGCGGTCTGGTCGCCCTGTACACCAAGGTCCACCACGCCGCGATCGACGGGGTGACCGGGGTCGAGGTGATGGCGGCGCTGATGGACTTCGAGTCGCGGCCGTGCGACGCCCCGGCCGCCGAGCCGCCGAAGCCCGATGAGGCGGCGACGGCCCCCGGCCCGCTGGAGATGACCGTCAGGGGCGTCACCCGGGTCCTGGACAACCCGCTGGCCCTGCTGCGCTTCCTCGCCGACGCGGTGCCGAGGCTGGACGAGATGCCGGTGATCTCCCAGGTTTCGGGCGCCGGGCTGGTCTCGCGGCTGATCCGTGGAATCGGCGTCCGGGGGATCGGCGCCGAGCGGCTGCCCGGCCTGCCCCGCATGCCGGTGCCGCGTACCCCGCTGTCCGGTCCGGTCTCCCAGCACCGCCGGTTCGCGTTCGGGACGCTGCCGCTCGACGAGATCAAACACGTGAAGAACGCCTTCGGCCGTACGGTGAACGACGTGGTGCTGACGCTGTGCGCGGCCGCGCTGCGGCGGTGGCTGGCCAAGCGGGACGAGCTGCCGCGCCTGCCGCTCGTCGTCGGCATCCCGATATCCACCAGGGGCCGATCACCTGGGGGCGGACCGGCCAACGAGGTGATCCCGGCGATCACCACGCTGCCGACGCACCTCGCCGACCCGCTGGACCGGCTGCGCGCCGTCGGCGACTCGATGACCCTGGTCAAGGAGCGGTTCTCCGCCGCGCCGGCGACCTGGCTGATCGAGTTCAGCCAGGCCATGCCCGCCGCGCTGAACGCGCTGGCCGCCCGGTCCGGGTTCCGGCTGGCCTCGCGCCGGGCCCCCGCCATGAATCTGCTGATCTCCAACGTGCCGGGGCCGCAGATCCCGCTGTACGTCTGCGGCGCGCGTGTCGTCGCCCAGTATCCGATCTCGGTGATCACCGATGTCAGCGGCGGCATCAACATCACCGTCTTCTCGTACGACGGCCGCGTCGACTTCGGGATCATCGCCGACCGCGACATGGTCCCCGATGTGTGGGACCTGATCGACTACCTGCGTGACGCGCTGGACGAGCTGATGAAGCTCGCCGGGTGAGCGCGGTCCGCCCATGGGCGGCGGCCCGCCCGGGGCCGCGTGGGGCCGCCGGGCGGGATTCGCACCCGCCGGGCAGGGCGGGTGCAGCGGGCCGGCTCCCGGGGGATCCGGCTCCTGGAGGATGCGGCTCCTGGGGGATCAGGTGGAGCCGGAGGTCTCCACTTCGTGGACGCGGGGGTCGTCCTTGTCCGCCGTGTAGTCGTCCGGACGGGTCGCGTCCGGTCCGTCGGCCGCCCTGAGCGCGCGGGCGAGGAACGTCCCGAGCACGGCGACGACCAGGTTGACGATCAGCGCCAGGAACCCGGCGTAGATCGTCATCTTGGTGTCCAGGCCGAGCTGGGACAGCGGGAATCCCGACCCGGCGAAGTGGGCGTGGGTGGGGCTGGAGATGTTGTAGAGCATCACCATGCCCGCGCCCATTCCGCCGACCCACCCGGCGATCAGGCCGGCCCGGTGGAACCAGCGGGTGAACAGCCCGAGCGCGACCGACGGGAGCGTCTGCAGGATGATCACACCGCCGATGAGCTGCAGGTCGATGGAGAACTGCGGATCGATGAGCAGGATGCACAGCACGGCGCCGACCTTCACGACCAGGGATGTGATCTTGCTGACCCTGGCCTCCTGGGCGTCGGTCGCGTCCCGCCGCAGATATTCGCGGTAGATGTTGCGGGTGAACAGGTTGGCCGCGGCGATCGACATGATCGCGGCGGGCACCAGCGCGCCGATCCCGATCGCGGCGAAGGCCACCCCGGCGAACCAGTCGGGGAACATCTTGTCGAACAGCAGCGGAACGACCGTGTTGGAGTCCTTGCCGATCGGGGTGACCCCGGCCGCGATCGCCATGTAGCCGAGCAGCGCGATCAGGCCCAGCAGGAAGCTGTAGGCGGGCAGCGCCGACATGTTGCGCTTGATCACGTTGCGGTCCCGCGACGCCAGCACGCCGGTGACGCTGTGCGGGTAGAGGAACAGCGCCAGCGCCGAGCCGAGCGCGAGCGTGACGTACTGCAGTTGGTTGCCGGCGTTCAGTAGAACGCCGTCGCCGGGCGCGGGCGTGGCCTCGAACTTGGCCTGGGCCGCAGCGAAGATCGAGCTCCAGCCGCCGAGCTTCGCCGGGATGTAGATGACCGCCGCGAGGATCACGATGTAGATCAGTGAGTCCTTGACGAAGGCGATCAGCGCCGGCGCACGCAGGCCGGACTGGTAGGTGTAGGCCGCGAGGATCGCGAAGGCGATGATCAGCGGCAGGTCGCCGGTCACGCCCATCGTCTTGAGCACCGCCTCGATGCCGACGAGCTGCAGCGCGATGTACGGCATGGTCGCGACGATGCCGGTGATCGCGACCAGCAGCGCCAGCGTCGGCGAGCCGAACCTGGCCCGCACGAAGTCGGCGGGCGTGACCAGCCCGTGCACGTGCGAGACCGACCACAGCCGGATCAGCACGAGCATCACCAGGGGATAGACGACCACCGTGTACGGCACGGCGAAGAAGCCCATGGCGCCGGCGCCGAACAGCAGGGCCGGGACGGCCACGAACGTGTAGGCGGTGTAGAGGTCGCCGCCCACCAGGAACCAGGTGATCCAGGAGCCGAAGCTGCGCCCGCCGAGACCCCACTCGTGCAGGCTGGCGAGGTCGTCGGCGCGCCGCCAGCGGGCCGCGACGAAGCCCATGCCGCTGACGAGTAGGAACAGGATCGTGAAGATGACGATCTCGGTGGTCATCGGCCCCTCCGCGTCATGCGGTAGACGACCGTCGTGGTCGTGACGCCGAGGACGATGAAGGCGAGTTGCAGCCAGTAGAAGAGCGGGATGCCGAAAAGGCGGGGTTCGACGGCGTTGAACAGGGGTGTGATCAGCGGGATCACGATGGGGATCGGAAGCAGCCAGTACCAGTTGCTGCGGTCGGTGCGGGGCGTGGTCAACGACTCTCCAAACCGATCAGACACCTTGTGTGTCACCCGGTTGAGTGACGTGGATCACAGTAAATACGCGTAGATCACAGCGTCGTCACCGATCGCTGAACGGTCGGGTCGGCGCGCCGAACGACGGCTATCGCGCCGCGATGTGGGGGAGCACGACGGCCGAGGGGTGCCCGGGGTCGTGCAGGACCTCATGGTCCGACGGCACCATCGGGCTGCCCGCGGTCAGCGCCGCCCCGGTGCCCGGATTGCGGGCGATCCGGGGATAGGCCCCGCTCGCCACATGCACCCGGATCCGGTGGCCCCGGCGGAAGCGGTGCCCCATCGGCCACAGTTCGACCTCCACCCGGCGCACGCCGTCGGCGCCGACCGGCAGGGCCGGGGTGAGCCGGCGGACGCCCTCGCAGACGTTCATCGACGCGCCGCCGGGGTGGACGTCGCACACCCGCACGACCACGTCGGCGTGGTCGTTGGTCGACCGCAGGAACAGGTCGGCGGTGACCGGCCCGATCATCTCGATGTCCTCGGCCAGGGCGTCGGAGGTGTAGACGAGCACGTCCCGCCGGGCCTCCAGCCGCCTGTTGTCCCGCGGGGAGGAGTCGCCGATCAGCACCGGGCCGCCGAGGACCGGGGTGGGATGCGCGGGATCGTAGCGGTACCGGTCCGGCTCGGAGGGGGCCGGGTTGCCGGTGGACAGCGCGAAGCCCGGCTGCAGGTGCCAGCGCACCGGCCGCGTCCCCGGCGGCGGCCAGTCGGGGTGGTCGCGCCACTCGTCGGCGCCGGTCACGAACAGCCGTACGGGGGAGGCACGCAGCCCGGACGGGTCGTCGAGCAGGTGCGCACGGAACCAGGCCAGCGCGTCGTTGTTGGCGGCCCGCCCGTGCCGTACGTCGGTGTGATGCCACGGCCCGATCGTCAGGTACGGCTGCCGCCCGGCGGCGCGCATCGCGGCGTAGTCCTTCAGCTGCCACGGCAGGAACACGTCGTACCAGCCGCCGGTCATCGTGACCTCGGCCGTCACCCTGTCGACCGTGCCGGAGAAGTCCCTCTTCTGCCAGTACGACGAGGCCGGGTCGGCGTGATTGGCGAGCAGTTCGCGGAAGAAGGGCAGCGGGCGGCCCGCCGCCAGCAGGTCGAGCTCGGTGATCGGCCCTCCCCACGACTCCGGCGCCCCGTCGGGTCCGGCCGGTCCCGGCAGTGCGGACAGCGCGGAAAGTAAGGCCCGGCGTGCCCTGCGCGGGACGAACAGCGGGGCCATCCCGGGCAGCCGCCCGTCCAGGTGGGCGGTGAGCGTAGTCCAGATCAGCGACGACTCCAGGGCGAACGCGCCGCCGACGTAGGCCGCGTCGCGGAAGCAGGAGGCGGTGACCTGCGTCGCCATCGCCTTCAGGTCCGGCGTCTCGGCCGCGATGGCCCACTGGGTGTAGCCGAGGTAGGAGGGCCCGTGCATGGCGAGGCTTCCGCCGTACCACGGCTGCCGGCGCAGCCACTCGACCGTGGCCAGGCCGTCGGCGTGCTCGTCGGCGAGCGGGTCGAGCAGGCCGCCGGAGCCGAATCCGCCGCGACAGCTCTGCAGGACGACCTGGAAGCCGTGCCGCGCGAACGCCCAGCCGTACATCCAGCCGAAGGGGCCGCCCCGGCCGTAGGGCGTGCGGATCAGGATGATGGGCGGGCGGGTGGCGCCGAGCGGGATGTAGTGGTCGGCCAGGAGGATCACGCCGTCCGGCATGGGCACGGGAAGGTTGCGCCTGACCCGCACCCGGTGGGCGGGGCGGCGTCCCGGCCGCTGGACTGTCCAGGAAATCGGCAGCCGGACCGGCAGATCGACCATGCGGACTCCTTCGCGCTCCTCCTTTTTACCTACTGGTAACAGAATATCTATCCGCACGGCCATTCGGCCAGCGTGTCCCGTTGCATGATCGCGGTCACCGCCGCTACCCTTCATTCCATGCGAGTTCCCGCGACCCTTCAGTGGTGGCGCCGCTAACAGGCGGCGTGGGTTTCGCATTCGTAAGCGTAAACGGACCGGCCGCCCCGAGAGGCGGCCTTCTGCGTTGTCCGCCCTGGGGCATTCGACGGGCTTCGGCCAAAAGGGGCATGGACAAGTGGAGATCAGCCGATATACCACCGCAGGCGGCGTCACCGTGGAACGCGGGGTGCGCGACGTGTCGGAGGCGGCGCTCGAGGAGATCGTGACGGCGCTCGGCGAGCACCGCGGCGGCGCCTTCTCCTCCGGCATGGACTACCCCGGCCGCTACAGCCGATGGGCCTTCGGATACGTCGATCCCTGCCTGGAGTTCGTCGTCAGAGGGCGGCGGATCTCCGCCCGGGCGCTGAACGACCGCGGCCTGGTCGTCCTCCCCGTGGTCGCGTCCTGCCTGCTCGCCGCGGGCAAGCCGGTCACCGAGCCCAGCGACGGGTTCGTCGAGGTGCACGTGCCGGAGTCCGAGGACCTGCTGCCGGAGGAGCAGCGCACCCGCCGGCCGACCGTCTTCACCGCGATTCGTGAGGTGATCGCGGCCTTCCGCGGCGACGACCCGCACCTCGGCCTGTACGGCGCGTTCGGCTACGACCTGGCCTTCCAGTTCGAGCCGATCCGCTACCGGCTGACCCGGCCGGACGACCAGCGCGACCTGGTCCTCCACCTGCCCGATCGGCTCGTCGTGATCGACCGGGTGCGCGAGACCAGCGTGGAGCACCTCTACGAGTTCACCGTCGACGGGGCCTCCACCCACGGCCTGCCGCGCACCGGCGAGGCGATCCCGCTCGTCACGCCGGACCGGATCCCGGACGATCCGCGCCGGGGCGGGTACGCGGAGGTCGTCGCGAAGGCCAAGGAGAAGTTCACCCGGGGAGACCTGTTCGAGGTCGTCCCCGGCCAGGTCTTCCACGGGGCCTGCACCGACCCCGCCGCCTTCTACCGCATGCTCCGCACGAGCAACCCCGCGCCGTACGAGTTCCTGCTCAACCTCGGCGGCGAGCACCTGGTCGGAGCGTCGCCCGAGATGTACGTGCGGGTGACCGGCGACCGGGTGGAGACCTGTCCGATCTCCGGCACGATCGCCCGCGGGGCCGACCCGGTCGAGGACGCCGAGGCGATCCGGACGCTCCTGTCCAGCGTCAAGGAGGAGTCCGAGCTCACCATGTGCACCGACGTGGACCGCAACGACAAGTCGCGCGTCTGCGTCCCCGGCAGCGTCCGCGTCATCGGCCGTCGCCAGATCGAGATGTACTCCCGGCTGATCCACACCGTCGACCACATCGAGGGCAGGCTGCGCCCCGAGTTCGACGCGCTGGACGCCTTCCTCACCCACATGTGGGCCGTCACCGTCACCGGCGCCCCGAAAACCTGGGCGATGCAGTTCATCGAGGACCACGAGGAGACGACCCGGCGCTGGTACGGCGGGGCCGTCGGCTTCATCGGCTTCGACGGCTCGATGAACACCGGCCTGACGCTGCGCACCGCCCAGATCCGCGACGGCGTCGCCGCCGTGCGGGCCGGGGCGACCCTGCTGTTCGACTCCGACCCCGAGGCCGAGGAACGGGAGACAGAGCTCAAGGCCAGCGCGCTGCTCGGCGCCCTCGCCGCGGCCGGCCGCACGCAGGAGCAGACGGAGCCCGCCCGGGCCGCCGACCTGCCCGGTGAGGGCCACACCGTGCTGCTGGTCGACCACGAGGACTCGTTCGTCAACACCCTCGCCGACTACTTCCGCAGGCAGGGCGCCTCGGTGGTGACGCTGCGGCACGGCTTCCCGCTGGAGATGATCGACGACATCGCGCCCACGCTGGTCGTGCTCTCGCCCGGCCCCGGCTGGCCGTCCGACTTCGGCTGCGCGGCCCTGCTCGACGCGGTGTACGCGAAGGGGCTGCCGGTGTTCGGCGTCTGCCTGGGACTGCAGGCCATGGTCGAGCAGGCGGGAGGCACACTCGAGCTGCTGCCGTACCCGGAGCACGGCAAGCGCGGCCGGGTCCGCCGCGAGGGGGACAGCGGCCTGCTCGACGGCCTGCCCGGCGAGTTCGTCGCCGCGCGGTACCACTCGCTGCACGCCAAGCGGCCGGGCGTGCCGGGCGGCTTCACGGTCACCGCGTGCACTCCGGACGGGGCGGTGATGGCGATCGAGGACATCGACAACCGGCGCTTCGCCGTGCAGTTCCACCCCGAGTCGATCCTCACCACCCAGGGTGGCTCCGGCGAAATGATCATCGCGAACATCCTGCGCCTCACCTCGGCGTAGCTCCCCTGCGAAATCCCGCACGGGACACCGAAATCCCGCATGGGACGCCCGTGCGGGATTTCGCATCTCCGCAGGCTGAGAGGTTGAGAGATCCTCCTCCCAGGGGGAGTGCCTAAGATCCTCATAAAGGATGAGAAAAGGGCAGTTCTTGGGGCGAGATAATCAGACCTGATGACTGCCATAGAGATCAAAAATCTAGTTAAGTCGTTCGGGGCCGTGAAGGCCGTCGACGACGTGTCGTTCAGCGTGGAGGCGGGATCCGTCACCGGATTCCTCGGCCCCAACGGGGCCGGCAAGACGACCACGCTCCGCAGCCTGCTCGGCCTGGTCACGCCCGACTCGGGCGAGGCGCTGGTCAACGGCAGGCCCTACACCTCACTCGCCGCGCCCCTGACCGAGGTCGGGGCCGTGCTCGAGGCCACCAGCTTCCACCCCGGCCGCACCGCCCGCAACCATCTGCGGATCATGTGCACCGCCGCCGGGCTGCCCGCGAAGCGGGCCGACGAGGCACTCGACCAGGTCGGCCTCGCCGATGCCGCCAACAAGCGGGTGCTCGGTTTCTCGCTGGGCATGCGGCAGCGGCTCGCGCTCGCCTCCGCGCTGCTCGGCAGCCCGAAGGTGTACATCCTCGACGAGCCGGCCAACGGCCTCGACCCCGCGGGGATCGAATGGCTCCGCGGCTTCCTGCGCCACCTCGCGCACGACGATGGCGCGGCGGTGCTGGTCTCCAGCCATGTCCTGTCCGAGGTCGAGCAGACCGTCGACAACGTGGTGATCATCGCCAAGGGCCGTCTCGTACGGCAGGGCAGCCTGGCCGAGCTGACCACGAACGGCGGGGAGGTGATCAGGGTCCGCACGGTGAAGGCGGCGGAGCTCGCCCCCGCCCTCGAGGCGGCCGGAGCCCAGGTCGAGAGCGTCGACGACGGGGTGCTGCGCGTGCGCGGCCTGGACACCGAGGCCATCGGGCAGGTGGCGCTCGACCAGCGCATCGTGCTGACCGAGGTCGCACAGGAGCGGTCGGACCTTCAGAAGGTCTTCCTTGAGCTGACGGAGGGACGATGACCAATCTCGTCAAGGCGGAGCTGCAGAAGCTGTTCACCACCAGGCTCTGGTGGATCCTGCTGATCGTGCTGCTCCTGCTGACCGGGGTGTTCCTGGCCTTCTTCATCGGGTTCGCCGGAGTCGAGAACAACGGCGCCGCGGGCATCCCCGCCACGGATGACCCGAAGTGGGCGCAGCTCGCCTGGACCACCGGCGCGCAGATGAGCTGGATCATGGTGATGATCCTCGGAGTCATCATGATGACCTCCGAGTTCCGCTACCAGACGATCACCGGCACCTTCCTGACCACCCCGCGCCGCAGCCAGGTGATCGTCGCCAAGCTCGTCTCCGGTCTGGTGGTCGGCGCGCTGTACGCCCTGGCCGTGCTGGTGTTCCAGGCGCTGGTGGTGATTCCCACGGTGCTGATCTCGGGGGGAGAGCTCTCCCTGGCCGAATCCCGCATCCCGCAGATCAGCCTCGGCATCCTGGTGTCCACGGCCCTCTACGCGGTGTTCGGCATCGGCCTGGGCGCTCTGGTGCGCAACCAGATCGCCGGCATTGTCGGCGCGATCGTGTGGACGTACATCATCGAGTCGATCTTCACCGCGATCCCCGCCCTGCAGGGCGTCGGCAAGTGGCTGCCCGGCGGTGCCTCGAACGCGCTGATGAGCATCGACATCGACACCGGGCTCGGCGTGCCCCACTGGCTCCCCGCCTGGGGTGGGGCACTGGTCCTGGTCGGGTACGGCCTGCTGTTCGCGGCCGTGGCCTCGGCCACGACAGTCCGCCGCGACATCACCTGAACCCGCACTTCGCCTACCGGGCCGGGGCGTGCGTCCCGGCCCGGTAACGTGTGCAGGAACGGTCACCCAAGCACCGAACAACGGGGAAAAGGTACATGCGCAGCGTCGAACCCGAGGTCTTCCTCGTCGCCAGGCCCGAGCTGGACTACGACGAACTCGCCCGCTATCTCCAGGAGATCGGCGGCGAGCGCTGGCTGGATCGGCTGGAGCGGGGCGAGTTCGACGCGCAGAACCTCGCCGAGTTCGCCGGCCGCCTGTGCTACCGGTCGTACGAGCCCGGGCTGAACCCGAACGTGGTCCGCGTGCGCAAGGACCAGGACACCTACCTGCGCAACATCCTGGCCAGCGCCCACGGCTCGGTCCTCGAACACCTCAACTTCAGCTTCGTCCTGCACAACGTCAGCCGGGTGTTCACCCATGAGCTGGCGAGGCACCGCCCCGGGGTGGCGATCTCGCAGGAGTCGCTGCGGTTCGTCCGGCTCACCGAGATCCCGTTCTGGTTCCCCGAATGGGCACGCGAGGACGCCGAGTTGATGAAGCGGGCCACCGAACTGCTCGACCGGATGGAGGAGTTCCAGACCTGGGCAGCCGGGCATTTCCAGCTGGACGCGGACGGCGTGCCGTTCGCCGAGAAGAAGCACCGCACCTCGTTCATGCGCCGGTTCGCCCCCGAGGGCGTCGCGACCGGCCTGGTGTGGACGGCCAACGTGCGCACGCTCCGCCACACGATCGAGGCCCGTACGGCCGCGGGCGCGGAGGAGGAGATCCGCCTGGTCTTCGGCAAGATCGGTGAGATCATGCGGACGGAGGCCCCGGCCCTGTTCGGCGACTACGCGATCGAGGACGGCGCCTGGATCCCCAGCTGGCGCAAGGTCTGATCGTCGGCCGGCCGCGCGGGTGGGCCGCCCACACCCGCACGGCGGCCCCGAACCACGTCCCGGTCAGGGAACGTAGATCTCCTGGAACTTGACGATCTTTCCCCGATACACGGTGATGAGCGCCGGATGCCGGTCCTTGAGGCGGGAGAAGAACTCCTTGCGGGAGCAACGCTTGTCGCCCACGCCACGGTTGTCCACCGTCACGCCGCCGTCGCCGCCCCTGCAGCCGTAGGAGCTGTAGAACGCGACGTTCTTGGAGATGGGCGAGGCGTAACGGGTGACGTCGCCCTCGGGCGGGCCGACGAAACGCCCCTGCGTGTGCTTGCCCTTCGCCCATTTGATGGGCTCGTACTCCGCGATCCCACCGCGGTGATGCGTGATCCAGCCGCGCAGCACGCCGTCATGCCGCGGGCTGATCCTCTTGGTGAAGTCGTGCTTGGGGTCCTTCTGGAAGGACGTGCCGAAAACCTTGGGCTGTTTGAACTTCGGGATGGCGGCGGCGTTCGCGGGGGATGTCGTCGCGGCGGTCAGCGTAACGGCGACCGCGGTGGCGGAGAGAAGGGCGGTGAGCGAGGTCCTGAGTCTCATGCCCTATAAGAGTGCGGGCCACGCCGGTTGGTTCGCGCTCCTTCGCGAATTCCGCGGGATACCGACCTGGCGGTGCCACGGTGCGGACCGCCGGTCGGTGAACTGACAGGAGGCCGCGGCTCAGATCACGGCGGCGCGGACGCACAGGACGTCGGGCAGGTGCCCGGCGATCCGCGTCCAGGTCTCGCCGCCGTCGCGGGAGCCGTACACCTCGCCGTCGCGCGTGCCGAAGAAGACGCCCGCCTCGCCGGCGCACATCGCGTCCCTGAGCACCGACGAGTACACGGGCTCGTTCGGCAGCCCCACCGGAAGTCCCTGCCAGGTGGCTCCGGCGTCGTCGCTGCGGTACACGGTGTACTCGTGGCCGACGGGCGTGCGGTCCATGTCCGCGTGCAGCGGGAACACGTACACCGTGTCCGGACGCTCCGGATGGACGGCGACCGGGAAGCCGAAGTCGGACGGCAGGCCGGCGCCGATGTCGGTCCAGGTCCCGCCGAAGTCGTCCGACCGGTACACGCCGAAATGGTGCTGGAGGTAGAGCCGCTCGGGCCGCGCCGGATGCTGGGCGACCTTGTGCACGCACTGCCCGAACTCGGGATACTGAGCCCCTTCGGGCAGGAACGGCGCCCGGATGTTCTTGTTGGCGGGCTCCCAGGAGGCCCCGGCGTCGAAGCTGCGGAAGAAGCCGACCGCCGAGGCGGCGATCGCGATCCGCGCCGGGTCCACCGGGTGCGGGAGGATCGTGTGGAGGCACAGCCCGCCCCCGCCCGGCTGCCACCGCGGCCGCGTCGGGTGGTCCCACAGCCCCTCGACCAGCGAGTAGGTGATCCCGCCGTCCTCCGATCGGAACAGCGCGGCGGGCTCGGCCCCGGCCCAGACGACGTCCGGTTCGGACGGCGAGGGCTGGAGTTGCCAGACCCGGGTCAGCGAGGCGCCCGTGTGCTCGGGGAAGGCCACCGGCGGCGCCTCGGCCTCCTCCCAGGTCTTCCCCAGGTCGTCGGACCACATGACGCCCGGCCCGAAGTGGCCGTACTCGATGCCGGCCAGCAGCCGCGGCGTCTCCGTCCTGGTGTCGACGGCCACGGACGGCACCGCGATGGTCGAGAACCGCACGGACTCCACCTCGAACGGGCCGCCCCCGACGGAGCGGGCGAGGAAGAGCCCCTTGCGGGTCCCGATCGCGAGCAGGGCTTCCATCGTGTCTCCCTCACTGTCGGTTGCTGTCGGCTGTGGTCATGGTGTCAGGCTGACGGCAGGTGCGCCCGGAGTTCCGGAAGGGTGTCCCAGATCACCTGGGGTCCCATCGCAGTGGATGCGGGACGGCGGCACGCCCGCCGTCCGCAGGCGCCGTACGGCCTCGTTCACCATCGCGGCGGGCCCGCACACGTAGGCCTCGTGATCCGGCCAGGACTCGAGCCGCTCCATGATCTCCGGCAGCCTGCCCCGGGTCCCGGAGAAGCCGGGATCGTCGGAGACCACGGGGAGCACCCGCAGCCGCGGGAAGTCCGAGGCCATGCGGGCGAGGTCCGGCAGGTCGTACAGATCTCCGGCGTGGCGGGCGCCGAACAGCAGATGGATGCGCGGACGGCGACCCGAGCCGATGACGTGCTCGATGACGGCCTTGATCGGTGCCAGACCGGTGCCGCCCGCGACGCACAGCATGTCCCTGTCGGTGTCGGCCGGGGTCATCGTGCCCGACGGCGGGCCGAGCATGACCTGGTCGCCGACCCGGGTGTGCCGCACCAGCGCCGAGCTCACCCAGCCGCCGGGGACCGCGCGCACGTGCAGGCACAGGGTGCCGTCCTCGCGCGGGGCGTTGGCGATCGAGAACGGGCGCCACACTCGCGGCCACCGCGGCGTCTGCACCGTCACGTGCTGCCCGGGGGTGAAGTCCAGCCGCTGCGCCGGGCGCAGGGTGACGACCGCGATGTCAGGGGCGCGCAGCTCGTGGCCGACGACCTCGGCGAGCCACCACGGGGGACGGGTCCTCGCCTCGGCCCGCGCGGCGTTGATCATCGCGTCCGCCACCATGGCGTACGCCTCGGTCCAGGCGGCCTCGACCTCGGAGGTCCAGGCGTCCGCGGCGAAGTGCCGGATCGTGGCGAGCAGGGCGCTGCCGACGGCCTCATAGTGCTCGGCGACGACGCCGTACCTGCGGTGGCCGCGGCCGAGCCGCGCGAGGAAGACGGAGAGCCCGGCGGGGTCGTCGAGCATCCGGACGATCGTCGCGAGAGCCTCGAAGACGCGATCGTCGTGTATGCCCATGGTGGCCGGGAACAGTGCCCGCAGGCTCGGATGCTCGGCGAACAGCCGTCCGTGGAAGTACGCCGCGGCCTTCCCGGCGACGGGCTCGACGAGCGAGAAGCTCTCCTTGACGAGGCGCGCGTTCGGCGACATGAGATCGTGTCCCACCCCTGGTCGTGTTCGGTACACCTCCCTGACGTTCCGGGTGACGAGCGTCGGCGGCCCCGGCCCGCTCCAACGCTCACGGTGAGTGTGACATCCGCGACGTGGGGTCACAACCGGTTCGCCCTAATTGCTCGGCGAATATCCATTGATTGCCCGCAAATCAATATTTCCCCGTGTGCCTGGACAGGTGCCTGGACAGGTGCCCGGAGAGGCGTGGAACCGGCGGAAAGGTAGGGTCTGGGGCGTGAACGCTGCCGAGGACCGGATCTGGACGCTGCCCAACCTGCTGAGCGCGCTCAGGCTGCTCGGTGTTCCCGTCTTCCTCTGGCTCGTGCTGGGCCCCAGGGCCGACGGCTGGGCCATCGGGCTGCTCATCCTCGCCGGGTTCAGCGACTGGCTCGACGGCAAGATCGCCCGGGCCTGGAACCAGATGAGCAGGCTCGGCCGGCTGATCGACCCGCTCGCCGACCGGCTCTACATCCTCGCCACCCTCGTCGGGCTGGTCCTGCGCGATGCCGTCCCCTGGTGGCTGGCGCTGGCCGTGCCGCTGCGGGACGTGCTGCTGCTGTGGGTCCCGCCGGTGCTGCGCCGCCACGGGTACGGCCCGGCCCTGCCGGTGCACTTCCTCGGCAAGGCCGGCACAGCGGCCCTCATGTACGCGTTTCCGCTGCTGTTCCTCGCCTCCCACGAGGGTTGGTACGCCGATATCTGCGCGATCTCCGGATGGGCTTTCGCCATCTGGGGAACTGGTCTGTATTGGTGGGCGGGGGTGTTGTACGTCGTCCAGGTTCGCCAGCTGATCAGCCCGCGCGTCAGCCGACCGGTTGGGCGCGCCGGCTGGAAGGGGTGAGGCGTGAAGGCCGTCGTGATGGCGGGCGGGGAGGGGACTCGGCTGCGGCCGATGACCGCCAACCAGCCCAAGCCGATGCTCCCCATCATCAACCGGCCAATCATGGAGCATGTGCTGCGGCTGCTGAAACGGCACGGCTTCACCGAGACCGTGGTCACCGTGCAGTTCCTGGCCGCGCTCATCCGCAACTACTTCGGCGACGGCGACGAGCTGGGCATGACCCTGCACTACGCCACCGAGGAGGTGCCGCTCGGCACCGCCGGGAGCGTGAAGAACGCCGCGGACAGGCTGCGCGACGAGCGGTTCCTGGTGATCTCCGGCGACGCGCTCACCGACATCGACCTGACCGACATGCTCCGCTTCCACCGGGAGAACCGCGCACTGGTCACGATCGGGCTCAAGCGGGTGCCCAACCCGCTCGAGTTCGGGATCATCATCGTGGACGAGGACGGGCGGATCCAGCGCTTCCTGGAGAAGCCCACCTGGGGGCAGGTGTTCTCCGACACCGTGAACACCGGCATCTACATCATGGAGCCGTCGGTGCTCGACGAGATCGCCCCCGGGCAGCCCGTCGACTGGTCGGCCGAGGTCTTCCCCAAGCTGCTCGACCGGGGCAGCCGGCTGTTCGGCTACGTCGCCGAGGGCTACTGGGAGGACGTGGGCACCCATGAGAGCTACCTGAAGGCGCACGCCGACGTCCTGGAAGGCAAGGTCAAGGTCGACTTCGACGCGTTCGAACTGGCGCCCGGAGTGTGGGCGGCCGAGGGCGCCTCGGTCGACCCGGAGGCGGTGCTCAAGGGGCCGCTCTACATCGGCGGCTACGCGAAGGTCGAGGCCGGCGCCGAGCTGCGGGAGTACACCGTGCTCGGCAGCAACGCGGTCGTCAAGGAGGGCGCGTTCCTGCACCGCGCGGTCGTCAGCGACAACGTCTACGTCGGTCCCGCCGCCCACCTGCGCGGATGCGTGATCGGCAAGAACACCGACGTGATGACCGGGGCCCGCATCGAGGAGAACGCCGTCGTCGGAGACGAGTGCGTCATCGAGGCGGAGGCGTACGTCTCCTCCGGTGTGAAGATCTACCCGTTCAAGACGATCGAGGCGGGCACGGTCGTCAACACCAGCGTCATCTGGGAGTCGCGCGGCCAGCGCAGCCTGTTCGGCCCGCGTGGCGTCTCCGGGCTGGTCAACGTGGAGATCACTCCCGAGCTGTGCGTACGGCTGGCCGGCGCCTACGCCACCACGCTGCGCAAGGGCGACACGGTCGTCACGTCCCGTGACGTCTCCCGCGCGGCCCGGGCGCTGAAGCGGGCGGTGATCAGCGCGCTCAACTCCAGCGCGATCAACGTGATCGACCTGGAGGCCGCGGCCCTGCCGGTCGCCCGCTTCCACACCTCGCGCGAGCACGTCAAGGGCGGGGTGGCCCTGCGGACCACGCCGGGCGACCCGCAGAGCGTCGACATCGTGTTCATGGACGAGGCGGGGGCCGACCTGTCCCAGGCCGCCCAGCGGAAGCTGGAGCGGGTCTTCTCGCGGCAGGAGTACCGCAGGGCGTTCCCCGGCGAGATCGCCGAGCTCACCTTCCCGGCCAGGACCGTCGACACCTACACCCGGGAACTGCTGCGCTGCGTCGACATGAGCGGGGTCAAGGACGCCGAGATGAAGGTCGTGGTCGACTGCGCCGGCGGCACGGCCTCGCTCGTGCTGCCCAGCCTGCTCGGCCGGGCGGGCGTCGACGTGCTGACCGTCAACGGCCGGCTCGACGACGCCTCGCCGACCGAGACCCTCGCCGAGCGCCGCCGGGACCTGCAGCGCCTCGCCGAACTGGTGGCCTCGTCCCGGGCCGCCTTCGGCGTGCGGTTCGACCCGGTGGGCGAGCGGATCTCCCTGGTGGACGAGCTGGGCCGGCTGATCAGCGAGGAGCGGGCGCTGCTGGTGGTCCTCGATCTGGTCGCCGCCGAGCGCCGGGGCGGCCGGGTGGCCCTGCCGGTCACCACGACCCGGGTGGCCGAGATGGTCTGCCGGTTCCACGGAGTCCAGGTCGACTGGACGGCGACCAGCCTGGACACGCTGACCCGTGCGGCGCGCCATCCCGACACGGTCTTCGCCGGCGACGGCCGCGGCGGTTTCATCGTCCCCGAGTTCGCCCCCACGCTGGACGGCCCGGCGGTGTTCCTGCGCCTGCTCGGCCTGGTCGCGCGGACCCGGCTGTCGCTCAGCCAGATCGACGCCCGCATCCCGGAGGCCAGGTTGCTCAAGCGCACGGTCCCCACCCCGTGGGCGCACAAGGGGACCGTGATGCGCTCGGTGGTCGAGGCGGCCGAGGACCGGAGCCTGGACACCACGGACGGCGTGCGGATCGTGGAGGACGACGGGAGCTGGGCCCTCGTGCTGCCCGACCCGGCCGAGGCCGTCACCCACCTGTGGGCCGAGAGCCACGACATGGACACCGCCCAGGCTCTGCTGGAGCGCTGGGCCGCCGTCGTCGAGCGGGCGGCCGGCGCCCCGTGAGGGAGGGCGGGCGGGTGGTCCGTGTGTGGCGGGATGGACCTTGAACGTATGCTGGCTGTAGCGTTGGTCAGTCCACGCCCCAGCCATGCTTCTTGACCTTGATCCTTGATCAGCGTAAGTTGCGGCATTCGCAGTCCGAGCAAGTCGTGAGAGAGGCCGAGCCGATCGATGCCCAGCGTCTACTGCACGCAGTGCGGTCATGCCAACCCCGAGGATGCCCGTTTCTGTTCACGATGCGGTTCGCCGCTGAGCGCACCGGCGCCCGTCGCAGCCGACACCACCTCCACGATCTCGCTTGAGGCGCTGGAGGCCGAGGCGGGGCAGACCCTGCTGCCGGACAGGACGGCGGTGGAACGGCTCCCGCCGGGCACCGCGCTGCTCGTCGTCATGCGCGGGCCCAACGCGGGGAGTCGTTTTCTGCTGGACAGCGATCTCACTACGGCGGGTCGTCACCCGGAAAGCGACATTTTCCTGGACGATGTAACCGTGTCCAGGAGGCACGTGGAGTTCTACCGGCGCGGCGGCCAGTTCACCGTGCGTGACGTCGGCAGCCTCAACGGCACCTACGTCAACCGGGAGCGCATCGAGGAGTCCCCGCTCACGGGCGGCGACGAGGTGCAGATCGGCAAGTTCCGGCTGGTGTTCCTCACGCGTGGCTCTGGAGGGCTGTGATCGCTGAGGAGGGGGGATCATGGGCGCGCAGGCCATAAGGGCGTTCATGAGCATCGGGGAGGTGCTCGCCCTGCTGCAGGGGGAGTTCCCCGACATCACCATCTCCAAGATCCGCTTCCTGGAGGGTGAGGGGCTCATCGAGCCGCAGCGGAGCCCGTCGGGCTACCGCAAGTTCACGCGTCTCGACGTCGAGCGGCTGCGCTACATCCTCACCGCGCAGCGCGACCACTACCTGCCCCTCCGCGTGATCAAGGATCATCTGGACGAGCAGGCCGCCCGCCCGCGCCCGGTGCCCGCCGGGACCGCCGGGGCGCCTCCCGTACGGCTGAGCCGGGAGGAACTGATCGAGGCGGCGGGCATCGACGAGGAGACGCTCGCCGAGATGGAGAGCTTCGGTCTCGTCGCCTCCGTCGCCCGTCACTACGACGGGGAGGCGCTGGAGGTGGCCCGCAGCGTGGCGGCGCTGGCGAAGTTCGGCCTGCACCCCAGGCACCTTCGGGCCGTCAGAGCCGCGGTGGAGCGGGAGGCGGGCCTGATCGAGCAGGCGGTGGCCCCGTTGATGCGCCGCCGGGCGCCCGGCGCGATCGCGCAGGCGGACGAGACCGCCAGGGAGATCTCCGGACTTCTTCAAGAATTACACAACGCGTTACTTCGTGGCAGTGTTCGCGGCATTCAGGGGCGGTGACCGGCATATGCGGTCGGTCCCGGGTGTTACGTTGAATGCCTGGTGATATGTCGCGACGCTTGAGACGGAGCCGCCCGTGTTGCAGATGGAGGTCGTGGGGGTTCGCGTTGAGATGCCCACCAACCAGCCGATTGTCCTGTTGAAGGAGACGAGCGGCGATCGGTATCTACCGATCTGGATAGGCATGACCGAGGCGACCGCCATCGCATTGGCTCAGGCGGAGGAGCCGCCGCCGAGGCCGCTCACCCATGACTTGTTCCGTGACGTGCTCGAGGCCCTGGGGGTGCGGCTGCGCACCGTCAACATCGTCGCGCTCCGTGACGGGATCTTCTTCGCCGATCTGGTGTTCTCCAACGGCGTGGAGGTGAGCGCCCGGCCGTCGGACTCGATCGCGCTGGCGCTGCGCACGGGGGCGACGATCTACGCCAGCGAGGACGTGGTTCAGGAGGCGGGTGTGAGCATGCCCGACGACCAGGAGGACGAGGTCGAGAAGTTCCGCCAGTTCCTGGACAAAATCACTCCCGAAGACTTCGGCCGGGCGGGCTGACGTGCCGGTCGATTTCGGGAGATTACGCTTTACGACGCGCCGGACGGGGTCGTTGACTGACGATGCCCCCAGTCCTACGGTGCAAGGGAAACCACGGTTGTAATTCACGAACCCCCAGATCAGACCGTGGGATGAGAGAAAGCCGGAGGTCCGCAGTGGCGGTCAGCAGCGGCGAGGGTAAGTCGGCCGGCCAGCACGACCCGGTCCGGCAGTCGGCGCGGGAGCGCGCCGGCGAGCAGGGTCTGCTGTTCGACGAGCGGCCGACCGCGCTGCCCGATGACATCGGATACCGCGGTCCCACGGCATGCGCCGCGGCCGGGATCACCTACCGGCAACTCGACTACTGGGCGCGTACCGAGCTCGTCCTGCCGACGATAAGAGCCGCCCAGGGATCGGGGTCGCAGCGACTGTACAGCTTCCGCGACATCCTCGTCCTGAAAGTCGTCAAACGCCTCCTCGACACCGGCGTCTCGCTGCAGCAGATACGCACCGCCGTACGGCACCTGCGGGACCGGGGGGTCAACGACCTGGCCCAGATCACGTTGATGAGCGACGGGGTGAGCGTCTATGAGTGCACCTCGGCCGACGAGGTGATCGACCTGCTGCAGGGCGGGCAGGGCGTGTTCGGCATCGCGCTGGGCCGGGTCTGGCGTGAGGTGGAGGGGTCGCTCGCCGAGCTGCCGGGCGAGCGGGCGGAAGCCGCCTCCGATGCGGAGGGTGACCATCCGGCGGACGAACTGGCCCGGCGTCGTAAGGCTCGCAAGACCGGATGAACAAGACCGGATAACAAGATCGGATAAAGGGACCGCGGATGGTGGTCCGGATTCCGGGTAACGGTAGAGTGAATACGGCCGACGACCACGTGCGGGAGAGACCCCTGGCGGCAGGGGCGCCGAAGGAGCAACCTCCCCGGAATCTCTCAGGCATCCGTACCGCACGGACGAGGCGACTCTGAAAAGCGGGCGCACCAGCCAGGTGGGCCTCACCGAAGGGGAAAGCCGGGACCGGATCGGCCCGGTGAAGCTCTCAGGTCCGATGACAGAGGGGGAGACCGCACACGCCTGGTCTCGACCCGCCCGGGAGGCCCCTGTCATGACTGATAGGTCACCACTTCGCGATCTTTCCGCTCCCTCCTTCGTCACCCGCCATATCGGACCCTCCGCCGCGGACCGCGTGCGCATGCTGGCGGCCGTCGGCCACGAGTCGATGGCCGGCCTGGTGGCGGCGGCCGTACCGGAGGCGATCCGCGCCCGCACGCCACTCGACCTGCCCGAGGCGGTGAGCGAGGCCGGGGCGCTGGCCGAGCTGAGGACCCTCGCCGGCCGCAACCGGGTGCTCACCTCGATGATCGGCCTGGGCTACCACGACACCATCACCCCCGGCGTCATCCTGCGCAACGTGCTGGAGAACCCGGGCTGGTACACCGCCTACACGCCGTACCAGCCGGAGATCTCCCAGGGGCGGCTCGAGGCGCTGCTCAACTTCCAGACTATGGTGGCCGACCTGGCCGGGCTCGACGTCGCCGGGGCCTCCCTGCTGGACGAGGCGACGGCGGCGGCCGAGGCCATGACGCTGGCCCGGCGGGCGGGCCGGTCGAAGTCCGCCGTCTTCGTGGTCGACGTGGACGCACTGCCGCAGACCAAGGCCGTGCTGGCGACCCGGGCGCAGCCCCTGGGGATCACGCTGGTGGAGTCGGACCTCACCGGCGACCTGCCCGAGTGCTTCGGCGTCCTGGTGCAGTACCCGGGTGCGAGCGGCCGGGCGGCGGGCTTCGCCGCCCTGGCCGATCGGGCGCACGCCGCGGGCGCGCTCGTCGTCGCAGCCGCCGACCTGCTGGCGCTGACGCTGCTGGCCGCCCCGGGCGAGCAGGGCGCGGACATCGCGGTCGGCTCCACCCAGCGGTTCGGGGTGCCACTCGGCTTCGGCGGCCCGCACGCCGCCTACATGGCGGTCAGGCAGGGGCTGCAGCGGCAGATGCCGGGCCGTCTGGTCGGGGTCTCCGTCGACGCCGACGGCCGACCCGCCTACCGGCTCGCCCTGCAGACCCGGGAGCAGCACATCCGCCGGGAGAAGGCCACCAGCAACATCTGCACGGCGCAGGTCCTGCTGGCCGTCATCGCCTCGATGTACGCGGTCTACCACGGCCCCGAGGGACTGCGGCGGATCGCGCAGCGGGTCCACCGGCACGCGGCCGTCCTCGCCGCCGGGCTGCGCGAGCGCGGGGTGACGATCGTCCACGAGGAGTTCTTCGACACCGTGCTCGCCCGGGTGCCCGACCGGGTGCCCGGCCGCGCCGGCGAGGTCGTCGCCGCGGCCGAGGCGGCGGGGATCAACCTGCGTCACGTGGACGCCGACCACGTCGCCATCGCCTGTGACGAGAAGACCACCACCGGCCATCTGCGTGCCGTGTGGCGGGCCTTCGGCGGCGATCCGCTGGACGACACGCTGGGCGGCCCGCTGGACGACATCGACCGGGTGACACCGGACGCGCTGCCGGCCGGCCTGCTGCGCACCTCGGCCTACCTCACGCACCCGGTGTTCCACGCCCATCGCTCCGAGACGGCGATGCTGCGCTATCTGCGCCGGCTCCAGGACAAGGACATCGCACTCGATCGCTCGATGATCCCGCTGGGCTCCTGCACGATGAAGCTCAACGCCACCACCGAGATGGAGCCGATCACCTGGCCGGAGTTCGCCGACATCCACCCCTTCGCGCCGATCGGCCAGGCCGCGGGGTACGTCGAGCTGATCGAGACCCTGGAGGCCTGGCTCGCCGAGGTCACCGGGTACGACAAGGTCTCCGTGCAGCCCAACGCCGGCTCACAGGGAGAGTTCGCCGGACTGCTGGCCATCCGGGGCTACCACCAGGCCCGGGGCGAGGCCGGACGGGACGTCTGTCTCATCCCGGCGTCGGCACATGGGACCAACGCCGCCAGCGCCGTCATGGCGGGGATGCGGGTGGTCGTGGTGGCCTGCGACGGCGACGGCAACGTCGACATCGGCGACCTCGCCGCGAAGATCGGCAAGCATCGTGACGCGCTGGCCGCGATCATGGTGACCTACCCCTCCACCCACGGGGTGTACGAGGAGACGATCGTCGAGATCTGCGAGCGGGTCCACGAGGCCGGGGGTCAGGTCTACGTGGACGGGGCGAACCTCAACGCGCTGGTCGGGCTGGCCAAGCTCGGCGAGTTCGGCGCCGACGTCTCCCACCTCAACCTGCACAAGACGTTCTGCATCCCGCACGGCGGCGGAGGCCCGGGCGTCGGCCCGGTGGCGGTCAAGGCCCACCTCGCCCCCCACCTGCCCGGGCACGTGTCGGCGGCGCCGTACGGCTCGGCGGGCATCCTGCCGATCTCCTGGGCGTACATCAGGATGATGGGCGGCGAAGGGCTGCGCCAGGCCACCGAGCAGGCGATCCTGTCGGCCAACTACCTCGCCCGGCGCCTCGCGGCGCACTATCCGGTGCTCTACACGGGCCGCGACGGGCTGGTGGCGCACGAGTGCATCATCGACCTACGGCAGATCACCAAGGAGACCGGGGTCACGGTCGACGACGTGGCCAAGCGGCTGATCGACTACGGCTTCCACGCGCCGACCATGTCGTTCCCGGTCGCCGGCACACTGATGATCGAGCCGACCGAGAGTGAGGACCTGGCCGAACTCGACCGCTTCGCCGACGCGATGATCGCCATCAGGGAGGAGATCGCCCGCGTGGCGTCGGGAGAGTACGACAAGACGGACAACCCGCTGCGGAACGCCCCGCACACCGCGGACTGCCTGACCGCGGACGAGTGGCCGCACCCGTACCCCAGGAGTGTGGCCGCCTACCCGATGCCGGGACTGCGGGAGGGCAAGTACTGGCCGCCCGTCCGGCGGATCGACCAGGCGCACGGCGACCGCAACCTCGTCTGCTCCTGCCCGCCCCTGGACGCCTACCAGGCCGCTGACGACTGAGTCCGTACGGCTTGGCGCATGTCGGTCCCGCCCGGTGGTCGCCCGCACTAGGATCCTGGTGATCGTTTCCTGTCCCCAGATCCGATGCGAGGCCCCTCGATGACGGCCATCGACCCCGGGCGGCTCGACCATGCCCACCGGCTTGCCCAGGCCCACCAGTTGACGCGGTCCGGCGACCTGGACGGCGCCGCCGCGATCTTCGCGGAGCTGGCCGAGGACGAGGCGTCGCCGGACCGGACTGAGGCGGGCGCCGGACTGTCGGCCGTCGCCGAGCGGATGGCGGAGCTGCTGCTGGAGGAGGGCGATCCGGGGCAGGCGGCGGACGTTCTGGTCCGGGCGCTGTCCGTCGACGCCGTGGCCGACGTGGCCGACGCGGCACGCCTGCGGGTGCTGCTCGGCATAGCCCACCTCGAACTGGCGTGTGCCGAGTTCGCCGCCGCGGTCGAGGACGGCCGCGGCGAGGGCGCCGACGCCGACACCGGCGCCCTCGCCATCGAACTGCTGGCCAGGACGCTGCCGCTGCGCGGCCGCGACGCCGACGCCGAGACCGTCTGGCGCTACGGCCTGGACCACCCGGACCAGGCCCTGGCCGAGCAGGTGCGGCTCCGCCTCGGCCGGGACGTCCGGCCCGCCGTGTCGGCGACCCCGAAATCCCCCGAGAGCACTCCCTGAGTCAGCGCTGCCTGCGCCGGCCCAGGGCGTAGGCCAGGTTGACGGCGACGATGCCGCCCCAGGCCAGCAGCAGCCCGGGGGTCCCGGCGCTGCCCACGGCGATCCCCGTGAGCGGGATCCCCAGGGCGAGTGACCCCATCGCCACGCCCACCCCACTGTCCTTCTTCTGGGGAGGCGGCGTCTGCTGCTGGTGAGGCCCCAGCTGATAGTGCGCCTGGGCCGCCACCTCGTTGCGTACCCGTGCCCCGATCTCCACGTCGAGCTTGTCGAGGAACGAGTCGACCAGGGCGTCCTCGTACTCCGGCCCCAGGTCCCGCCGCGCGGCCAGGACGGCGCGAAGATCCTCGCGCGTCGACGGGGCGACGGGCTGCGGCGGGTGGGCCTGCGGGGGGTAGGGCTGCTGAGGCTGCGGCCAGGCGGGCGTGGGCTGGGCCGTCGTGGGATGGCCAGCGTTGGGGTGGCCCGTTCCGGGCGGCTGCGATGCTGTTTCCGGCACCTTCACATTCTGCCTCTTGCGCGGGCGGGGCGGTGTCCTCCGTTGGTAGGGGCGGTCGTTCCTGCTGAAGGCGGAGGCGATACGGTCATCCTCGTGGAGATCGAGACCCCGTACGGCCCGGCGCTGGCCGAGGTGGACGAGGTGCCCGATCCCAGGCTGCTGCTGGTGCTGACCCACGGCTCGGCCGGCGGGGTCGACGCCCCCGACCTGGTGGCCGTACGGGACGCCGTGCTGGAGATCGGCGGCACCGTGGCCCGGGTCGTCCAGCCGTTCCGGATGCGCGGCGCCCGGGCTCCCGGCTCGGCGGCCAAGCAGGATGAGGCGTGGCTGGCGGTCGTGGCCGCGCTGCGCGAGCGCCACCCCGGACTGACGCTTGTCCAGGGCGGGCGGAGCAACGGGGCGAGGGTGGCCTGCCGTACGGCACGGGCCGCCGGAGCGGCAGGGGTGATCGCATTGGCGTTCCCGCTGCACCCCCCGGGCAGGCCGGAACGCTCACGTGCGGAGGAGCTCAGGCAGGCGGGAACACCCGTACTGGTGATCAATGGAGATCGCGACCCGTTCGGCGTCCCGGACGAGGCGGACGCCGAACGTCTGGTGATCCTGCCGGGGGAGGCGCACGATCTGAAGAAGGACCCCGCGCGGGTGGGCGCTGAGGCCGCGCGGTGGCTGCTGGGGCTGCGGGAACCGCTGAGGCTGCCGGGGGAGCGGCCGTGAGGGGCTCAGGCGGCGTTGGCGGTCATGTCGGTGGGGCGATGCGGGGCGATGACGCCGCCGTCGGGCAGCAGCTCACCGGTGTCCTCGAACAGCACGACACCGTTGCAGAGCAGGCTCCAACCCTGCTCCGGATGGATCGCTATCGTACGCGCGGCTTCGCGGTCCTTCGCTTCAGCGCTGGGACAGGCCGGTTCATGAGGGCACATCGCCGGGGCTCCGTGTCTTTCTCGTTCGCTCGCTGGTTCGGGAGAACGAGCGTATGGGGTTGACGTTGTGACAGCCGAACACTGGACTACACCAGTCTGCGGCGTGGCCGCATCAAAGTGACATAGTCCGTTCGGGCGGTTTCCGCCGGTCGGGGGCTCGCGCCGCTACCGGATCGCGACCCGAGCAGACGGATGACTGGCCCCGTCTGGCCGGACCGCTCCCGAACAGGCTGTGGCACACCTGATGTGACCCAGTACGCAAGAGTGCCTCACGGACGATAACGGTCCAACTTCGACACGCCGACCGTCCGGTAACTGAGTTGTTATCCGCCGAGCCCGGCGATGAGGGCGTCGAGACCCTGCTCGAACTCCCGCTCGCCCTCGGCCGTACGCGCGTCCCTGACGTCGGCGTCGGGGTCGGCCCAGCCGGACTGCTGGACCTCGACGGCGACGCTGCCGAAGACGTAGGCGCGCAGGGCACGCACCGCGGCCGGCGCCGCGTCGCCGAGCCCGGCCTCCCGCAACTGCTCGATCTGCTCGCCGATGGAGAGCAGCGCCGCCCCCTTTGGCGGTTTGACCAGGGCCAGCGACAGAACCCCCGGATGCGCCAGCAGTGCCGTACGGCTCGCGCCGGCCCAGGCCCGGGCCAGCTCCTGCCAGGAGAACGCGGCGCTGGATCCGTCGGCGCCGGATCCGTCCGGGCCGGGCGCGACCTGAACGGCGGTGACGTGCTCGGCGAGCGCGTCCATCAGTGCCTCCTTGCCGCGGGGGAGGTGATGGTAGATGGCCATGGCCTCCACCTGGAGGGCGTCGCCGAGTCTGCGCATGGTCAGCCTGCGCAGCCCCTGTCCGTCGGCGATGTGCAGGGCGGCGTCGATGATGCGTTCCCGGGACAGCGGGACGGGAGGGCGTTTGGCGGGCATGAGCCCCACGCTGCCACAGGTGACCTTACTTTGTAAACAGGGTGGGCTCGGTGTCCGCGATGTGCGGTGTCCACCGGGCAGCGCGTACCCTACCCAAGGGCGATGCGTTCGCCGGATCTGGAGGAGCTGACGATGGCGTTTTTCCGTCCGCGGGTGAGCCGGGAGGCGGAAGTCCGCTACCACGCGGACCAGGAGATCGGGAAGGGCTTCACCGCCCTGCTGGAGAAGGCCCGGGAGGCCCAGAGGCACCTGCGTGCCGTGGAGGCCGCGGGCGGGTCCGTGGCGGAGCGGCGTGCAGCCGGGCTGGCGCTCGACCACGCACTCACCGCGGCGCTGCGGGCCGCCGAGGCCGGACAGCGGGCCACGCTCGGGATCAGGGGCTACGACAACCGCATCGCGCGGCGCAAGGCCAGGGCCACTCCTGACGGGGCGCTGTGGACGACGGAGGTCAGCCGCCTGCGCACGCTGCGGGAGGAGAACAAGCTGAACCTCCCGAGGATTCCCCAGGTCTACGCGGTGGCCCGCTGAGCGCGCATACCTAGACGCGTACGGCCCGCGCCGGGATGGCGCGGGCCGTACGTTCGACGTCGTTCCCGGGGATCAGCTCGCCCAGTCGAGGAGGGGGCGCGTGTTGCTCGGGTGGCGGAGCTTGGACAGCGACTCCTTCTCGAGCTGGCGGATCCGCTCCCGGGTGAGGCCCAGGTGCTTGCCGATCTCGTCGAGCGTGTGCGGCTTGCCGTCGGTCAGCCCGAAGCGCAGGCTCATGATCTTCGCCTCGCGCGGCGACAGGTTGCCCAGCACACCCTTGAGCTGCTCGGCCAGCAGCTGCCGGTCCACGACCTCGGAGGCCTCGGGGGAGTCCACGTCCTCGATCAGGTCGCCGATTCGCGTCTCGCCGTCCTCGCCGATCGTGGAGTCGAGGCTGATCGGCTGCCTGCTCGTACGCAGCAGCTCCTCGATCTGGTCCGGAGTCTTGTCCAGCTCGACCGCCAGCTCCTCCGGGGTGGGTTCCCGGCCGAGCCGCTGGTGCATGTCGCGCTCGACACGCGACAGCTTCGACAGCATCTCCAGCACGTGGACGGGCAGGCGGATCGTACGAGCCGAGTCGGCGAAGCCGCGCTGGATGGCCTGCCTGATCCACCACATGGCGTACGTGGAGAACTTGTAGCCCTTGGTGTAGTCGAACTTCTCCACCGCGCGGATCAGGCCGAGGTTGCCCTCCTGCACGACGTCGAGCAGGGACATGCCGCGGTCGGTGTACTTCTTGGCCACCGACACGACCAGACGGAGGTTCGCCTCCAGCATGTGGTCCTTGGCCCGCCTGCCGTCCTCGATGACCCACTCGAGGTCGTCGCGCACGCCCGGCGGCATCCGCCGGCCGTCCTCCAGGGCGGTCTCCAGCTTGTACTCGGCGTACAGCCCGGCCTCTATGCGCTTGGCCAGCTCGACTTCCTGCGCGGCGGTCAGCAGCGTCCGGCGGCCGATCGACTTCAGGTAGGTGTGGACGGAGTCGCCCATCACCGAGGTGTTGTCGTCGAGGTCCATGCCGTCGGCGTCCTCGGCCCCGGTGTCGATGCCGGCGGCGGCTTCGGCGGCCGTCTCCGGGTCGAGGTCGGTCGGCGGCTCGGCCTCCTCCGGCCCGGCGCTCAGGTCGGCTTCGGCGGCCTTGCGGGTCTTACGTGCCTTGGTGGTCTTCGTGGCCTTGACGGTTTCACCGTCGGCCTTCGTCGACGTGGTGGTCTGCGCTGCCGAGGGCTGCGTTGTCGAGGGCTGTGCTGTCGAGGGCTGGGGGCTCTCCTCGGCCGGTTGCGCCGAGGCCTTGGTCCTGCGGGTCTTCCCGGCGGGAGCCGCCTTCTTGGCGGAGGTCATCCGCGCGGGCGCCGTCTTCGGTCCCTCCTCGGCGGCCAGTTCGACACCCGCCTCGGCCAGCTCTCGGAGAATCGTACGGCCCTCGGCAGGGCCGACGCCGGCCTTCGTGAATGCCTCGCGCAGCTCCGGCAGGGAAAGGTGACCCTGAGCGCGCCCCCGCTCCAGCAGCTGGTCGAGAGTCGTCGGGATCACCTCGCGCCCGAGCGAGGTCGCCACGGAGGTCCGGGGCATAGGACACCTCCTCCTTGACGGAGTTCGTTGTTGTGGGTGCTGACGATGGGGCGCGGCGGTCTCTCGGCGGCTCAGCGCACCAGTAGCAATAACGCCACCGCGCCCAGTTTGTTCCCTCCCCCCACCCCCTCCCGCGCGTGATCTTGCGAAAACTCGCAGGCATAGCCGCTGACCAGGCATGACATTGTCGGTGATCTTGCAGTTGCTCGCAGGTGTGCCTGGTCAGAGCGGACGGCTGTGAGTTTCTGCGAGATCACAAACGGAAGAAGGGCAGGTGGGCGGGCATCTCTGCGAGAAACTGCAAGATCACGCGCGGTGGGGTGGGGGAGGGGAGGGGTCAGTCGGTGGGGGTGGGGATGATGAGGCTGACCTGCGGGCCGGGCATGGGGTCGGCGTCCTGCATGCGTTGCGTGGTCCAGTAGTCGGACGCGTCCTCGGGATCGATGTCGAGATCCTTCGACACCACGTCCGGGTCCGGGTCGATTGGCGTGATCGTACGCGGGCTCGCCGGGTTCTCGGTCTCCCCGCGGGGGGCCGACGGAGCGGGGTCGCCGAGGCCGGGGTGGCGGGCGGTCATCTGGGTCGCGGCCTCCTGCAACCGGTTCGCCGAGGCGGCCGCGGTGACGGTGACCCCACCGATGAGGACGGCGCCGACGACGCCTGTGGAGATCAGCATCTTCCGGGTCGGCTTCATCGACATCCCCCTTTCCCGGGTCCGTTCCTGGGTCTGCGGTTCAGAAGTCATCCGGACGGCTCTCTTGAACCACTCCCTGACCCTATAGACGCGCTATGGTCATTTTTGGTTCCGCAGGGCGACCATATCCGGTTTTCCGTTCGGCAGCAGCGGAATGCGGGGCAAAACGCGCATCGCGCGTGGCGCGGCGTACGCCGGCAACCGCTCCTTGGCGAAGGCCCGCAGGTCGGCGAGCGTCACCTCCCCGGCTCCGCCGTCCCGGCCGACCACCACCGCCTCGACGATCTCGCCCCATTCCGGATCGGGGCGGCCGACCACCACGACGTCCCTCACCCCGGGATGACCGGACAGGACCTCGGCGACCGCACCCGCGACCACCTTCCGGCCCCCGGTGTTGATCACGTCGTCGGCGCGGCCCAGCACCCTCAGCCGGCCGTCCTCCATCGTTCCCAGATCCGAGGTGACGAACCAGCCGTCATCGAACGGCCGTTCGTCGCGCAGCCGATATCCGGCGAAGAGTACCGGCCCGCGGACCCGCACCCGGCCGTCCTCCCCGATCTCGAGATCTACATTGTCAAGGGGCATGCCGTCGTACACACAACCGCCACTCGTCTCGCTCATGCCGTACGTCGTGACGACCCGCGCGCCGGCGGCGCGGACCTCGTCGAGCAGGCCCGGGGGAGCGGCGGCGCCGCCCAGCAGGATGGTACGGAACGCCGCGACGTCGGCCCCCGCGTCGACCATGCGGCGGATCTGGGTCGGGACCAGCGACACGTGGTCCGCGCCGGAGGCGGCGACGTCATCGGGGGAGAAGCGCGGGTGGATCACCGGCTCGGTCCCGCACAGCAGGGATCGTACGAGCACCTGCATGCCGGAGATGTGCGACGGCGGCAGGCAGCACAGCCACCGATCGCCCTCCCGGGCGTCGAGGCGGGTCAGCGAGGCACGAGCCGATGCGGTCAGCGCCTCAGCCGGCAGCTCGACGCCCTTGGGCACGCCGGTGGACCCGGATGTGGCGATGATCACAGCGGCGGAGGTGGGCTCCCCGTGCGGCAGGTGCCGTACGCCGTCGGGGGTCACGACGTGGGTCGGGCGCAGCGCGGCGAGCGCCGCGTCGAGGGCGGGCCGGGGCAGATCGGGCGACAGCGGCAGCACGGCCGGCCCCTCGCCCGACAGCGCGAGCCGTACGGCGTCGAACAGAGCCGGTCCGGGCGGGACGAGCAGGGCGTGCACGGGCCGCTGATCCGGCCGCTGGTCGGGCCGCTGATCCCTGCGATGCGCCGGGTGATGTCCGGGACGGGTGAGCACGGTCGTAAGGTTAGTGCGGGCATGGCCACCCGACGGTGACCGGCCGGTAGGTGACGCGACTGAGGAGCGAGTGTGACGAGCGGGGTCGAGTGGAAGCGGTCGGGCGAGTACGAGGACATCATCTACGAGACCGCCGAGGGCATCGCGAAAATCACGATCAACCGGCCGGAGCGGCACAACGCGTTCCGCCCCACGACCCTGTTCGAGCTGCGTGAGGCGTTCAACCTCGCGCAGGAGGACACCGAGATCGGCGTGATCATCTTCACCGGTGCCGGTGACAAGGCGTTCTGCTCCGGAGGCGACCAGAAGATCCGCGGCGACGACGGCTACGTCGACGACAAGACCCACGGCATCGGCCGGCTGAACGTGCTCGACCTGCAGGTGCAGATGCGGCGCTGCCCCAAGCCGATCATCGCGATGGTCGCGGGATACGCGATCGGCGGCGGCCACGTCCTGCACGTGTGCTGCGACCTGACGATCGCCGCCGACAACGCCAGGTTCGGCCAGACCGGCCCCAAGGTCGGCTCGTTCGACGGCGGCTACGGCTCCTGGCTGCTGGCCGAGACGGTCGGGCTCAAGCGGGCCAGGGAGATCTGGTACCTGTGCCGCCAGTACGACGCGCAGACCGCCCTGCAGTGGGGGCTCGTCAACGCCGTCGTCCCGCTGGAGCGGCTGGAGGAGGAGACCGTCCAGTGGGCCCGCGAGCTGCTGGAGAAGTCGCCGATCGCGCTGCGCATGCTCAAGGGCGCGCTCAACGCGGTCACCGACGGCGCGGCCGGCATGCAGCAGTTCGCCGGTGACGCCACGCTCATCTACTACATGAGCGAGGAGGCACAGGAGGGCCGCGACGCGTTCAAGGAGAAGCGCAAGCCGGACTTCGCGAAGTTCCCCCGCCGCCCGTGAACCCCGCCACCGCGCTGGCGACCGTCCTGGTCGACGAGCTGGTGCGCTGCGGGATGACCGATCTGGTGCTCGCCCCCGGCTCCCGTTCCGCGCCGCTCGCGCTCGCCGCGCACGCGCAGCCCAGGCTGCGCCTGCACGTCCGCATCGACGAGCGGTCCGCCTCCTACCTCGCGCTCGGGCTCGCCAAGCGCTCCGAGCGGCCGGTCGCCCTCGTCTGCACGTCGGGCACGGCGGCCGCCAACTTCCATCCCGCCGTCATCGAGGCGTCGGAGTCAGGCGTTCCGCTGCTCGTGCTGACGGCCGACCGGCCGCCGGAACTGCGCGACACCGGCGCCAACCAGACGATCGACCAGATCAAGCTGTACGGCTCGGCCGTGCGGTGGTTCACCGAGATCGGGACCCCGGAGGAGCGGCCCGGCCAGGTGGCGTACTGGCGGTCGCTCGTCTGCCGGGCCTACCAGCGGGCGGCCGGGCCGTACGACCCGGGGCCCGTGCACCTGAACGCGGCCTTCCGCGAGCCGCTCATCCCGGACGGGGACGCGCACTGGTGCGAGCCGCTGCCCGCCGTCGACGAGGGCCGCCCCAAGGTCAGGGCGAGGGTCGCGCCGCCGGCGCCGGCGTTGCACATCCCGCCGACCCGCCGCGGCGTGCTCGTGGTGGGCGACGGCGCGGTCAACGTCAGGAGGTACGTCGCCGCGGCCGGGATGGCCGGCTGGCCGGTGCTGTCGGAGCCCAACGGCGGCGGCAGGTACGGCGACCACGCCATCTCGACCTACCACTTCCTGCTGGGCGACGAGGAGTTCGCCGCCGCCCACCGGCCGGACGTCGTGGTCACCCTCGGCCGTCCCGGGCTGTCACGGCCGCTGCTGTCGTGGCTGGGCCGGACAGCGGAGCACATCGTGGTCGCGGGTGACCTGACCCGCTGGCCCGACCCCACCCGCTCGGCCACCCAGGTCGCCCAGGCCGTGGAGATCCCGATCGCCTCGGGCGACGACACCTGGCTGCGCTCCTGGCGACACGCGGACCACCTGGCCCGTGAGGCGATCGACCGGGTGCTCGACTCGTCCGGGCTGAGCGAGCCCCGGCTGGCCCGGGACCTCGCCGAGGCCCTGCCCAACGGCGCGCTGCTGCTGTGCGGGTCGTCGATGCCGGTCAGGGACCTCGACCAGGCCATGCGGCCGCGCCGCGGCCTGCGGCTGATGGCCTCCAGGGGCGCCTCGGGGATCGACGGCCTGGTCTCCACGGCCGTCGGCGCCGCGCTCGCCCACAACGGCCCCGCCTACGCGCTGATCGGCGACCTGACGCTGCTGCACGACCAGAACGGGCTGATCCTCGGCCCGCGCGAGCCCCGGCCGGACCTGTGCCTGGTCGTGGTGAACAACGACGGCGGCGGGATCTTCTCGATGCTGCCCCAGGCCGCGCTGGCCGAGCCGTTCGAGCGGGTCTTCGGCACGCCGCACGGTGTGGACCTGGGCTACCTCGCGGCCGCCGCCGGCGTGCCGTATACGCTGCTAGAAGACACCGATGAGCTACCGAAGGCCATCAATGGGGCCATCAGGGGGGACGGTCTGCGGATGGTCGAGGTCCGCACCGACCGCGAGCGCAATGCCGAGGTGCACGCCGCGATGCGCGACGCCGTACGTGCGACGATGCGGAAGTGACCCTCCGGGGACCTCCGTCTTGATGCGGGGTCATCCCGTGGTCGTCCTGTGGTCCGGCTGTAGTCCGACTGTGGTCCGACTGCGGTCCGACCCGGCCTGGTCCTGAAGGGGGATGTCGCGTGCCCGGGGCGACGGCACAATAGGTCTTGTTTACCCCCGGCAGAGGAGTGGCATGCACGTCGAGGAGTGGTTGCAGACGATCCCCGCGCTGTGGGTCTACGTGCTCGTGGGCGCGGTCGTCGGCCTCGAGAGCCTGGGGATCCCCCTTCCCGGGGAGATCGTCCTGGTCAGCTCGGCCCTGCTGTCGGCCAAGGGCGTGGTGAGTCCGCTCATCGTCGGCGTCTGCGCGAGCACCGGGGCCATCGTGGGGGACTCGATCGGTTACCTCATCGGGCGTAAGGGTGGCAGGCCGCTGTTCGACCGGCTCGGGCGGCGCTTCCCCAAGCATTTCGGCCCCCATCACATCGCCAGGGCCGAGCGATTGTTCCAGCGCTGGGGAGTATGGGCCGTTTTCTTCGGCCGGTTCGTGGCCCTGCTGCGCATCCTCGCCGGCCCGCTCGCGGGGGCGCTGCACATGTCGTACTGGCGGTTCCTGGTGGCCAACGTGTCGGGCGGCATCGTCTGGGCGGGCGGCACCACCGCGGCCGTCTACTACCTGGGCATGGTGGCCGAGCGGTGGCTGAAGGGCTTTTCCTGGGTGGGGCTCGTGATCGCCGTCCTGTTCGGCGTCGGCGGCACGATCTGGCTGAAGCGCAGAGCCGCCAAGGCCTTCGCCGAGGAGGAGACGCCCGAGACGGTCAGCGCCCGCTGACCCTCGGATCTCAAGTCGGATCTCAAGCCTCCTGAATCTACAAGGTAAAGGCCGCCGGTTGGTGCGCATCCGAGTCCCAGTAGCCTGGGCGTCGTGGCCGCGCCGTACCTGACGATCAAAGACATCACCGAACACGAGACCGAGGTCCGCCGCTCGCGGTTCATCTGCGCGATGGCGCCGGTGGGCACCGAGGAGGCCGCGCGGGAGTTCATCGCCGGGCGCAGGCGACTTCACGCGGATGCCACGCACAACTGCACCGCATACGTCATCGGCACAGATCTGCGCAAGGCCGACGACGACGGCGAGCCCGGGGGGACGGCGGGCACACCGATGCTCGAGATGCTCACCCGGCGCGGCTTCGCCGACGTCGTGGCCGTGGTCACCCGCTACTTCGGCGGGGTGCTGCTGGGCGCCGGGGGACTGGCCCGCGCGTACGGCGGTGCGGTCGGGGAGACGCTCGACCGGGCCGAGACCGTCGAGATGATTCCGGCGACCATCGCGAAGGTGACGATCGACCACGCGCACGCCGGCCGGCTGGAGAACGATCTGCGCGCTTCGCATTACCCGCTGCGCGGCGTGGACTACGGCGCGCGCGTCACCTTCGAGGTCGCCGTGGCCTGCGACGCGGCGTCCGGCTTCGAGGAGTGGCTGGCCACCGCGACCGCCGGCCGTGCCACCACCCGTTTCGGCGGCACGACCTACCTGAGCCGCTGACCCGTGGGCCGCTTGAGCCGTCGCCCGCCGAACCGTGGGCCGCTCCTCGCCGGCGCCGCGATCGCGCCGCTCACCCCTCGGGTCACCCCTCGAGGGCGTACTGCATGACGCGGAACTTCGCCTGAGCCTCGGCGAGCTCGGCGACGGGGTCGGACCCGGCCATGATGCCGCACCCGGCGAACAGCCGGGCGCGGCGGCCGGAGATCTGGGCGCAGCGCAGCGCGATGCCCCACTCGCCGTCGCCTCGGGAGTCGATCCAGCCGACCGGACCGGCGTAGCCGCCGCGCGCCATGCCCTCCAACTCCCGGATGACACGCAGGGCCGTGCCCGTGGGGGTGCCGCCGACGGCCGCGGTCGGGTGCATGGCGGCCACCACGTCGAGCACGGACGCGCCGTCCGACAGCCGCCCGCTGACCCGGCTGGCCAGGTGCTGCACGTTCGGCAGCACCAGCAGCTCCGGCCGGGCGGGCACGTCCAGCGTCGAACACAGGGGAGCCAGGGCCTCCTGGACGGAGGCGACGGCGCAGGCGTGCTCGTGGCGGTCCTTGCCCGAGGCGTACAGCGCGACGCCGCGGGCGGCGTCCTCGGCCGGTCCGGCGCCGCGTGGCGTCGTGCCCGCCAGGACCAGCGACTCGATCGACCGGCCGGTGTGCCGGACCAGCAGTTCGGGGGTCGCCCCGGTCAGTCCGTCCACGGAGAACGTGTAGCACTCGGGATAGCGGACGGCCAGCCGGGACAGCAGCACCCGCGTGTCGATGTCACGCTCGGCGGTGGCTGTGAGATCACGGGCGAGCACGACCTTGTCCAGGGTGCCGCTCCTGATCCTGCGTACGGCCCTGGCCACGGCCTGCTCCCACTCCGGAGCGGTCAGCGTGCCGTCGCCGTACCGGATGCGCCCGGGCTCGACGGGCGAGGTCACCGGAACGGATCCGGCCTCACCGATCGTGGTGAGCCAGGCCCGGCCACCTCTACGGGCGAGCACGGTGCGCGGGACGACCAGCGTGGAACCGGCGGCGTCGCCGTCGAAGGTGAACGAGCCGAACGCGACCGGTCCCGAGCCGGGCGCCTCGACCTCGTCGTCGATGCGCGCCCCGTCGAAGAGTGAGCCGAGCCACTCCCGGGCCCGGTCGAAACGGTCCGGGCCGGGCGGAATGACGATGCGCGCCGCCTCTCCCCAGCCCACCAGGCCCTCGCCGTGCCTGATCCAGGCGTACGGCATCGCATCCGGCAGGCGCGACAGGAGATCGCCGGGGTCGCTCACCGCGACCGTGCGAACCGCGAGGGGGCGGATAAGAACGACACTCACTCAATTCACTTTACGCAAGATCCGTACCTGGTTCGGCAGGGACCCCCGTTGCCCGGACCGCAGGCGGTAGCTGATGCCCTTCTGTCAAGCGGCGATAGGAACTTGGTCAGGGAAGCGGCGCATTCCGCCGTGGAGATGGAGCTCGCCCCCGGGTGATCCCTACCTTTGGTCACCCGGAGGTGTTCATGATCAAGAAGATCACGTCGGTCCTGGCCTTTTCCGTTCTGCTCACACCCGGGACGCTGCTCGCGGCCGGACCGGCCCGCGCGCACCGTCTGACGGCGGCGCCGCGCGCACTGCCAACCGTGCTGGCGGCGCTGGGCGACTCGATCAGCGCCGGGTTCAACGCGTGCGGCTGGTACGTCTCGTGCACCTCGAGATCATGGTCGGCCGGGGACAACCCCGAAGTGAGCAGCCACTATCTGCGCCTGCTGGCGCTCGCGCCGGCCCTGAAGGGGCACAACCTCAACTTCGCGGTCCCCGGCGCGACCAGCGCCGACCTGGCCGCACAGGCCCGGCAGGCCGTCGAGGGCGGGGCCGACTACGTCACGATCCTCGTGGGAGCTCAGGACGCGTGCACCCGGTCGCCGAAGCTCATGACTCCGGTGGTCACCTATCGGCGCCGGATCGAGGCCGCCCTCGACGTGCTCCGGCCGACGGGCGCGAGGGTCTTCGTCGCCAGCATTCCCGATCTGAAGCGGCTCTGGCGGATCGGGAAGGACAACCGCTGGGCCCGCGCGTTCTGGACGATCGGCCGCACCTGCCAGTCGATGCTGGCCAACCCCGGGTCCACGGCGAAGGCGGACGAGACCAGGCGTGTGGAGGTCCGCGAGCGGGTGATGGACTACAACGAGCAACTCCGGACGGCCTGCCTACGGTACGGCCCGGCCTGCCGTTATGACGGCGGTGCGGTCTTCGGCTACCCCTTCTCGCTGAAGATGGTCAGCCCGTGGGACTTCTTCCACCCCAACGAGGCCGGCCAGCGGGCCCTCGCCCAGGTCACCTTCGCCGCCGGATTCTTCGCCGAGACACAGCCGTGACGGCCCGATTCAGACCCGATTCAGACCCGATTCAGGCCGGTGAGTGCGCGTCGGGGCGGATCGTGAAGATCTCGACGAAGCGGTCCAGCAGGCCGGCGTCGCCGGTGAGACGCACCATGCCTTCGGCGACGGCCTCGGCCGGACTGACCTCGCCCGACATCAGGGACGTGAGCACGGGGCCCGGCTCGATGACGAGGTCGGCGCCGGGAAGGTGCCCGGCGGCCACCTTGACCGTGCCGTCGTCGACCTGTGCGTTGAGGACGATCTCGCCGATGCGCACCTCGAAGCTCGCCCGGAGGTCGCGGGCCGCCTCGGGACGGAACGTTGTGCGAAGCGCCATGATCATGGAGTCGACGGTGACGATGTCCTCCGGCCGGGGCTGGTCGAGGACCTGCGCACCCCAGCGGGAGAGCTGGATGACCGCGTCCTCGATGCGGCTGCCGTACTCGGTGAGCTCGTACACCACCACCTCGGCGCCGGGCCCCCGCACGAGCCGGTGGCTGACCACCCCGGTCCGTTCGAGCTCCTTGAGGCGGGCGGCCAGCGTGTCGGCGGGGATCCGGGGCAGGCCCTCGCGCAGGTCGGCGAAGCTCTTGGGGCCGACAAGAAGGTCACGGATGATGAACAGGGCCCAGCGTTCGCCGACCATCTCGAGCGCACGCGCCAGGCCGCAGAACTGCCCGTAGGTCCGCCTGGTAACGCTGTGCAGCTCGGAGAGGATGGCCTCCATTTCGCCGGAGTCCATTGCGTCCAGCAACGTCCTCTCCGGAAACAGGTCGTCGTCCTCGGCGTGCGATCCGACGGCCGTGAGCCGGAAACGGTCGCTGGCGATTGTCACGCCTTCGTGATCGACGATCAGCTTCCATCGGGCCTCGATGCCCGCCGAGTCGTGCGGACGGTCGTCCGGCATGGTCCCCTGGGTCAGTGTGTCCACGATCTGGTGCCCGGTCACGGTTTTCATCACCTTGCCCTTGCCGAAGTCGGTCCCTTGTCGCCGGCGGCTCGCCCGGTGTTCCCGGTCGACGATCCGGAGCAGGTGTCGCTGCTGTTCATGGTGCTGTCCCACCAGGGCGGGCCGCATCTCCCGTATTGCGACACCGGGAACAGCCAGCCCGTTGCCCCGGGCTCCGCCCTGGCCAGGGGCAGGCCCGACGGCCGCGCCGTCGTCGCGGATCTCCAGTACGAGACCGTCGCCCTCGCGTAGTTCGACTTCACCGTTGACGCCGCCGCTGTGCCGGATGACATTGGTGACGCCCTCCCGTACGGCCCAGCCCAGCAGGGCGTCGGTCTCCGGCGCGAGCCGTACGGAAGGGACGCGGAGGGCGGCGGCGATGCCGGCGTCGGCGAGCGCCGTGCGGGCGGTCTCGAGCTCGATGGCCAGGCCACGCCCCCGGTAGCCGGTGACCGCGGCCCGGACCTCGGTGAGGGCCTGCCGTCCGATCCGCACGATGTCCCACACCGGACCGGCCGCGAGAACCGCCAGCCAGTACATGCCCTTGGCGTCCGGGCCCTGCTCGCCCTCCCGCAGGGGATTCATCCGTCCGTCGTGATCCATCGTCTGCGAGGATCTCACGCCGGGTACGCACCCATTGCCCGATCTTCAGGAGTTCGGTTGAACTATCTTGAATCTTGATCGGTGGCCCATGCCCGCTCGATGATTTCAGGGCCTGCCGCATCTTCGCCAGATCGCCGTCGCCCTTGGGAGGGCCCGTGACCGCTGCGCTGGAAATAACGGGATTGGTCAAGAGGTTCGGAGAAAAGGTCGCCGTCGACGGGGTCGATCTGAACGTTCCGCAAGGTTCGTTCTATGGTCTGGTCGGACAGAACGGCGCGGGCAAGACCACGACGCTGTCGATGGCCGTGGGCCTGCTCCGGCCCGATGGCGGGACCGCCCAGATCTTCGGCGCCGACGTCTGGGCGGACCCGACGCGGGCCAAGGCGCTGGTCGGAGTGCTTCCCGACGGCCTGGCCATGCCGGAGCGGCTGACGGGCCGGGAGGTGCTGACCTATCTCGGCCTGTTACGCGGGCTGCCGCCGGAGGTGGTGGCCGAGCGGGCCGAGGAGCTCCTGGCGGTGCTCGAGCTGGACCAGGCGGAGAAGACCCTGGTGATCGAGTATTCGACCGGCATGCGCAAGAAGATCGGCCTGGCCACCGCCTTGCTGCACGCCCCCCGGCTGCTCGTGCTGGACGAGCCGTTCGAAGCCGTCGACCCGGTGTCCGCGGCGACGATCAAGACGATCCTGCGGGGATTCGTCGCGGGCGGGGGATCCATCGTGCTGTCCAGCCACGTGATGGCGCTGGTGGAGCAGCTCTGCGACCACGTCGCGGTGATCGACAAGGGCGGGGTCGCGGCTGCCGGGACCCTGTCGCAGGTGCGGGGTTCGCAGACGCTGGAGGACAGGTTCGTTGAGCTGGTCGGCGCGGACGACGGCGAGGCGAAGGAGCTGTCGTGGCTGTCGCGCTGACCATGGCGCGGATGAAGATCGCTATCATCCGCAACTCGATGACCGGCCAGCGGGCCGGCCTGATCACCCTCGGCGGCCTGCTCGGCGTGGCGCTGGCGGTCGGCACGATCGCGCTGTCGCTGACCGGGCCGGAGCTGCTCGGCCCCGCCTACGCGGTGTGGATGCTCGGGTGGATCCTCGGCCCGGTCTTCGCGGGCGGCGGCGACGAGACGATCAGGCCGGAGTTCTTCGCACCGCTGGGCCTGCCGCCCCGGCGGTTGGCCGCCGGGCTGCTGGCGGCCGCGTTCGTCGGAATCGCGCCCGTGATCAGTCTGCTGGCGCTGACGGGGCTGGCGGTTTTCGGGATACGGCAGGGCGTCGCGGCCGGCCTGGTGGCGCTGCCCGCCCTGCTGCTGCAGTTGGTGGTGTTCGTCCTGCTGTCGAAGGTCGCGGTCGCGGTGTTCGGCCTCGCGCTGCGCTCGCGGGTGAGTGCGATCGCCGCCGGACTGATCAACGGCATGGTGCTGGCGCTGCTCGGGCAGGGCTGGGTGTTCGCCGTCGCCTACAGCGAAGCAGGCGGGGTGCCGCCCGTGGTGGCCGACGTGGTGCGCGCCGTCCCGTCCGGGTGGGGCCTCGTCGCGGTCGAGTCCGCGGCCGCTGGCAGGTGGGGACGGGTCGCCGCCGCACTCGCCGCCCTGGCCCTACTGGCCGTGCTGCTGCTCGCGGCGTGGGCGGTGCTGCTGACCCGGCGAGTGGGACGCGCACGGGCCGCCACCGGAGGGCGCAGGCCGATGCGCGCCACCACGGCGACCGGCGCCGTGCTGGGCAAGGAGACACGCACCTGGTCACGTGATCTGGTCCGGACCCACCAGCTGACGTTCGCCCTGGCCTACGGGGTGTTCTTCGCGGCGATCCCACTGCTGATGGGCTGGGACCAGATGCTGCCGTGGGCGGGTCCGATCTTCATCCTGATGGCCGCCGCGATGTCGGCCAACATCTACGGCACCGACGGGACCGCGCTCTGGCTCACGCTGCTCACCCCGCGAGCCGGCGACGTGCGCGGCCGCCAGCTCGCCTGGCTGCTGTTCGTCACACCCGTGGCGCTCGCGCTGACGCTCCCGCTCACCGCGCTCGTCGACGGTCCGTGGCCGCTGGTGCTGTCGATCATGTTCGCGCTGCTCGGCGGCGGAGCCGGGCTGGTGCCGCTGGTCTCGGTGTATGGGCTCGTGCCGGGAATCGATCCGCACAAGCGCGGCGGCAACCCCCTGCGCACCACGGAAGACGACGGCTCGGCGACGGGCATGATGTACGCCATGCTGGCGCTGGGGCTGCTCACGGCGCTGCCCGCCGGCATCGTGGCGCTCCGGTACGGCTGGGCCGGGGTGCCCGTCGGCCTGGCGACGGGGGTGCTGTGCTGGTGGGGCCTGGGCGCGTTGGCCGCGCGCAGGTTGCGCGGTCACGGCCCGGAGTTGCTTCACCTGATGCGCACGGGCCGACGCGACACCGGCGCCGGCACGATGGCCAGGTACGAAGATCTGCCCAGGCGCGACCAGGCCATCGTCGGCCTGTGCATGACGCTCTGCCCGATCGCGCTGTTCCCCCAGGGCATCGTGCCGGGCGTCTTCAAGATCACAGGGGTGGACAGCCGAGCGTGGTTCCTCGCCCTGTACCTGCCGTCGTGGGCGCAGTGGCCGACGATCATCCTCATGGTCCTGCTGGGCGTCGCCCTGGGCGCGGCCTCGATCCACCTCCTCCAGAAGTACCGGCGACGCCCGGATCACGCCGAGATGATCGAACGTGCGCGGCATTCGCCCGATTAGTCTTGGGTCGTGACAGATCATCGTGGTGTATGGGGGGAGCTGCGCGGCATGGGTGGGACAGTGACGGCGGTCAGCAGCAACGGCGAATACTCCTTCACCAAGCCGAACCGGAGCAGCATCACCTTGCTCGCGGGGCTCGGCGTGGAGGGGGACGTGCACGCCGGCGTCACGGTCAAGCACCGCTCGCGCGTGGCGCAGGACCCCACCCGGCCCAACCTCCGTCAGGTCCACCTCATTCATGAGGAGCTCTTCGCGGAGGTCGGCCAGAAGGGCTTCCGGGTGGCACCCGGCGAGCTCGGGGAGAACATCACCACCAGCGGGATCGACCTGCTCGGCCTGCCCGTGGGCACGCTGCTGCGCTTCGGGGACGGCGCGATCGTGGAGGTCACGGGTCTGCGCAATCCCTGCGTGCAGATCGACAATTTCCAGGACGGACTGCTGAAGGAGGTCGTCGCCCGGGACGAGGACGGCAACCTCGTGCGCAAAGCCGGGATCATGGGCGTCGTGAAGGAAGGCGGCGTGGTACGGCCCGGTGATCCGATCAAGGTTGAGCTGCCGCCGGAACCGCATCGGCCCCTCGACCGGGTCTGACCGGCACCCGTCACGCCGTACGGCCGGCGCGGCGGTAGCCGTACCCGGCGTAGAGGCCGAAGGCCAGCAGCCAGGCGGTGAGCACGAAATCTACATTGTAAAGACGGACGCTGGAAGGTCATTCACGCTTGATGGATGACGGCGAAGCCGGTTCCTCCGTCCGTCGACTCGTAAACCGTGCCGTCCATGGCGGCGGCGAGCAGGTGCCGGGCGGAGACGGCGGTGAAGGCGACGGCGTGCGCGGGCAGGCGACCCCGGGCGCGCCAGGTCGCACCGCCGTCCGCGCTGGCGTGGACCCCGCCGTCGGGAGCCACGCCGATGAGTTCGCCCTCATCCGTCACGTCGAGGAACGACAGCAGGGGAGCGCCGGTCAGCGGCCGGAACGTCTCGCCCCCGTCCACGCTGACCTTCACCCCCTCAGGCGTGGTGGCATAGACGGTGTCCGGGGTGCGCGCTCCGGCGGCGAGGTCGAGTAGGTCGAGCCGGGCCGCCGAGGTGAGCTTTCCGCTCTCGCCCCGCCAGACCCGGCCGGTCTGCGCGTCGTAGCCGTAGACCCTGGCCCCCGCGACCTGCAGGGCGTGGAAGTCGGCCTTACCGGCCAGGGCCACCTGTTCCCAGGTCGTGCCCGCGTCCGTGGAGCGGATCAGGCCCAGGTGCGGGGCCTGACCGGCGGCGATGTCGGCGGCCGAGGGATGGCCGCTGGCGTAGAACGTGCCGGGCCCGGCGACCGTGAAGCCCATGTGGTCGGCGTCGCGGTCGCCGACGCGGACCAGTTGGCCGCCCTCGACGGTGAACAGCCCGAAGTGTCCCGCCACGTAAACCTTGCCGGTGGCGGGGTCGACGCCCAGCCCGTGCACGTGGCCGACGCCCTGATCGGCCGGCACAGCGGAGGTGGTCGGGCCGGTGCCGTACGGCACGGCAGCCTCGTCGGCGCTCCCGCCGCAGGCGGCCAGGGTGGTCGTCAGCAGGAGCCCGCCGACCACCCGCATTCCTCGCCTGCCGAGCCTTCCGAACCTGCCGTGGCGATCCCGGACCGGGCCGAAGATGTCCGTCATCTGAGCTCCTCCTTCAGGCCCGGTAGCCGAGCAGGGTCATCATCCCGGCCGCCCCGTGGTAGATGTTGTGGCAGTGGATCATCCAGATGCCGGGGTTGTCGGCGTCGAAGTCGGCGTTCACCGTCGCTCCGGGCAGCACGATCGCGGTGTCCTTGCGTAGGCCGCTCGCCCCGAGGGCGAAGGTGTGGCCGTGCAGATGCATGGGATGCCACATGAGGGTCCGGTTGACGAAGGACAGCCGCACCCGTTCGCCGGACTTCACGGGTTCGATCACCTCGGGGTCGTACTTTCTGCCGTTGATCGCCCAGTCATACCTAGCCATGCTCCCGGTGAGCATCAGCTTGATCGTGCGATCCGGCGCCCTGGCCGGCAGCCGTACGGCGTCCGCGGGGGTGAGCCGGTCATAGGAGGCGAGACGGCCGTCCAGCTCGGCCGGCCAGACGTCTGCCTTCGGCGCGCGGGCGCCGGGGGCGGTGCGGACCAGGGCCCGGGCCACGGCACGCTTGCCCTCGGCCAGTGCCGCCAGGGGGAACACCCCATCTTTGAGGGTGACCAGCACGTCGTACCGCTCGCCCATGCCGAGCAGCAGCGCGTCGGTCTCGACCGGCACGACGGGGAAGCCGTCGGCGTGGGTCACGGTCATGGCGTGACCGGCCAGTGCGACCCGGAACGCGGTGTCGCCGCCGGCGTTGATGATCCTGATCCGCAGCCGGGCGCCCGGATTGGCGGCGAAGGTCTGCGGGGCCGTCGCGGTCCTGCCGTTGACCAGGAAGTGGGGGTAGTAGACGTCTCCGGCGTCGCCGCCGAGGAGGTCGCTTTCCGCGTTCATCATCATGTGCGGCCACGAGGCCCCCGGGGATGCCGTCGAGTCCGGCATCGACATCCCCTCATGGCCGTGACCACCGCCATGGCCGCCGCCCCCCGACATCGACGTGATCTCGGCCAGCACCTCATCCGGTGTGCCGGTGACGCCGTCCAGCCAGTCGTCGAGGACGACGGTCCACTCGTCGTCATAGTCATACGGCTCGGCCGGATCCTCCACGATGATCGGCGCGTACAGTCCGCGATCCAGTTGCGTGCCGTGATGGGGATGGAACCAGTACGTCCCGGGATGGGACGCGGTGAACTCGTAGACCATCTCCCCACCCGGGGGGATGGGCGGCTGGGTGACCCCCGGTACGCCGTCGGCGTCGTTGCGCAGGGCGAGGCCGTGCCAGTGGACGGTGGTCTCCTGAGGGAGCCGGTTGGTCAGCCGGGCCCGGACGACCTCGCCGGCCCGGACGCGGATCGGCTCCCCGGGCAGGCGGTCGCCGTACATCCAGGTCCGGACCACGGGACCGCCGAGGTCGGCGCGGCCTTCCCGGGCGATCAGGTGGAACTCGCGCACCTGGCCGGGCCGGCGCGCCGCCTCCGCGGCGCCGACCTCGGGGCCCGACGGCCGTACAAGGGCGCCGCTCCCGGGCCGGGGATCCGCTGATCGGCGTGCTGATTCACTCCGGGCGGGGGAGCAGGCGGTGGCGAGGGCGCCTCCGGCGGCGGCCAGACCGGCGCGCAGGAAGAGCCGTCGATCGATCGATGACATGATGATTCGCTCACAGTTCACGTACGGAAAGGGCACACGGAGAACCGGGTGAGGCGAAGACGTGCCTGACCTGGCCGGGAGCCTCTATACGCGCAGAACCGCGACGCGTCGTAGCGACAGCGCGAACGGCGGAGCCGGCGAACCGCGCGCCGGAGGAAGGCGGGTCGGCCGCTCACCTGGGCCGCGTACGCCTTTGGGGAGGCGGCCGGCCCCCAGCAGACGCAGCACCAAGGTCACAAGGATCGCGGCGACCGCGGTCAGGCAGAAGACGATCGGGTTCGGCTGATCCGAATCCGGGCCGGAAGCCGTGACCGGCGGCGCCAGGTCCGCCGCCGTGTGCCCGGCCGGTGTGCCGTGCCCGGCGAGCCCGTCCTCCCCGTTGCCGCCGGGTGCGGCATCGCAGTGGGCGCACAGCGCGGGCATCGAGGGGGCGGGGCCGCAGAGGTGGGCGGCGATGTGACCGAGGCTCACGGCCAGCAGCGCGGCCACGAGCAGCAGGAGCCGCGGCAGCATCGCCTCCGTCGCGATCCCTCTGATCTTTCTGGGCGTCGCGGTCCCCGCGATCGCCGCGCTCCCCATGCGCACGGCATCACCCTATCGGCGGCGCCTCCCGGTCGGTCCTCCAGTGGGCGCCGCCGGTCGCTGTCAGAGCTCGGCCGGGAAATCAGCGAGATCCGTGGAACGGGGAGAGTGCCTGTCGGTGAGCCGGTCGGGGGAGAGCCCGCGGCGGAGCGCGCCCAGATCGGCGAGGAGCCGCTCCCACCGTGGGCCGATCACGTCGATGTCATAGCGGGCGGCGGTCGGCGGCCCCTGGGCGGCCAGCCTGGCGCGCAGCTCCTCGTCCTCGATGACCGCGCAGATCGCGTCGGCCAGAGCGTGGATCTTCTCGGGCTTGACCAGCAGCCCGTTCACGCCGTCGGTGATCAGCTCGGGCGGTCCGGTAGGGCAGGCGTAGCTGACGACCGGGAGCCCCTTGCTCATCGCCTCCAGGACCACCATGGGCCCGCCCTCGCGGCGTGAGCTGAGCACGAACATCGACGCCTTGACCAGGTCGGCGCCGACGTCCTGGACAGGCCCCGCCAACAGCACCTGATCGGTCAGGCCGCGCTTGTCGATGGCGGCCTGCAACTTCTCCTGGCGCGGTCCGGAGCCGAAGATCAGCAGCGTCCAGTCCGGGTGCCGGGCCGCGACGTGCGCCCAGGCGCGGATCAGCAGGTCATAGCCCTTGACATGGGTGAGGCGGCCGACCGTGACCGCCGTCTTCGCGGTGAGCGGAGACAGACCGCCCTCCAGCCGGGGCACCGCGTTCGGAATCCGGGCCAGCACGCCCGGTCGCGGCCTGCCGGCGCGCTCGAAGGCGCGTTCGTAGGCCTTGAGATCGGCCTCGGTGAGCGTGACGACCGCGTCGAGCCTGCCGTACCCCCGGGTGATCCGGGAGCGTACCGAGGGCCGGTGCCCGACGAGATTGCCATGCTCCTGCCCGATCGTGATGATCTCCGGAGGGGCGAACCTGGCGGCGATCAGGTTGAGGCCCGGCCGGGTGCCGATGAGCACGCCGCCGCGCCGCGACCGGAGGTAGCGGACCAGCTTGAGATCGGTCCTCAGCGTGAACCAGTGATAGGCCGCCTCGTCCTTGGGGACCAGCCGACTCGGGAATCGGGACAGCAGGCCCCGGCGCCGCGGCAGCCGATCGTCCAGATAGCGGATGCGGACGCCGGGGGGAACCGGGAAGAACGGCGCCTCGCGTTGCCTGACCACGCTGACGATCTCGACGTCGTGCGTGCGGGCCAGGTGCCCGGCGAGGTTGAACGCCGTACGGATCGTGCCGCCCATGCCGTTGGCGTGCAGCAGCAGAATGCGCACCTCGTGGACGTCGGGCGGCGAAGCCGATCGGGAACGCTGCCGGTCACGCGCCTCGATCGCCTTCACCATCGCCTTGGCGGCGGTGCGGCGTAATGAAGATCCGCGTAACGAAAATCCGCGTAACAAGGACAAGACATGCCCCGTTCATGTCGACTGATGATCCCCTCTTCCCTGAGACGTATCCGACAGCGCCGATGGTTGATGTGATTCAGGTCACATCACCGTGGTTTCCTCGATCGTCAGGCCCTTGATCGTCAAGGCGCAGATTGTCCCAGCGCACGACTACATTAGAACAGAATTTCGAGACCTGTCGCAACTTTCAACGCGCGGTAAATACCGGCCCTGGAAACGGCTAACGATCTTGATCGATGGGCAGAAAGTCGGCACACACCTCGCGTTCTGGAGAGTTGCGCCATGGCCTGGTCGCAGGACGAAGAGCGAATGCTTACGATGATCGAGCGGCATCTCACCGACGAAGACCCCAAGCTGGCTGCCAGGATCGAGTCCTTCAACCAGAGGGTGGAGCGGAGGGAGCACGGCCGGCGGCGGACGGCCGATCGTGCCGCCGGCGGGGCAGGGGCCCGCTGGCCACGCCGATCCACCATGATCATCACGTTGAGCTGGATGCTGATCGTGGTGCTGATCACGGCTCTGCTGATCATGGCTCTCCAGCACAACGCGGCCGCCCTCCCGATCTGAGCACGAGCTGTTACGCAGCCAGGCACCGACCACGATGACCGGTTTCCGCCAGCGTCCGTCGGGGACGGGGGCCGACGATTGGAGGCATGGCTTACGAGATCCGGGCTATCGAGCCCGCTGTAGTGGATCAACTCAGGAGAGTGGACGACGCGGGCCGGGAGCCGCGACAGGTCGCCGACACCGAGGGCGGCAGCCCGCTGCGCTGCTGTCTGCGGCGGTCGGAGCCGGGGGAGGATACCCTGCTGGTCTCCTATTCGCCGCTGCGCCGCTGGATGGCCGAGACCGGCGCCGATCCCGGTCCGTATGAGGAACTGGGGCCGGTGTTCATCCACGCGGGACCGTGTGCGGGGCCGCGACCGGGCTACCCGGAGGCGATGGGTGGGCCTCGGCGCGTGTTCCGCGCCTACCGGGCCGACGGCTCCATCCTCGGTGGGCACCTGCTTGAGGAGCACCGCTCGACCGATCCCGCGATGGCGTCCGCGCTGCTGGAATCACTCCTGGACAACCCGGAGGTCGCGTTGATCCACGTTCGCGCGGTGGAGTTCGGCTGCTTCCTGTTCGAAGCACGTCGCCCCGCCCCCACTCCGTGATCTTGCGAATTCTCGCACGAAAGCCTCCCGACCTGCGCGGATCCATTCCGTGATCTTGCAGATAATCGCAGGCACGCCGTACGACCTGCGTCTATGTATTAGCTGATCTTGCGGTCGCCGGGAAGTGCAAGATCACCGACAGTGTTTTCGCTGGTCAGTGGGTAGGCCTGCGAGAAACTGCAAGAACATGGACGTGAAGTGCCTGCTCATGGCGCCGACTGCGAGAATTCGCAAGATCACGGCAGGGGGAGGCTCTGGGCTCGTCTTGGTCTGGCTCTGTCCGATGGCCTTATCCGAGGGCCTTGAGGAAGGTGGCCGCGATCGGGGCGGCGACCGCGCCACCTCCGCCGCCGCCCTCGACCACGACGGCGAAGGCGAGATCGCCTCGGTAGCCGACGAACCAGGCATGCGAGTCGAGCTCGGGGCCGGTGCCGAACTCGGCGGTCCCGGTCTTGCCCGCGGTCCCGGCCGGCAGGCCGGCGGTGCGTGCCGTGCCCTTGGTCACCACGGCCTTCATCATCGCGCGGAGCTGCTCGGCCACCCCGTCGGGCAGCGGCGCGGGCGAGGCCTTCTGCTTGAGAGACGGCACCAGCGTGGGCGGGCGCCACGACCCGTCGGCCACGGTGGCGGCGACCCCCGCCATCACCAGCGGGCTGGCGGTGATCTCGGCCTGACCGAAGGACTCGGCCGCCAGCTCGGCGTCGCTGGTCGCCTTGGGCATGCTGCCCGTCGTCGCCGGCACGCCGATGTTGAGCGGCCGGTTGAACCCGAAATCGCCCGCCAGGTCGTACAGCTTCTGCGCACCCAGCTTCTCGGCGGTCATCGGAGCGAACGTGGTGTTGCAGGAATGGGCGTAGGAGTCCAGGAACGACAGCGAACCGAACGACTCGTGGTCGGAGTTTCGGATCTTCAGGCCGCCGACGTTCGCTTCCGGAGGGCAGGTCACCGTCGAGGACGGGGTGACGCCGGTGGCCAGCAGCCCGGCGGCGGTGATGGTCTTGAACGTCGAACCCGGCGGATAGCGGCCGTCCAGGGCCCGGTTGAAGCCGCCCTGGCTGTTGACGACCGCGAGGATCTCACCGGACGAGGGCCGGACGGCCACCAGGGAGGTGGGTTTGGGCAGGTCGCGTACGGCATCGGCCGCGGCCTTCTGCACCCGCGGATCGAGGCTGGTCCGCACGTCCTCGCCCCGCTTGCCCTTGATCGTGTGCAGTGTCTCGCTCTCGCTGCCGACGACCTGGATCTCGGTGGTCGGGGTGCCGGCGAGCCGCCTCTCGAAGGTCTCCTGCAGGCCACCGCGTCCCACCGCGCCGCCCACACGATAGGCCGCGCCCAGCTTCTTGACGTCCTTGGCGGTGGCCTTGTCCAGAAATCCGACGAGTTGCTGCACCGAACCGCCGTCGTCGCCGTCATCGATGCGGGCGCCGCCGGCATCCATGATCGCGGCCCTGGCCGGCCAGGTCGTCTTGATCGCCAAATGGTTGGCACCGCTCAGCGCGGGATGGACGGCGGCCGGAGACCAGTCCACCTTCCAGTGACGGTCCTTGACCACGAGCTGCAACTTGCCCTTATAGGTCCACTCGCCCACGTTCTTGAGGGACGCGGTCGCGGTGTAGGAGGCGGTGGAGCGGTCGTCGACAGGGTCGCTCACGCGCATGCCGGTGACGGTGACCTTGGTCGCGCCCAGGTTCTTCGTGAGCTCGGCATAGGCCGCCTCGAAGCCGGCGGCCGGGGCCGCGAGTTCGGCTTTCATGGCCGTGAGGTCCCCGCGTGACCATGCGGCCGTGAAGCGCTGGGCCGTCTCCAGCGGCGTTCCCCTGGTGTGCAGCAGGTAGTAGGCACCCCCCGCCCCGGCCGCCGCGGCCACCACGACCGCGGCAGATATGATCACGACCGTACGTCCTCGCGGCACCGTGTGACACCCCCTGAGGTCCGGATCGATCCCAGAGCCTAACGTGATCAGATGGAGATCCGCATCCCGGCTGCGTGCCGGCCCCCACAGCGATCAGGTGGCCGCTTTGACGCTCGCCGCGTACTTCGGGACGTACTCCTGGCCTGACAGCCGCTGGACGGCCTCCATCACCTGATCGGTGACCTCGCGCCGGTCGCGCGCCCGCCCGGGATCGCCGGCGAACGTCATCGGCTCGCCGATCCGGATGCCGATCCGGTACAGGCGCGGCACCGTGGCCCCCGGCGGCAGCACCTTGTCGACGCCCATCATCGCGACCGGGATCACCGGCGCGTGGGTGGTCAGCGCGAGCCAGGCGACACCGATCTTGCCGCGGTACAGGCGGCCGTCGGGAGAGCGGGTGCCCTCGGGGTAGATGCCGAACAGTTCGCCGGCCTTCAGCACCTCCACGGCCGAGTCGAGCATGGCCTGGGCGGCCGACGCGTTCTCCCGGTCGATCGACACCGTCCCCATGCCGCGCATCCACAGGGCGGTCAGCGGGTTGCCGGTGAAGTACTCGTTCTTGGCCACGAACCGCACCGGCCGGGGCAGCACCGCGGGCAGGATGAAGGAGTCGAGCACGGACAGGTGGTTGGAGGCGAGGATCGCCGGCCCGCTCGCGGGGACGTTGCCCCTGCCCTCGACCTTCGGTCGCCACAGCAGGCGCATCAACGGAACACTGATGATCTTGCTGGCGCGGTAAAGCACGGACTCTCCTCCATCGGGCACGTGCGATCAACCTTAGGCCGCCGCGCACGTGATTGTGCCGTCGCCACGTGTGGCGTGCTCAGGTTTTGTACGGCACAGCCAACCGGGTGGAGGTGATACGCGGACGCCCCACGAGAACGAGTCTCGCGGGGCGCCCACGCGAAGGCCGATGTGGCGGTCGCCTCCTCGGCGAGAGGCACAACACGGCTCCAGCCGAACGGTATTCCGTGAAGGCGATAATTGCGGCCCGGGGGACACAGACCACATCGACCGGTACCGACTCTAACCGACTCTCGGCCCTTGTTATTCCATCGGTCCCCCATGTCCTGGCATAGCCCCGGAACAGGGATCAGCCTGGCCGGGCCGTACGGCAGGTCAGGCGATGTGCCGTCCAGCCCACGCCTGCGCCGATGGCGTACCAGAACAGGTCGGGCGGGTTGAACGAGGTGCCGAACACCAGGCGGGCGAGCACGCTGCGCGCGGCGAGTTCCTCCGGGACGCCGGTCAGCTGGAAGAACTCCACCGCCCAGCTCGCCGCGAGCGCCACCGAGGCGGCGCGGGCGGGCCGCGTACGGGGAGCGGCCGCCAGGACCAGCGCGTACAGCAGCAGCGTGTAAAGGGCGTCCCCGCCGTACTTGGCGACCGGCCCGTCGGCCACGGCCCGGATCCCGAGCCCGGCGGCGACGGTGAGCAGGGCGGCGAGCACCGCGACCGGGCGAGCGACCGGGCGTGGCTCCGAAGCAGACATGACCGCCATTTTCCCCACGATCATGCCCGGCGGCGCCGTCCGGCATGATCGGGTCAGCGTAGCTTCTGGAAGAACTCGCGGACGTCGCAGACCAGTAGATCGGGGGCCTCCATCGCGAGGAAGTGGCCGCCCCTGTCGAGTTCGGTCCAGCGTGCGACGTCGTGGTCGCGCTCGGCCCATCGGCGGATGGTCACGTCATGGGCGGAGACCAGCACGCCGGTCGGCACCGTCCGGCGCTGGACCACCGCCCAGTCGCCCGCGCCCCATTCCCCACCGTCCTCGGCGCCAGTCTGGCCCCAGTCGTTCGCGGAGATCTCCTCGTAGTAGATCTGTGCGGCCGATCCGGCCGTGCCGGTCAGCCAGTACAGCGAGACGTCGGTCAGGATGCGGTCGCGATCGATGCTGTCCTCGGGCAGCCCCTCCTCCGGGTCGGTGAGCTCCTTGAACTTCTCCACGATCCAGGCGAGCTGGCCGACGGGCGAGTCGTGCAGGCCGTACGTCACGGTCTGCGGCCGTTTGGAGTTGCACTGCAGGTAGCCGTCGTTGAAGTTCTGCATCCGGTCCCAGCGTCTCTGCTCCACATCCGACAGGCCGTCCATCTCGCCTTCCTCACCGACCGGGAAGGTGAGCAGGGCGTTGATGTGGACGCCGATGACATGATCCGGGGCCTGCCGGCCCATCTGCGGGGCCACCCACGCGCCGGTGTCGTAGCCCTGCACGCCGTACCGCTCGTAACCGAGCAGCGCCATCAGTCGCGTGAGCACAGCGGCCATCTTGGCCGCGTTCATGCCCGGGCCGGCCAGCGGTGTGGAGAATCCGAATCCCGGAAGTGACGGGATCACCAGGTGGAAGGCGGTGGCGGGGTCGGCGCCGTGCCCGCGGGGGTCGCTGAGCGGGCCGATGACGTCGAGGAAGTCCACTACGCCGCCCGGCCAGCCGTGCAGCAGCAGCAACGGCGTGGCGTCGGGCTCGGGAGAGCGTATGTGCAGGAAGTGGACGCTCTGCCCATCGATGGCGGTGAGGTACTGCGGGTGCTCGTTGAGCGCGGCCTCGTGCGCCCGCCAGTCGTAGCCCGTACGCCAGTATTCGGCGAGCTCCCTCAGGTAGTCCAGCGGAACTCCGCGGCTCCAGCCCACGCCGGGAAGCTCGTCCGGCCAGCGGGTGCCGGCCAGCCGGGCTGCCAGGTCGTCGAGCTCGGACTGGGGGATATCGATACGGAAGGGGCGGATGCCCTGCTGGGAATCGGTCATGACTGCGACGTTAGGAGCCGGTTAGGACGGCTTCGGTCCTAAGGCCGGGCAATCTTGGTGACATGTTGGAGACTTCCGCACGGTTGCTCAGGCTGCTGTCGCTCCTGCAGACCCATCGCGAATGGTCCGGCTCCGAGCTCGCCGCCCGCCTGGGCGTCACCACGCGCACCGTGCGCAGGGACGTGGAGCGGCTGCGCGACCTCGGTTATCCGGTGCACGCCACCCGGGGCACCGCCTGTTATCAACTCGGGGCGGGCGCGTCGCTGCCGCCGCTGCTGCTCGACGACGAGGCGGTGGCCGTGGCGCTCGGGCTGCATACGGCCGCTGGCGGGTCGATCGCAGGCATCGAGGAGACGTCTCTGCGGGCACTCGTCAAGCTGGAACAGCTCCTGCCGCCTCGGCTGCGCCATCGGGTGAACACGCTGCAGACGGCGACCGTCCGGGTCGGCGGCCCCGGGCCCAGGGTGGACGCGGACACGCTGATGACGATCGCCGGCGCCTGCCGCCGCCGCGAACGGCTGCGCTTCGACTACACGGGCGCCCGCGGCGGAGAATCACTGCGGTCCGTCGAGCCGCACAGCCTGGTGAGCTTCCATCGGCGCTGGTACCTCGTCGCCTGGGACACCGAACGCGACGACTGGCGCACCTTCCGGGTGGACCGCATGGTTCCCCGCACGCCCACCGGCCCTCGGTTCGCACCCAGGCAACCCCCCGACGGCGACGTCGCGACCTATCTGGCGAGGAGGCTCTCGGCGGGGGCCTGGCCGTTCCAGGCGACAGTTACCCTGCATGAGTCCGCGGCGGCGGTGGCCGACCGGGTGTGGCCGGGCATGGGGGCCGTCGAAGCGGTGGACGACCACAGTTGTCTGCTGCACGTCGGCGCCGAAACTCCGTCGGCACTGGTCTGGATGATCACCTCGGTGGACGCCGACTTCACGCTCGTCAGCGGCCCGGCCGAGCTCGCCGACGCACTCCGCGCCCAGGCCGGACGCTGCGCCCGGGCCGTACGCCCTGCATCGCCTCGTTGATCGGTACGATCACAGCGCTGTCGGCGGTGTCGGTTCCCGCCGACGCCGCGGCGAGCACGCTGGGCGCGGCGGCCGCGCAGAGCGGCCGGTACTTCGGTACCGCGATCAGCGCGGGCAAGCTGAACGACTCGGTCTACACCACGATCGCCAACCGTGAGTTCACCATGGTGACGGCCGAGAACGAGATGAAGATCGACGCCACCGAGCCCAACCGGGGTCAGTTCAACTTCACCAGCGCCGACCGGGTCTACACTGGGCCGTGCAGAACGGCAAGCAGGTCCGCGGTCACACCCTGGCCGGGCACTCCCAGCAGCCCGGCTGGATGCAGTCCCTGTCGGGCAGCGCGCTGCGCCAGGCCATGATCGACCACATCAACGGGGTCATGGCCCATTACAAGGGCGAGATCCCCTACTGGGACGTGGTCAACGAGGCCTTCGACGACGGCACCGGCGGCCGCCGCGACTCCAACCTCCAGCGCACCGGCAACGACTGGATCGAGGTCGCCTTCCGCACCGCCCGCGCCGCCGACCCGGCGGCCAAGCTCTGCTACAACGACTACAACATCGACAACTGGACCTGGGCCAAGACGCAGGGCGTCTACAACATGGTCAAGGACTTCAAGCAGCGCGGCGTGCCGATCGACTGCGTGGGCCTGCAGGGCCACTTCAACAGCGGCAGTGCCTACAACAGCAACTTCCGCACCACCCTGTCGAGCTTCGCCGCCCTCGGCGTCGACGTCGCCATCACCGAGCTCGACGTCGAAGGCGCCTCCGCCACGACCTACGCCAACATCGTCAACGACTGCCTGGCCGTCTCCCGCTGCGTCGGCATCACCGTGTGGGGCGTCCGCGACAGCGACTCCTGGCGCTCCAGTCAGAACCCACTCCTGTTCGACGGCGGCGGCAACAAGAAGCCCGCCTACACCTCGGTGCTCAACGCCCTCAACGGCGGCAGTTCGAACCCGCCGACCAGCCCCTGCCCGTCTCACCGACGCCGAATCCGCCGGTTTCGCCGTCCCCGAACCCGCCGGGTGGTGACGGGGCCTGTACGGCGACGGTGAAGACGGTCACAGCTGGCCGGGTGGGTTCCAGTCGGAGGTGACGGTGCGGGCGGGCGGCTCGGCGGTGAACGGCTGGACCGTGAAGTGGACCTGGCCAGGCGGACAGTCCATCACCCAACTGTGGAACGGCAAGCTGAGCGCGTCCGGCTCCAGCGTGACCGTCCGCAACGAGTCGTACAACGGCAACATCGCGGCCGGCTCGTCCACCACCTTCGGCTTCACCGGTAGCGGCAGCGCGGCCACCCCCACTGCCACCTGCACCAGCCCCTGATTCGGGTGGGCCGGGCGGTGGTTCCCCGTCGCTCGGCCCACGCACGATGACCTACCGCCGGGCGGCCACCTCACGCGCTCATCACCCGAACCGTGCTCACCGAGACCGGTCGGCGGGCGGGATGTTCAGCCTGTCGACGGCCTCGCGGCGTCGGCGCTCCGGGCGGCGGTCGTAGCGTGCGGTGGTGGCGGGGGAGGCATGGCCGACCAGGGCCTGGGCGGTCGCGAGGTCGACTCCGGCGTCGAGGAGCTCACCGATGAACGTGCGGCGGAAGTCGTGCGGGGTTCGCTTCGACGCGCCGGCCGAGGCCAGGCGGCGGGAGACGATGTCGGCTACGGCCTGCCCGGTCATGTGGGCCGGCCGTAGCCGTCCCGCCTTGTTGATGGGGCAGAACAGCGGACCCGACGACCTGCCCCGCACGTCCAGCCACAGCTCGAGCCGTTCGACCGCCTCCGCTGTGAGGTAGACCAGACGCTCCTTGTCGCCCTTGCCGCGCACACGCAGGGACCTGGCGTCCAAATCGAGGTCGGCCAGTGTGAGACCGGCGATTTCCGCCCGCCGGCAGCCGGTCGAGTACAGCGCCGCGAGCATGGCCCCGTCCCGCCTTCCGGCGGGGGAGGGGTCCTCGTCGCACGCGGCGAGCGTCGCGGTGAGGATCTCGGCCTGGACATGCCGCCCCGCCGGCACCCGCGTGTGTGCGTAGGCCGGAAGGTCGGCGGCCCGCTGGTAGTCCTCGCCGCTCATCAACCCGAGCCGCCAGGCCTCCTTCAGCACCCGGCGCAGCGCGACCAGGTGCTTGTTCACGTGGGCTGGAGACCACCCCTGCTCACGCATCAGCGTGCGCAGCTTGACCGTGTGCTCGTACCGCAGCAGTTCCCAGGGCTGGCCCGCACCGGTGGCCTGGGGGTCGCCGGTGATGAGACGGGCGATGCGATCGAGACAGCCCCGCATGGTGCGCCGGGACTCAGAGCTGGGGAGGCCGTCGAGGTACACGTGGTAGGGGTCGGGTGCGGCCTGCTCGGGCAGCTTACGCTCGGGCGGGGCGGGCGGCATGGCAGGCACGTTCACACCCGCTGATCATAGTATGAATCTACAATGTAAAGAACGCGGGAAGGGGCAGAACCTCAGCGATCTCTGCCTCGTCGGCCGAACACCACCAACAACCTCACCGAGAGGAGCCCCCGGGTTTGCGGGCGGCGAAGCGTTCGATGATGCCGAGCTTGAACCGGTCGTGCCGCTCTATGTCGAATCCCATCGTGCGCACGTCACGCAGTGGACGGCGGCGCCAGTGCTCCCCGTACATGGGCACGCTGAAGGCGTCGATCAGCCACTGCAGCCCGCGTACCGGCCAGGCGGACGACTCCACGTGATCGGCCAGGAGCAGCCGGCCGCCCGGGCGGAGCACCCGCGCCATCTCGGCGAGTGCCTTACGTTCGTCCTCGATCGCGCACAGTGAGAACGTGCAGACGACCGTGTCGAAGCGGCCGTCGGTGAAGCCCAGTGTCCGTGCGTCACCCTGCTGGAGATCGACCCGGCGTCCGGTCTCGTCCGCGCGGCGCCGGGCGACCGCCAGCATGGAGGGGCTCCACTCCACGCCGGTCAGCCGGACGTCATGCGAGTAGTGATTGAGATTAAGTCCGGTGCCCACGGCCACTTCCAGGACGTCGCCGGTTGCCTGCCCGCACACCCATGCGCGGGTGTCGGCGAAGAAGCGGCGCTCGGCGAAGACCATCTGCCGGTCGTACGACTCTGCCTGGCGGTCCCAGTATCGGCGCAACCGCCCATCCCGGGGGGAGGAATCGGACATGCGGTCACCGTATCCGCCGTGAGGAGCGGGATCAACGTCGCGATACACCAGGAACCGCCGTGAAGTCGTGGCGGCGCTGCCACCTGGCTAGTAGGACCGGCCGATGTGAAGGTCAGGAGCAGCCCGACGGCCGGGAAGCCGGCCGGGGCGTACGGAGATCGCCGCGCAGAGCCGGCGCGACGGCGCGGATGGCGAGAGGCGGCGACCATCGGCTTCGGCTCGGGGGGCGTGGCCTGATGTTCATCCCGAGCGTGTTCGGTCAGGTGCTGGGGGCCTGTTTCTCTGAGGCGTGGCCGAATGTGAGCCTGGCCGGTACCGGTCAGGGGTGAAGGCTCAGAGGCTTGTCTCTTCCCGCGTATCGAAAGCGTCGCGCGCGCGTTCGATGGTGGGCATGTGCTCCGAGGCCCACGCCAGCAATACGTCGATGGGCTGCCGCAGGGTCTTGCCGAGCGGCGTGATCCGGTACCTGACCGCCACCGGACGGGTGGAGACAACCTCGCGTTCGATCACCCCGTTGCGCTCGAGTCGGCGAAGGGTGGCGGTCAGCGACTTCTGCGTGACCGCGGGAATGGCCCGGCGGAGCTCGTTGAAGCGGCAGGGGCGTTCGCAGAGCTCGTTGAGTACACCGAGGGACCACTTGTCGAGCACCTGATCGAGGAGCTCGCGGTGCGGGGCGTCGATGCGGAGTTCGCCGTCGGTATCCATGGTGAAACCTGGTCTCGTTGAAGTGTCCTTCTTCTACTAGATATCTTATGGATACTTACTTTGAGAAGGAGAAACGGCCATGACTGTCCAGCATTTCACGCCGGAAGGCATGATGCAGCCCACCCCCTACCACCACGTGGCCGTCGGCAGGGGCACGACTCAGGTACATGTCAGCGGGCAGGTCGCCCGCCTGGCCGACGGAACCCCGGTGGCCCCCGGCGATCTTGCCGGGCAGGTCGCCCAGGCCCTGCGGAACGCCGCCCTCGGCCTGGCGGGCGCGGGTGCCTCGTTCGCGGACGTGCTGCGCCTGACGTTCTACGTGACCCAGTGGAACCCGGAGAAGATCGGCGACTTCATGGCCGGCGTAGAGGCGGTCGCCGAAGAGATCAGCCTCCCGCTTCCCATGCCGCCGGCCAGCCTCATCGGTGTCGACTACCTCTTCGAGCCGGATGTGCTCGTTGAGGTCGAGGCAACCGCACTGCTCGACTGATTCGGCGCACATGGGCCGGGTCGCGAAGGCGGCGAACTGGTGCCGGTGTCAGCTCTTGATGAACTGGTTGGTGGTTCCCTCGAAGGTTCCTACGCGGGCTACCAGGGCAGTACCCCGTTCTCGTCCTGGAAGGTTCCCGTCGGTCCGTCCGTGTCGAGGGTCGCCAGACCCACTACAGCCTTGGCGCTCTCTTCGGGTGGTCTTCCGATCCCGAAGGCCGCAGTCATGTCCGTGGCGGTGGGGCCGGGCTCCAGCGCGTTGAACTTGATGCCCGGCTGGGACTTGGCGTACTGGACCGTCAGCATGGTGGCCGCCGCCTTGGACGCAGAGTAGAGAGCGAGAGACAGGTGGAACTCGGGCCGGTCGGGGTTGGTTACCGCCCAGAACGACCCGGCGCTGCTCGAAACGGTGACGACGGTGGGGTTGGAGGACTTGCGCAGCAGGGGGAGCGCCGCCTCCGTGACGCGCACGATCCCCACCGCGTTGGTGTCGAAGGCACGCAGCGCCAAGGGGCCGTCGACGTCTCCGGCCGGCAGGATGCCCGCGTTGTTCACCAAGACGTCGAGCCGGCCCTCGGCTGCACCAATCGTCGCCAGCGCGTTGTTCACCGATGCATCGTCGGTCACGTCGAGCCGACGGCTCGATCACCCACAGGTCGGAGAACTCACCCTCAACAGAGAGCGGCTGAGCGTGGGTGGGGCCGAGAGCCTGAAACTCGTCATCTACCACCCGGACCCCGAATCAGACGACGCGGACAAGCTGGCCCTCCTGGCCTCGGCGGACCTGCCCACACGGACACGGGACGGCAAGGGTTCGGCCGCTCCGATACGTGAGGCGCGCGGTGCCGCGTTCGGGTGAACCCGTTCGGGCGCCAGGTGCGACGCACGGCGCGATCGCGCAGCGAGCAGCATTTCTCATCGAAGCTCCGAGGTGAAGGCACCTGTGACCGAGACCCTGAAAGACCTCATCGACGAACTCGGCCCGTCAGCCCGTGCCGCCTATGCCGCGGAAGCCGCGGCCGCGGGTGATTTGGTGGTCATCGCCGTTCCCCTCAAACTCGTCAACGACATGCCCGTCGAGGAACTCGCGGGCAAGGTCGTGCTGGACACGAACAACTACATGAGCTGGCGCGACGGCCACTTCCCGGTGATCGACTCCGGCGAGAAGACGGTGCACGAACTTCGCCAGGAGCAGCTCCCTACGTCGAAGGTCGCCAAGGCGTTCACCCACATCCAGGCCCCGCGCTTGTTCAGCGCCGCCCGCCCGGCAGGCGACCCGAAGCGGTTGGCGCTGTCGGTTTCGAGCGACTACCCCGAGGCCGTGGAAATCGTCACGCGGTTATACGACCAATTCGGGTTCGACACCGTGGACAACGCCCGCTGAGCGAATCCTGGCGTACCGCCTCCGGCCAGCCCGCGTGGGTCCGTCACGCGTGGCAGAACCGTGAGGAGTTGGCTCTCAACCTGAGACGGGCGAAGCCCATCATTTCGATGTGAACTTGCGCTGCGGCCCGGGCTGTACCGGCTGCTGTGTGATGGCCGGCGGGTGGCGTTCCCTGTCACATCGGGTTGTTCGACGCTTGGGCAGAGCAACGGAAACCGAAGGAGAGTCTGATGCGCTACCTGATGATGTCCAAGGTCACTGACACGACTCCCGAGCCGGACGAGCGGCTGTACGCGGAGATGGCCAAGTTCGTCGAGGAACTGAGCGCGGCGGGCGTTCTGCTGGCCACCGGCGGCCTCGAACCGGGCGGCGTGCGCGTGACGTCCCGCGGCGATGAGATCACCGTGACCGACGGGCCGTTCGCCGAGGCGAAGGAGGCCGTGGCCGGCTTCGCGCTGATCGAGGTCCGTTCCCGGGAGGAGGCGATCGAGTTCACCCGCCGGTTCCGCGGGATCGTCGGCGACGGTGAGACCGTGATCCAGCAGGTCTTCGGGCCCTGAGCCCGCGGCGCCGAGCCGACGTCGAGACCACCGGGAGCGCCGCCCCGCGCTTGCGAGCGGGCCGGGGCGGTGCTGTCATCGTCCGGTGACGGACGTCCATCGCACAATCGACGCGGTCTGGAAGCTCGAGTCGGCCAAGATCATCGCTGGCCTCGCGCGGATGGTGAACGACGTCGGCCTCGCTGAGGAGCTGGCCCAGGACGCGCTCGTCGCCGCGCTGGAGCAGTGGCCCGGCTCGGGCGTCCCCGACAATCCCGGCGCCTGGCTGACGACCGCGGCCAAACGCCGCGCCATCGATCACATCCGTCGCTCCCAGCGGGCCGAGCGCAAGCACGAACAGCTCGCCCATGAGCTGGAGCGGCAGCAGGATCCCGAGCCGCCGGTCGAGTCCGAGCAGGACGACGTCCTGCGGCTGATGTTCATCTCCTGCCACCCGGTGCTGCCGACCGAGGCGCGGGTCGCGCTGACGCTTCGCCTCCTCGGCGGGCTGACCGCCGCGGAGATCGCCAGAGCGTTCCTCGCCGACGAGCCGGCGATCACCCGGCGCATCGCGCAGGCGAAGCGGACGCTGGCCGAGGAGCGGGTGCCGTTCGAGCTGCCGGACGGCGCCGAGCCGGCCGGTCGCCTGTCGTCGGTGCTCGAGGTCATCTACCTGATCTTCAATGAGGGGTATTCGGCGACCTCGGGGGACGATCTGATGCGGCCGGGGCTGTGCCTGGAGGCGCTGCGGCTGGGGCGGCTGCTGGCGGAGCTGGCGCCGTACGAGGCCGAGGTGCACGGGCTGGTCGCGCTGATGGAGATCCAGGCGTCCCGCTCGGCCGCGCGGACCGGGCCCTCGGGCGAGCCCGTCCAGTTGCATGAGCAGAACCGCGGCCGCTGGGACCAGTTGCTGATCCGCCGCGGGTTCGCCGCGATGCTGCGTGCCCGGGAGGTCGGCGGCGCGCCGGGGCCGTACGTGCTGCAGGCGGCGATCGCGGTGTGCCACGCCCGGGCGCGGACCGCTGAGGAGACCGACTGGGCGCGGATCGCGGCGCTGTACGACACGCTGGTCCGGCTGGTACCGACGCCGGTCGTGCAGCTCAACCGGGCTGTGGCCGTCGGGATGGCGCGCGGGCCGCAGGCGGGCCTCGCCCTGGTCGACCTTCTGGCCGACGACCCGGCATTGCGGGATTATCACCTCCTGCCGAGTGTCCGGGGTGATCTCCTGCTGCGGGCGGGACGGCATGAGGAGGCGCGGCGGGAGTTCGAGCGAGCCGCGTCACTCACCAGGAACGACGCCGAGCGCGTGTTCCTGCGGCGCCGCGCCGATGAGATCACCGGCGAGATCGGCGGGGAGGCGGCCGGCGACACGCTTGGACGGGCGGCACGCGCGTTCCTGGATCGCGACGACCTCGATGCCGCTACCGTCCGCTCGTACGGGCAGACGCTGCGTCGCCTGTGCCTGGCGTTGGGGGAGGGGGCGCCGCTGGCGTCGGTGACTTCCGAGCAGGTGGCGCGGGTGTTCGCGGCGGCGTGGGGAGGGGCGGCTGCCAGGACGTGGAACCGGCACCGGTCGGCTGTGCGGTCCTTCTGCGTCTGGGCGTCGCTGGGTGATCTCGCGGCGGGCCTGGACCGCCGTGCCGAGACCCGCTCTCCGGTCAAGGGCATCGACCCTGCGCGGTTGGAGGCGCTGTGGAGCCGCGCCGACGTGCCGCTGCGCGAGCGGACCCTGTGGCGGCTGCTGCACGAGTCGGCTGCCGGGGTGCGAACTGTTCTGTCGCTGAACGTCGAGCATCTGGACCTGGAGGATCGCCGGGCCCGGGTGGGCGGCGCCTGGGTGAGCTGGCGGTCGGGCACGGCCCGGTTGCTGCCCCAACTGGTGGCCGGCCGGGCCAGGGGCCCGGTGTTCCTGGCCGACCGGCGGCCGGGGCCGTCGCGGACGCCGCGGGAGGCCGACCTGTGCCCGGAGACGGGCCGCCGGCGGCTGTCCTACGAGCGGGCGGAATACCTGTTCAAGCAGGCCACCAGGCCTCTGGATCCGGCGGGCGACGGCTACACCCTGCGGCAGTTGAGGACGTGCCGGTGAGCTGCCGTCTTCGCCGGCGCTATGAGTGCTGGGCGATCTGGATGAGGTTGCCGCAGGTGTCGTCGAGCACCGCGGTGGTCACCGGTCCCATTTCGAGCGGCTCCTGGGTGAACCGTACGCCGAGCCGGCGCAGCCGTTCGAACTCCGCGCGGACGTCGTCGACGGCGAACGAGGTGAAAGGTATGCCGTCTTCCATCAGCGCTTCCTTGAAGGGCTTGACGGCGGGGTGCCCGTCGGGTTCGAGAACGAGCTCGACACCGTCGGGGTCATCAGGTGAGACCACGGTCAGCCATCGGGCTTCGCCGAGCGGGATCTCGGTCTTCTTCACGAAGCCCAGCACCTCGGTGTAGAAGCGCAGGGCCTTGTCCTGGTCGTCGACGAGGACGCTTGCGAGGTTGATTCTCATGGGGTCTCCGGTGGTTCCTGCCTGAGCCATCGGTCGGCGATGTGCTCAAGTGGTCGTCTGTCGAAGTCGTGGAACTTGTACCGGCCCTGCCGCCGGGTCTTCACCAGACCGGCGGCTTCGAGCACGGCGAGGTGCTGTGAGATCGCCTGGCGGGACGATCCCAGCCCGTGCCTGGCCACCAGCCTCGAGCAGATCTCGAACAGCGTCTGGCCGTTCCGCTCGGCCAGCTCGTCGAGGATCTTCCTGCGGGTGGGGTCGGCCAATGCCTTGAAGACATCTTCCGCCATGCCCCGATAATAGGCAAGCACCTGCTTGCATGACAATGTCCACCTGGGAATGTGGCCGGTTCCCCCGGCTGTTTCACCGACCGACGGCCCGGCGGCCGGTGACGAAGGTCCCTGCCCGCGGCCGTGCCGTACGAGGGAGACTTCGCGTGGGCGGCCTGTTGGGATGGAGGCCGCGCATGGAGGCCGCGCAAGGGGGGGTGCGAATGTGCGAGTACTGCGGTTGCCAGGCGCTGGCGACCATTGACGAGCTGACGCGTGAGCACGATGCCGTCGTCGATCTGATCGGAGAGGTGCGGACCGCGCACCGGAACGGGGACGTGGGTCTCATGGCCGAGCTGGCCCGGCGGATCGCGGCCATTCTGGAGCCGCACACGCAGGTCGAGGAGCACGGCCTGTTCCCGGCGCTCGCCGCCGACTTCCCCGACCAGATCGCGGCGCTGGAGGCCGAGCACCGGCGGGTCGAGGCGGTGCTCGGCGAGGCCGGAGACGCCGCATCGGGCGTCCCCGGCGACCCGGCCTGGCCACGGCGGCTCCTGGACGTCCTCGACGTCCTGCGCCGCCACATCCTCAAAGAGCAGGACGGGGTGTTCCCCGCCGCCCTGGCCGGTCTGAGCACGGGCGACTGGGAGGCCATCGAGGCGGTCCGCGAAAGCGCCGGGTGCCTGCTGCCGCGTGCCGCGGCCTGATCATCCTGCTTGCGAGCCCACAGCTGACCGCGCCTCCTCGGCGTCGTCCAGAGCATCGCCCAGAGCATGGTCATGGCGTGTTCATGGTGTGGTCACAGCGCGAACTTGCGGTGCCGCTGGGTGCGCCATTCGACCAGCAGCACCGTCGCGTCGTCCTGCAGGACGCCCTGCTGGTGGTCCAGGACGCTGACGATCAGCCGGCGGACGGTCTCCGGGGCGGACACGCCGTCGGCTTCGCGGCGGATCACGAAGCTGGTGAAGCGTTCCATGCCGAACGGCTCTCCCTCGGGGTTACGCGCCTCGATGATGCCGTCCGTGTAGAACAGCAGCCGGTCGCCGGGTTCGAGCTGGTAGCGGGCGAGCTCGCCGGACAGCCCGAGTGCCATGCCCATCGGCGGCGCCGGCGGCGCCTCGTCCAAGGTGGCGACCCGCCGCCCCTGCCGCAGGACCAGCGGCGGGTGGTGGCCCCGGTTGATCCACGTCAGCCAGCCCGTGTCGATGTCGAGCGTGGCCAGGATGCCGGTGGCGAAACGGTCACCGCCGAGCTGGTCGGCGATGGCCTCGTCGACCGCCTCACTGGCCGCGACCAGGTCCAGGCCATGGCGACGGCTGTTGCGGTAGGAGCCCACGGCGATCGTCGCGGTGAGCGCGGCGGCGGCGTCGTGGCCCATCGCGTCGAAGACGGACAGGTGTGCGGTGTTCTCCTCGATGGCGTAGTCGAAGACGTCTCCGCCCACGTTGTAGGCCGGTTCCAACGCGACACTGATCACCACGCGGTCGTTGACCAGGGTCTCGGGGGGCACCAGGTTCCACAGCACCTCGGCCGACAGGGCCATCGGGCAGGTACGCACCAGGCGGGCGTGGCTGTCGCTGCGGTCGCGCTTACTCTCGACCAGCAGGGCCACCATCGTTCCCAGCCATTGGGCCCGCGACCGGTTGATCTCATCGTCCATCGGCACGGTGACCCCGAGCACGCCGATCCGCTCGGCCCCGTCCAGCATGGGCACCCACAGCCGGCGGGGGCCGGCGGGCGAGCCCGGCTCCACCGGCTCGCCCTCGCCGGGGTCGGCGGCGAGCCGGGCCGCGACGACCTCGAGATCCCGGAAGGCCCTCCCGGCCAGGGTGGTCTCGATGCGGATGGGGGAGAGCCCCTCACCGTGCTCGTCCCGCTGGCCCGTCATCGGCAGCAGGACCTTCATCTGCAGGTCGATCAGGTAGATCATGGTGTGGGAGAAGCCGACCAGCGCGGCATGCTCGGCGACCAGCCGTGGCAGATCCTCCATCGTGGTCAGATGGCTGGCACGCAGCAGACCGCCCAACATCCGCTCGCCGTCGCTCTGCATGTCGGGCTTACTACCCGTGTCACCCCAGATCAGGCACCGGCAGGTACGCCCGCGCGGTCGGGACCGGTGCCGATGACCACGGTGGCGTCCAGGTCGTCGGATCCGGCCAGGCGGGCGGTGAGCCCGCTGCGGGCTGCCGCTTCGACGGTGGGCCGCGCCTGGCTCCGGCTCGTCTCGACCAGCAGGTGGCCGCCCGGCGCCAGCCAGGCCGGCGCCTCGGCGATCACGCGCCGTACGATGTCCAGGCCGTCCGCTCCGCCGTCCAGCGCCACCGGCGGCTCGTGCAGGCGGGCCTCCGGCGGCAGCAGTCCGATCGCCTCGGTGGGCACGTAGGGAGCGCTGGCGACCAGGAGGTCGACCCGGCCACGCAGTGTCACGGGCAGCGGGTCGTACAGGTCGCCCTGGTACACCCGGCCGCCCATGGCGGCGATGTTGCGGCGGGCGCACCGCACCGCTGCGGGATCGACGTCGACCGCGTGCAACTCGACCGCGTGCAACTCGACCGCGTGTGCCGTGCCCACCGCCGCTGCCAGTGCCGCGCCTATCGCGCCGGAGCCGCAGCACAGGTCGACCACCAGTGGCCGAGCGCGGGCGGGAAACCGGCGGATGAGTTCGACGGCCTGGTGTGCGAGGAGCTCGGTGCGGCGGCGGGGCACGAACACTCCCGGATCCACCGCCATCCGCAGGCCGCAGAACTCCGCCCAGCCCAGCACGTGTTCAAGGGGAAGGCCGGACACTCGCCGCGCCACCATGGCGGCCAGCTCGTCCGGCGTATGCGCGGCGCGGACGAGCAGGCCCGCCTCGTCCTCGGCGAAGACGCAGCCGGCGGACCGGAGCCTGCCGACGACCTCGGACAGGGGAAACAACGGGAAAGGGGATGAGAAGCCCGACATGGGAGCCTTTCGGGATGCCGTGGGGCTCCTGCCGATCGCCTATGCGAGGCGGGGAGAGGGGAGCACCCAACCTGATCTGGCGGTAATGGGTCTCACCTCCTCGGGACGATCACTTGCGGGCTGCATATGGTACCAGAGGCGGTCGCGGCATCGACGGCCGGCCCCGCCGTACGGCTCGGCAACCGGGCCGGGCCGTACGGCGGGCGAAGCCGGCGACCGGGCTCAGGGGAGGTCGGCGATCGGCACGTACACGGCGCCGCCCTGGTCGAGGAACTGGGCGGACTTCTCCGCCATCCCCGCCGTGAGCGCCTCCGACTCCGTCAGCCCCCGCTCGGCGGCGAACCGCCGCACATCGTGGCTGATCTTCATGGAGCAGAACTTCGGGCCGCACATGGAGCAGAAGTGCGCCGTCTTGGCCGGTGCGGCCGGCAGCGTCTCGTCGTGGAACGAGCGGGCGGTGTCGGGGTCGAGCGACAGATCGAACTGGTCCTCCCAGCGGAACTCGAACCTCGCCTCCGACAATGCGTCGTCCCACGCCTGGGCCAGTGGGTGCCCCTTGGCCAGATCGGCGGCGTGAGCCGCGATCTTGTAGGTGATCACGCCGGTCTTCACGTCGTCCCGGTTCGGCAGTCCGAGGTGCTCCTTCGGCGTGACGTAGCACAGCATGGCCGTGCCGTACCAGCCGATCATGGCGGCGCCGATGCCGGAGGTGATGTGGTCGTAGCCGGGTGCGATGTCGGTGACCAGCGGCCCGAGGGTGTAGAAGGGGGCGTCGTCGCACAGCTCGCGCTGCAGTTCGACGTTCTGTTTGATCTTGTGCATGGGCACGTGGCCCGGTCCCTCGATCATCACCTGCACCTCGTGCTCTCGGGCGATCTCGGTCAGCTCGCCCAGCGTGCGCAGTTCGGCGAACTGGGCCTCGTCGTTGGCGTCGGCGATCGAGCCGGGCCGCAGCCCGTCGCCGAGGGAGAACGCCACGTCGTAGGCGGCGAAGATCTCGCACATGTCCGCGAAATGCTCATACAGGAAGCTCTCCCGGTGATGCGCCAGGCACCACGCCGCCATGATCGACCCACCGCGGGAGACGATGCCGGTCTTGCGGCGGGCGGTCAGCGGCACGTACGCCAGGCGGACCCCGGCGTGCACGGTCATGTAGTCGACGCCCTGCTCGCACTGTTCGATCAGGGTGTCGCGGTAGACCTCCCACGACAGGTCGGCGGCCACCCCGCCCACCTTCTCCAGCGCCTGGTAGATGGGTACGGTTCCGACCGGCACGGGGGAGTTGCGGATGATCCACTCGCGGGTGGTGTGGATGTCTCGTCCGGTGGACAGGTCCATGACGGTGTCGGCTCCCCATCGGGTGGCCCAGGTCATCTTCTCCACCTCCTCCTCGATCGAGGAGGAGACCGCCGAGTTGCCGATGTTGGCATTGATCTTCACGAGGAAGTCTCGACCGATGATCATCGGTTCGCTCTCGGGGTGGTTGACGTTGACCGGGATGATGGCCCGCCCGGCGGCCACCGCGTCCCGGACGGACTCCGGGCTCACCCCCTCCCTGGTCGCGACGAATTCCATCTCCCGGGTGATCACGCCGCGCCGGGCGTAGGCCAGCTGCGTCACCGGCGCCCCGGTGGCCCGCATCGCCCGGCCCGGGCCGCTGGGGGCCACGTCGCCGCGATCGCGGATCCACTCCTCCCGCAGCCGCGGCAGACCGCGGGTGAGGTCGGTGGTCGCGGCCGGGTCGGTGTACGGCCCGGAGGTGTCGTAGAGCCGTACCCGTTCGCCGTTGGACAGCAGGACCTCGCGCATCGGCACCCGGAGATCCCCGATGTGGACCTTGGCAGAGCGGATCCCGGAAGATCGGGTTTCGGAAAAACGCGCGTCGCTCATCTGCGCAACTCCCTTCGCCGGCATTATCCGGAGCAGGTTCTGGCGGTCGGCGGCTGATCGATAGCCGTCCTCTCAGCCCGGTCGCACCGGGCTCCCGCGTCGGTCGGCGTCAACGTAACCCGGCCCAGCAAGACGCGCAAGGTGGCAGTTGTCTTCCCTATCCCCGGGTCGTCGGGGTCTGGTCGAGGTCGACGGCCTGGGCGATGTAGTCGCGCAGGGCGGCCTCGTTCACCGCTTCCAAAGTTTTGATCTTGATGTGGCGGGTCTTCTTGCCGACGCCCTCCAGCAGCCCGTGGGCGTCCTCGAACTCCGCGCCGCGCTCGAAGGCGAAGGTGAGATGGGTCTTGCTCTGACTGATGACCGCCAAGATCTTTGCCGCACGCCAGGCGGGGGAGCCGTACACCAGGCATTCGGCGGCGGCCGGAGCGCACTCCGCCATCAGGGCGCGCAGCATCGCCACGATCTCCTGGTACTTGGGCTGAAGTTTGGTCGCGACGTAGGCGTCCACATCGGTGCCGGCCATGTTCTGGTCTCCGTTCGCTCCTCCATCAATTAAAAGAATCTTGTATGTAAAAATTATCTTTGTCAATAGCCTCTGCCGGGGTAGGGCCGACAGGGGGACCGAGCGTCGCCCTGGCCGGTCAGTCTCGCCGCGCGTGGTTCGCGGGCCCGGCCCGGCCATCGACGACGTCAACGACCTCAACGGGGACCGGCAGGGCCGCGGCCAGCCGGTCGATCTTCTCATTGAGCGCCCGGATCTCGTTCATCACCGCGATGTGCTGCGTCAACTCCAGCGCCTGGTCCTCCTTCCATCGGATGGAGTGGACCTCCTGCTCCATGGCGGAGACGATCACGCCGATGAGCAGGTTCAGGACGAAGAACGCGGAGACCACGATGAACCCCGCGAAGAAGATCCAGGCCATCGGCTCGGTGGCCATCACGTCCTCGGCGATCTGCGGCCAGTTCTCCACGGTGAGCACCGTGAACATCGTGAACAGCGACTTTCCGAGGTTCCCGAAGTGCTGCGGGGCCACCTCGTGGTAGAGCCGTTCGCCGATGACCGCTGAGACGTACAGCAACAGCAACTGGAGGACCAGGATGGAGGCCAGTCCCGGAATCGCGGTGAACAGCGCCGAGACCACCCGGCGCATGCTGGGGATCACCGAGACCAGCCGCAGGACGCGCAGGAACCGGAACAGCCGCAGGATCGACAGTGATTGCGAGGCCGGCACGAGCGCGGCCCCGACGACGATCAGGTCGAACCAGTTCCACGGGTCGCGGAAGAACGCCCTCCCCTTTCCGCAGATCCGCAGGAGCATCTCCACCACAAAGATCGCCGTGATGCTGTGGTCGACCAGGAGGAAGGCCGTCGAATATCGGCCGGCCGGGTCGGCCGTGGTCTCCAACCCGAGCGTGACCCCGTTCAGCGTGATGACGGCGATGACGGTGCGCTGGAACGCCGGAGCGTCCACCACGGTGCGAAGCCGTTCACGAGAGAAGGCGGGCAAGCCGAAACTCCAGGGGGCGAGATACGGTGATCACCCGAAATCCTACGTTGCCTGTGCCGCCGGGCGCGGCATCGGCCCAAGCCGGGGCAAGGGAGCGGACGGCACCGGCCGCGCAGGCCTACCGCGACGCCGCCCGCCACGCCATCAGCGGGCCCGAGCGGTGTCATCTCACCGCGCGGGCGGCCCGGCTCGCCGCCCCGGAGGAAAACGCGGCGCTCAGTTCAGAGTCTGGGTGAGTTCGTCGCGGTGCCCGCCGTAGCGCAGGCGGCCGCGGGCGCCGTTCACGATCGGCAGGTACGGCGGCACGTGCCCGCACTCGACGTCCGCGATGATCGGTACGGCGAGGCCGCCCAGCGCGTCGAGCACCGCCTCGTGCTGGCTGAGGGAGTCGATGCCGGGGGCCCGGGTGCGGCCGACGAGCACGGCGACCGCCCCGGAGAAGAATCCGGCGAGGCGCATCCCGTGCAGGTTGCGGCAGATGGCCGCCGCGTCGTGTCCGTCGGCCTCGACGTAGACGATCAGCCCCTCGGGGGCCATGGCCCGGGCGAAGGCCGCGATGTCGCCGTACGGCGTTCCGGCGATGTTGCACACCGTCTCGATGCAGCCGCCGATCAGGCGGCCTTCCACCTCGACGTCGCCGTCGCCGTCCAGCCGCGTCCAGCGTCCCGGGGTGTCGAGGGTGAACTCGCACGCCTCGGGGACGGTCCGGTAGTCATCCCACCCTCGCGCCCGATAACGGCCGGGCGGGATCTGGGTGAACGTCGTGCCCGGCGCCATCTCCACGATGTCCAGCCAGGTGGCGAGCCCTTCGGGAGCGTGGTAGGGCGTGTCCATCAGGTTGTTGCCGTGCACGGTCGCCACCCCGGTCAGCAGCGTCAGCGGCGTGATGATCGTCGACATGTCGGAATAGCCCACCAGCCACGTCGGCTCCGCCTCGCGCAGGGCGTCCCAGTCGAGCAGCGGGAGCAGGTCGATCGCCGTCTCCCCGCCCCACGGCGGGACGACCGCCCTGATGCCGGGATCGGTGAGCATGGCCGTCAGTTCGCGTGCCCGGTCGGCCGCGGGCGCGCTGACGTGGCCGGCGCCGTCCAGGCACTCTCCGACGACCACCTGATATCCGCGCTCTTCCACCATGCGGATCGCCACCCGGAGGCGATCGCGCAGACTCTCGTCGATGCCGCTGGAGGGGGCGGTGACGCCGACCCGGTCACCGGGGCGTAGCGGAGCGGGGTAACGAATCTTCATACCCAAGATCCTTGCGTGCTCCCCGACCGGGAGAGCCAAGTCATCCGATCGCCGGTCGTTCACGAGCTCCGGCGGCCCGGGCGTTCGGCCTGCCGTGGCAGCGAACGCCCGGGCCGCCGATCTGACGAGCCGCCGATGATCGGAGGTCAGGCCGCGCGGGTCAGGCCGCGTCGGCCAGCAGGACCGGCCGCCAGCCGGCCAACTCGTGGAAGCGGCGCAGCTCGGCCACGCCGGCCAGCCAGCCGCCCCAGGCGGCGTACGGCGGGCGGGCCTCGTCGAAACCGCTCGACACGAACGTGAGCCTGGTCTTGCCCTCCGAGCCCTCCAGCTCCCAGGACATGACACCCGCGGGGCCCCAGTCGACCGAGATCGAGCGGCCGGGGACGAGGTCGATGATCTTGGCGGGTTGCGGGTTGTTGTCGATGCCGCCCATCGCGAAGCGGCCGCCGACGTGCGGCTCGATCTCGATCGGGTATCCGAACCACGCGCTGACCTCACCGGAGTCGACCAGGGAGTGGAAGACCTTCTCGACGGGGGATGCGATGACGACCTCGCCCCGCAGGACCGGGTCGGTGAAGTCGCACCGGGGGCCGACCTCGCGGCCCTGGACGTAGTCGGCGAGGTTGGCGACGGCCTGGCACCAGAACGTCTGCAGGACCCCGCGGATGCTGCTTCCGGTGATCATCTCCTGGTAGTCGAAGTGGCTCTGCGACAACGACAGGATGGTCGACTCGGCGCCGTCCTCCTCCAGTGTGATCTCCACCGTGGTCTCCACGCCGTCCAGGGACCAGGCCAGCCGCAGCGTGCGGTCGTCGGCGTGCAGCAGTCGCTGGCGAGGGGCGTCGCCCTCCGGGGTGTAGCGGCCCCAGAACTCGTACCGCTCCGGCAGGTCCACCTCCGTGTGCTCGGCCAGCCAGACCCGCAGCGCGGCGGGGTCGGTGAGGGCCTGGTGGACGTCCTTGACCGGGGCGGCAAGGCGGGCGCGGAGCGTCATCGGCTCAGTCATGGGTCTCTCCCTTGGAATGGGGGGTGGGCGTCGGGTAGCAGGCCACGGCGAGCTTGAAGGGGTCGCCTTCGGCTCCGCCGTAGCGGGTGAAGATCGCCTGCAGTGCGGACCGCAGGTCGTCCAGGAACTCCTGGCGGCGCTCGGCCGGGACGCGGATCTCGCCGGACACGCCGATGGAGGGCAGCTCCGGGGCGTTGCGGTCGAGCGCCGCGATGTCGGACTGGACCTCCTCCACGAGATCGAGCAGGTAGCCCAGGCTCAACTCGTCCTGTGGCCGGCGCAGCCCGCCGACCCGGCCGACCAGCCGGGGCGACAGCCAGTACGAGCGGGCGCTGGCCTGGTAGATGCCCTCGTGGATGCCGCGCACCCGCCGCTCGGACACCTGCTCGACCAGTCCCGCCTCTACCAGGCGTTTGACGTGGTAGTAGACGCGCTGCGGCGTCTGGTCCAGCCGGGCCGCGACCTCGGTGCAGGTGCGCGGCTCGGCCAGTTGCCGCAGCACCTCGATGCGCTGCGGCTTGAGCAGTGCCTCGGCCTGCTCGATCTGCTCCAGGTACAGAACGTCTCTCATGGCAAAAACAAGCTTGTACGTAAAAACTGATTTTGTCAATCAACGGCGTCACGGAACTGGAAGCGGCCGGGGCGCCGGCCGTCATCGGGGCGAACGGATCTCAGGCCAGGCTGTGCCGTACCCAGACGTTGGGCTCGACATAGGTGGCGAAGTCGTGCTCCAGCACGCACCGCACGGGCACCAGGGCCCCCGGTACCTCCACCCAGCCGTCGGAGTCGAACGGCAGGCCGGTCCACTCCCGCCACTGCGCGAGCGACCCGGGCACCGCCATCGATGCGGGGGCCACACAGACGATCACCCCACCGGCGCGCACATGGGTGCGCAGCCACGGATCGACCGGCAACCCGTCCACGCGCGTGCGGCGGGCGTACTCCGCCATCGGTGTCGCGGGCTCGAGGAGCTTCCCACTGGGACGTACGGGCGCGACCACCTCGGTGAACCCCCGCGACCGGGCGTTCGCCCGCATCGCGGCCAGCATCTTCCCGGACAATCCCTTGCCCCGCAGGTCGGGCCGGACCGTGATGTCGAGCGCGCTCACCGTGTCAACGCGCGCCCCGCGGCGGTGGTCGGAGAAAGCCCACATCAGCACCTGGTCCCACCCGGTGGGCGGCAGCTTTCCGCGGCCCGGCGCGCCGAGCTGGAACGGCACGGCGTGCGCCCGGGCGACCACCTCGCCGCCCTCGTCCGTGGCGACGAGCGTGAACTCCGGGAAGGCGTCGGCGAGCTGCCCGAAATAGGCCCAGCCGACCGGGTCGTTCAGGACGAACACCGGCCAGTCGTCCGGCATCTCCCACAGTGGGCCGCGCAGCTCGGGGCGCTCCGCCAGCGTAGTGATCTTCATGTCCATGTCCGCAGGCTATCCAGCCGCTGTCGCCGCCCCAACCGGATTTCCGCCGCGATATCCGGAATTGCCCATATCACCCCGAGCCGGATGGCGGCCGGGGCCGCGTTCGGGGGGAGACCGCCTGCTCGGTCGCTTCGCTCGTCCCGGCCCGTGTGGGAGCGGAGCCACGGAAGCGGACGACCAGGATCACCGCCACGATCACCGCCATGGCGAGCAGGACGACCGCGATATCGGGAATCCCGGCGGAAATCCGTCCGACCCACTGCTCTGCCGCGTACTCGGCGTCCACCCCCATCAGCCCGGGAAGCGCGGAGGTCCCGTCGAAGAGCAGGAAGATCACCCCGAGAAGGACGAAGAAGACCCCCGACAGCAGTGAGTTGGTGTGCAGGTGCAGCGGCCCCAGGTGGAAGCCCCGCCCCCGCAGCCAGCGCCTGCCCCCCAGCCGGAACCGGTCCCACATCAGGGCGAGCAGGAACATCGGGAAGGCCATGCCGAGCGCGTAGACGGCCAGCAGCGCACCCCCGTAGACAGGGTTGCCGCCCATCGCGGACACGGTCAGCACGCCGCCGAGGACGGGACCCGCGCAGAAGCCGGCCAGGCCGTAGACCGTGCCGAGCGCGTAGACCGATCCCGCCGACCCCGGACGGATGCCGGCCGCCTTCTCCTGCATGCGGCGCGAGGCGAAGCCGATCCCCAGCACCTGGGCGATGCCGAGGGCGATGACCGTCCAGCCGCCGATGGTCACGAGCAGGTCCCGGTGGCCGTAGAACAGCCGCCCGGCGAGCGAGCCGGCCGCGCCCAGGGGCACGAGCGTGGTGCACAGCCCGGCGTAGAAGAGCAGGGTACGGCTGAGCAGCCGCGCGGTGGTGCCGAACGCGTAGGCGAAGAAGGCCGGCAGCAGGAGGGCGCTGCACGGGCTGACCAGCGCGAGCAGCCCGCCGAGGAACGCGGCGAGATAACCGATGTCAATCATTTCCCCGTCACCTCCGGCGAGGATGTCACCCGGGGCTTCCCGGCGGTCAGCCTGGCCTTCTCGATGGCGGCCTCGAAGGCTTCAAACGGCTGCGCCCCCAGGATGGGCTGCGTGTTCACCAGGAAGGTGGGAGTGCTGGTCACACCGATCCCGTATCCCTCCTCACTGTCGCGGTCGATGGAGTCCTGGGCCGCCTTGCTCTTCATGTCCGCGCGGAAGCGGTCGAGATCCGGCACGCCCGCCTCGCGGGCCATCTTCTCGAGCTTGTCGGGGGCGAAGGCGCCGCTGTTGCGCGTGCGCTCCTTGGAGAAGGCGACGTTGTAGAACTCCCAGAACCTGCCCTGCTGCGCGGCGGCGTATCCGGCACGGGCGGCGGCCGTCGACTCCTCACCGAAGATCGGGAAGTTGCGCCATTCGATCCGCAGGGTGCCGTCTTCCACGTACTTCATCAACTGAGGTTTGGTGTCCCTCGCGAACTTTCCGCAGTACGGGCACTGGAAGTCGGCGTACTCGATCAAGACCACGGGCGCGTCCACGCGTCCCATGGCACTGCCGTCGTCGACGACACGCCGGGCCAGGGCGAGCAACGCCCGTTCCAACTCCGGCGGCATCTGCGTTCCGGCACTGCCGTTGGCCGATGAGGCCGATGCGGACGGGGTGGCGACCGGCGCGCTCGGACTACCGCCGGGGGTTGCGGTGAGTGACGCGAGGCCCAGGATGACAACGGCGACGAGGACTGCCGCGGCGACGACCGTGCCGCGGGTTCGGCCGCGGCCGGAGGTGGTGCTGGACACAGGATGCTCCTGATGAGACGAAAAGAGAAAACGAAGGTCAGTCGCCAGACCGGCGATCAAGGTCGGTAGCGTGCGGCGTCGGCACGGCAGGTGGCACCGGGCTTACCGGGCAGTCCACTTCGCCGGACAGGCGGCGAACCGCCGCCACCGCCAGCAGGAGTACCGAAGCCACCGCCGCCACCGGCTGGATGGGCGCCCATACGGTCATCGCCCCGGAGGCACCGAGCAGTAGCAGCGCGAGTTTGTTGCACACCGGGCAGCCCACAGCGAGGAATGACAGCACCGTGCCGGCAGCGCCCAACCGGGAGGCGCCCCGATCAGTGCGCACCCGGGCCCCGGAGGTGTCGACAAAGGTGGCGATCACCAAGCCGCCCAGTACGGCGGTGGCGGCCAGTGCCGGATAGTTCCACCACTGAACCGGTACCTCACGGCTGAAGAGCGGGTTGGGGATCACCACGGTGGGCACTCCGACGACCAGTACGGTCAGGAGCGCGCCACCGGCAGCGGTCGCCCATCGGGCGACGCCCCAGCTCCGCAGTGCGGTCAGCGCGGAACGCTGCTCGTTCAGTACGGCGACGACCAGTCGTTTGAGGAAATGCCGAACGGTTGAAGAACCCATGAAGATGTCCTGTTCTGGTCGGATCATTCGACCTGCCACGAGCGCCGAGCGGGCGCGGGCAGGTCTAGATCCGCAGAACGGACAGCAGGATCGGAGTGGGGGCCGGAGGGGCCGGGCCGGCGCACCCGGCCCTGTGCCTGTCCGCCGGAAGCCGAGTTGCGGCCTGCGGCCTGGCGATGCTCAGGAAGCCGCTCCCGTAGGAGTCGGTCCGGAGGGACGGTGATCCCTCGGTCACGCTCGGCTTCTTCGAGCAGCCGTGGCCCGAAGCGCCATCGTCGCCGTCCGCGGTGGCGTGGGCCACGAGGAGGCCGGTTGCGTCAGGCGATCCCTGGGCGGTCACGGCAGCGGGGGACGCGATCCGCTCGAGCCCGGCGGTGACGCTCACTGTGGAGATCAGCCCGCAGGCGAAGACCGCGAAGGCGAGCAGGGTGAGCACCAACCCCGGCACGGAGAGCCTCAGCACCGCAGGCGTCGGCACCATTCGGGCGGTGCGGCTGCGGTGCATGGAAAGGCGTCCCTTCGTGACGACGTGCGACAGCAGCCAGCCTATGAGAGGGGATGCCGACGCGGCAAAGCGCCCTCACCGAGCCGCGACCTCGACAACGCCCCTGGCAGCGCCGTCGAGCCTCCGGACGCCGCCTCCACGCTCATTCGAGTTCGTGCCCTGCCGTCGCATCGATGTGATCGGGGATCTCCGCATGGCGGTCTCCGACCGTCGGTGTCCCGGTCGGCTCGAACAGGAGGATCGACGCGCCGGACGGCGAGTACGGTTTGTGCTCTGTGCCACGAGTGACGGTGAACACCGATCCCCGCGGGAGCCGGACCGTGCGTTCCCCGCCGGGCTCCCGCAGGGATATGTGCAGTTCTCCGTCGAGCACCAGGAAGAACTCATCGGTGTCGTCGTGGACGTGCCAGATGTGCTCGCCCTGGACTTTGGCGACGCGTACGTCGTAGTCGTTGACGCGTGTGACGATGCGGGGGCTCCACAGGGTGTCGAAGGAGCTCAAAGCCCTGCTCAGGGCGATGGGTTCGTTGTTCATGGGTGAATCCTCGCCCGTTGAGTATGATCGGTGGGAGTGCTAGAAATCGCACATGGCGCAAGAATTCTCGCATGCCGGCGGTGCGGCGGGCCCGCACAGGGTCGTCGTGATCGTGGATGAGAACTCCAACCCGTTCGAGCTCGGCTGTGCGACCGAGATCTTCGGAGAGGTCATCCCGTCCAGGGGATGAGGGCGGTGGATTTGCCGACCAGGGCGGCGGCCAGGTACCGGTCGAGGAGGGGAAGCCTGGCCAGTTTGAGCGCCGCGCGCCGGACGCCGAGCTGCCAGGCGGACGCGGGGACGAACCAGCGTGCCGCGTTCCTCGCCGCCTGCTGCTTTTCGGTGACCACCGGCCGCAGCGTCCGCTCGTAGCGCTCCAGCGCGACGTCGATGTCGCCGGCCCGGGACAGCTGCTCGGCCAGGACGTAGGCGCCGGTCATGCCCAGGGAGGCGCCCTGCCCGGCCAGCAGGGACACCGCGTAGGCGGCGTCGCCGATCAGCATGACCCGGCCCCGGCGCCACGTCGGCATGTCTATCTGGGCCACCTGGTCGTAGTACACCTGCTCGGATGGCGGGCAGGCGGCCAGGGCGCGCGGCACCATCCAGCCCAGCGTCGCGTACTCGCGGCGGATGGCCGCGCGTGGATCGGCCGGTAACGCCGGGTCGGGGGAGCGGTGCACGGTGAACACCGCCACCCGATCGCCGGGCAGTCCGTAGAAGCCCATCTCCCGGCTGGCGGTGTCGGTCAGGCAGAACCGGCCGGCGACCTGGGCGTGCACGTCGGCGTCCTCGAAGCTGTAGGCGGCGGTGTGGTACCCCAGGTACCGCAGGAACTCGCGCTCCGGCCCGAACACCCGGCCGCGGACGGCCGAGTGGATGCCGTCGGCGCCCACCAGCAGATCGGCGTCGACGGCGCCGCCGTCGGTGAGGGTGATCGTGACGCCGTCGGGGCGGCTGTCGATGCGGGTGAGACTCGTGGCGTAGCGCAGGTCGACGCCGGGGGAGAGGTTCTCGCGCAGTGCGCGTTCCAGGTCGGGGCGCATGATGCTGATCAGCCGGCCGTCGACGATCTTGGCGAACTGGGCGAAGCTCATCCGGGCGCGCGGGCGCCCGGCCCGGTCCCGGTAGGTCAGCTCCTCGACCCGGTGGCCGAGCTCGCGGATGCGGGGCAGCACCCCCAGGGCCTCGGCGGCGTCGTAGCCTGGCCCGAAAAAGTCGATCATGTAGCCCTGGGTCCGGGGGGCGGGCGCCTTCTCCAGCACCACGACCTCGGCGCCGAGGCCGTGGAGGTGCTGGGCGAGGGCCAGCCCGGCGATCCCGGCTCCGCAGATGACTACCTTCATGCCGATTCACCGGCCTTTCGTGGAGGTGGGCGGTCGTCGTCGGGGGCGTGACGATCGAGGGGCGTGACCAGCCGATGCAGGACGGGCGCCACGTCGGAGGCCTCCAGGCCGGGGCCGAGCGCGCGATGCAGCACGATGCCGTCGATCGCGGCGGCCAGGACGGCCGCGGTCGCCTCGGGGAAGGGCACCGCGTGCTCGGTCAGGTGGCCGGCGAGCCGTCGCCGGAACCCGGTCATGACCTCGGCCAGCGAGCGGCGCAGGCCCTCGTCGCGGGTGGCGGCCAGATATGCCTCGGTGAACAGCAGCGAGGTGGCGTCCCGGCCGTCGTGGTCCTCCAGCAGGCCCATCATCAGCCCGAGCGCCTCACCGGGCGTGGCGGCCCGGGCCAGCGCAGGTCCCGCCTGCTCCACCACGTCGCCGATCACACCGAGTGCCGCCTCGGCCAGCAGCGCCCGCACCGAGCTGAAGTGGTAGTGCACCACCCCCGGGGCGACGCCGGCCCGCTCGGCCAGCATCCGGGTGCTGACCGCCGTCCAGCCCCGCTCGGCGATCAGCTCGGCCGCCACCCGCAACAGCCGGCGGCGCACCTCCCGTCCCCGATCCGCGGCCGTAGATCCTGCCACGCACTCCTCCTGCTTCGATGTCTGGTCACTCACCCTGGACGACCGTCCTGGACGATTGACCAAATTCTACCGCATGGGCGTACCTTCTGGGGGATTCGTCAAGCCGATGTAGTCGCCGTCGAACTCCCACCGGTCGGCCGGCACGCGATCAGCCGCGCCGCGGAGTGACGAGGCCGGATTCGTAGGCGAACACCACGAGCTGGGCGCGGTCCCTGGCCTGCAGCTTGGTCATCGCCCTGCTGACGTGCGTCTTGGCGGTGGTCGGGCTGATCAACCCGCCACGTCACCGCATTGGACTGCCGCCGCAGTTCCGTCGCCGCCCGGTTGTGAAAGCGGCCGACCAGTGCGCCCAGCACCGTTCGGGGCGTGCGGCTGTGAATGTCACTCCTACACAGTCTTGAGGAACCGTGTGTTTATCGCACCGCTGTGACCACCGGCACTGTGGCGTTCAGCAGGGCGACCGCGGCCGCGTCCTCGATGACTGCGACCGCCGGATCGGGCAGACCGGTTGCCTCGTCTGCCGCCGTGCGGAAGTAGTAGCCGCCGAGGTTGCCGAGGATCGCGCCGAGGGCGGCGAAGAGCGCTCCTTTGGCCACGGAGTACTTCCCCCCGTATTCGCTTCCGAGTGCCGCCCCGGCGAGAGCGACGAGGGCGACGCGCCCGAACAGCCCCGTGTCGAGCGTCGACCACTGGATGCGCGGAGCGAGCCGGGACTGGGTCCAGGGAAGCTTGTCGGCGACGAATTCGGCCGCTCCCGCCCCGATCAGTAGCTTTCGCCCTACTTCGCTGCGAAACACCGGCCAGCTTCTCCACCCGCCCATGCTCGCGTCCGCGTGGTAATTCAGCGCCAGCGCCCCAAGCGGGGGTGCCGTTAACGAGCGGCGAACCAGGTGACAAGTAACCCGTCAGTAGCCTTTGATACGCAGGTCGGCTGCCCGCCAAGGCGGGGCCCTTACGCCGTTCCCTCGAACTGTCGGGGGATCTTGCCAAGGTGACGGTAGATGGTGGGGCGGGTGACGCCGAACTCGTCGGCGATCTGCTGGACGGTGTAGGCGCGCTTGCCGTCGGAGCCTATTTCCTCGTACATCGCCTGCGCTAGCTTCACCTGGCGTGGGCCGAGTTTGGGTTTCTGGCCGCCGGTGCGGCCGCGGGCGCGGGCGGCGGCGAGGCCGTCCATGGTCCGTTCCGACATTAGGGCGTGTTCGAACTCGGCAATGGCGCCGAGGATCTGGAAGAACATGCGACCCACGGCCGTGGAGGTGTCGACGCCCTGATCGAGGACAACGAGGTCGACACCGCGCTCCTGGAGAGTGTTGGAGAGCTCGATGAGGTTCTCCAGGGAGCGGCCGAGGCGGTCGAGTTTAGTGACGACGATCTGGTCGCCTTCGCGGGCGACGAGGAGGGCCTTGTCGAGCTCGGGTCGGCGGGCGAGCTTGCCGGACGCCTTGTCAGTGAAGACCTGTTCGCATCCTGCGGCTTTCAGGGCGTCTTGTTGTGCTTCGGGGTGTTGGTCTCGGGTTGATACGCGCGCCACGCCGATTCGCATGCCTAGAACCGTATCGCGAAGGGGGGTGTGCGTGGCATAGGTGCGTACGCGGGAATCGTTACAGTGTTGATCTGCGGGAACGCGGTCGCGCGCGGCATGTATCGCGAACGAACGTTTCCGTACGCCATTCCAGGGTCGCGCTCGTAGACCGGTGGTGACCGTCTTGTCGTTCAGTGCGGCGGTCTCCAAGGTTGCCACGGTGCAGACATAACTTCAGCCGCCTGGATACCAAGATCCCGTACAAACATCAAGTGCGCGGGCCGCTTGCGCCTGTCATACCCGCCCGTAAATATTGATTTACCAGGGTCCGGCCAGCAACCGGGAGGAACACGTGAGAGCGTCACTCGACTCGATCGCAGACTTACCCGAAGCCGCAAGACTGCGGTTGAGCTTCGACCCCGACAAGCTACAGCGCGACGTAGATCAGCTCAGTGAACGTACATGGGGTTCCCAGCGATCAGTGGTGGACGGGTGCGAGTTGACCCCCTCCACGGAGATCGACTGGCGTTGCCTCGCACTGCGCAGTCCCGGCGGGGACCCCGATCGAACAGATCCGGGTGGTCCCGGCATCGAGGGCTTCGCGGACACCCCATGGATCAGGCACACACCGTACCTGGCCGAGGTTCTCACATCGTTGCCCGCCGAACTGCGCAGTGTTCGCCTGATGTCGCTGGCGCCAGGCGTCCGGGTGCCGGAACACCGCGATACCCCGACCGGGCTGCCGTACGGATTCATACGCTTGCACGTGCCAGTCCGTACGAACCCGGGTGCGGTCCTGTCGATCGACAAGGTGGAGCACCGCTGGCAGCCGGGCACGTTGTGGTACGGGGACTTCAGCCGACTGCACAGCGTGATCAACACCGGTGACCAGGTGCGGATCCACCTCGTCATCGACTGCTCGATCAGTCCGGAACTGCTCTCCCTGTTCCCAGAGCATTTCCAGAGCCGTGTCCCGATGAGCGAGGTGGCGTACAGCCGCCCCGAGGTTCCCCTGCAAACGTTCGAACTCGCCGATTTCCGCTGCGAGGTGCTGGCCCCTCCGTGCGTGCTGCGACTCGATGATCAGGCCAGCGAATCCGCAGAGCCAGATCTGCCCGCGCAAGTAATCGATCACGAGGGGACTCTCGTACTCAAGGTCAGTGGCGGCCCCAGCATTGCCCTGGTCCACGTCGGGGGCGGAGACTTCCGCTTCCAGGGGTGGATCGAGGAGCGCGGGCTTCACCTTGACCTCTTCGGCGACTCCCCCCGCGCAGTCTTCTACACACGCCGTGGACGCCGACGCCAGCAGATCACGCGCACCGCTGCGCTTCCGCAGTCCTGACGCGCTGGTCGTCCAGCTCGTCTCCCGGGTGCGCCCGCAAGACCGCCGGCGCACCACTCTGATCGCGTGGGAGATCCGCGCTGTGCTTCACAGGGTGACCCACGCCTGCACTCCCACCGCCGCTCCCAAGCGGCCTGGCACGAGGAGGTTCACCATGCGCTACCTCCACTGATCCACCAGCAGACAGCGGGTGCCCCGCCAGAATTCGGGGGCACCCGCTGTCCGCGCACGGCCCTCGTACGAGAGCTCACCCCGACCGGCTCCCCAGGCAAGCTGCCTGTCATACACGGCAGAAAGGCAAGTGATGGAACTCTTCCGACCGCTGGACGACGCTACCATCCGCGATCCACACCCCATGTACCACCACCTGCGCTCCGCCGACCCGGTCCACTGGTACGAGCCGCTCAACGCCTGGGTCATCAGCGGATACGAGGACTGTCTGCTCGCACTGCGCCGTACCGAGATATTCTCCTCCGATCTACGGGCGGCCGGCATCGACGTCCCGGACAACCTGCTCAGCATCCAGACCCTGAACCCGCCGGAACACGGCAGCGTTCACCGCGTCCTCATGGACGCCTACCGTCGCCAGGACTTCTCGGCGATCCGAGCCAGACTGGAGGACCGGGCCGACCAGCTACTGCGCGGGCTGTCAGGGCGGAGCAGATTCGAACTGGTCACGGACTTCACCGCGCCGCTGGCCTTCACGGCCGTGGCCGACCTCTTCGGCGTTCCGGACGCCGACGAGAAGAGCATCGTTGCCTGGTCGGAAGCCATCGTCGCGGCCATGGACTCGGGTCTCACCCCGGAGGCCGCTGCTCCGGGCACCCTGGCCCGTGACAACCTCAGCGCCGTGATCTCCAACTGGCTCGATCAGAAGCCGCAGAATGGGCTGCTCGGAAATCTCCTCCGCGCAGAATCCGCCTCGGCGATCTCCCGCGACATGGTCCTGAACACGCTGCGTGCCACGCTCCACGCCGGTTACGCCCCCACCAGCAGGTTCATCGCGGCCTCCGTTCTCTCCTTGCTGCGGACTCCGGACAAGTGGCAGGAACTCCTCACAGCAGGGGTGAGCGAGACAGCGATCAAGGAACTACTGCGCCATTCCGGCCCCGTGCAGGCAGTTGCCCGTGTATGCGCCTCCGACTACGAACTCGGCGGCAGACTGCTCCGCCGTGGGAGCGACGTCATCGTGTTGATCGCCGCAGCCAATCGGGATCCACAGCAATTCCCGAACCCTGACGAACTGGACCTCAAGCGGACCCCGAACCACAACCTGGGGTTCGGGTGGGGCACACACGCCTGTGCCGGTGCGTCTCTGGCCCGGCTCACCTGTTCTGTCGCGCTGACCACGCTGCTTCGGTACACTCCCGACCTGCAACTGGCCGGCGAGCCCGTCCACTGGCGCCACGCCACCTTGCGCGGGCTCCAAGAGCTTCCGGTGAGCGGAATACCGGCATGAGTCCCCTGGGACGAGGCACCGCATCCGACGGAAGCCCTGTTGCTCCAGACGGAAGCCCGGTCGGCCTCTACAGAGCCTTCCCGGCAGGCCGCGAACCGGAGATCATCCACAGAGCAGTTCCTCCCGCCGCGCCCATTCTCGAGCTCGGATGCGGCGCAGGCAGGATCACTCACGAGCTGACCGCACTCGGCCATCACGTGGTCGCAGTTGATCAGAGTGCTGAGATGCTGGCCCACGTTCACACCGGAACACGAGTCCATGCGGATATCGAAACGCTGGCGCTGCCCGAGCGCTTTCCCGCCGTGGTGCTCGCCAGCTACCTGGTGAACACGATCGTCCCCGGCCAGAGGGATGCCTTCCTTAAGACGTGCCACCGTCACGTCACGGACGAGGGGCTTGTCCTCGTCCAGCGCACCTCGCCTACCTGGGCAACTGCCCTGAAGGCGGGGCACACCGTGCGGTCCGACCGGATGGTTCTGACCATAACCGAGGCCCGCCTCGAATCCGGGGTGCTGTACGCGGCGCAGGAATGCCGCCACGGTGACACCACATGGACGCATGCGTGGACCGATGTCGTCTACTCCGATCGGGAGTTCGAGGAAGTGGTTAGGGCAGCCGGTTTCGCTCTGCTGCGATGGCTCGACCAAGACCAGGAATGGGCCGCGCTCCAGCCGCTGCCCCGCTGACAATCCCGCCCCGCCGGTACCGTGGAGGGGCTCGGCCGGACACACCCTCCCGCCGAGCCCCAGCTCCGCCTACGCTGCCTGATCCTCCGCAGGCAGCCGGGTTGCCTGCCCGTCCTCGCGGGGGCGCATGGACGCCCCGCACCACGCCAGGGTCAGCAGGCCGAGGGAGCCCACGATCACGATCACGATGTGGGGCGGCAAGAACTCCGCGACCGCGCCGGCAGCGGCGAACCCCAGCCCCTGGGTGATCATCAGACCCGCCAGCGTGATGGTCAGCGCCCGTCCGCGCAGTTCCTCGGGGGTCGCGTCGAGGACCCGCTGGTCCAGCCCCATAGCGTAGGTGAAGCCGAGACCGCACACCGCCAGCAGGGCCCCTGACGTCCACAGACCGGGGCGGAAGGCGAACCCCAGCAGCGGGAGGAACATCAGCGTGGCGGTTGGCAGCACCATCCGGACCCGGGTTCCTGCGGTAAGCAAGGTGCCGGCCAGCAACTCGCCGACCACCGAGCCCGCCGGCGCGGCACACAGCAGCAACCCCACGGCAGCCGGGCCGCCGCCGAACTCGTCCGCGTAAGGAGAGGCCAGAGCTTCGGGGGCGACGGCGAAAGCGGGCGGCAGCCAGGTCAGCAACAGCAGCGGACGGAGCCCGGGGACAGCCAGCACCTGCCGTACGCCCGACAAGGACGCACGGGCCACCGAACCGTGCGCACCGTTTTCCGGCTGGCGGGCCGGCCGACGGCGGGTCCCGAACCGGAGGAGCAAGACCGCCAGGCCGAATCCCGCCGCGGCCGCGAGCAGGGCCTGCGAGGAGGTCATCACGAGGAGCAGCAGCCCGCCGACCGCGAAGCCGATGATCTGGGTGCTCTGCGAGACGAGCCGCAGCAGGGATCGGCCGAGCGCGTACCCTGAGCCGGACAGCAGGTCCGGCAGGCTCGCCGCGCGGGCCCCTTGGAACACCGGGGCGACGGTGCCGAGCACCAGCAGCAGGACGAGCAGGACGGGAATGGGAATGCCGGGAAGTGCCATGGTGCCGACCACCACGCAACTGACCGCCTGACAGGCCACCATGACGTCCTGGGCGGGATGCCGGTCAGCCACTGCCGACAGCAATGTTGCCCCGAAGACGTAGGGGGCAAAGCCAAGCGCGAACGTCAGCGAGGACAGCAGCGGCGACTGCGTCCGCTGGTACACCGTGATCGAGAGCGTGATCTGTGCGACGACATTGCCCAGAGTCGCGATGACCTGCGCGAGGAAGATCATGCGGAACTCGCGTACAGCCAGGACCGTACGGTACGTGGCGGGCGCGGTGGAAGTGGAAGGGGCGGCGGAGTCGCTCTGCTGAGGGACGCGGGAGCTGTGCTGAGACATGGAACGCAGCATCCAGACCACCCCGGTCGCGGTTCAATGGATTTGGAAATAGCCGAATCCACCGGCCTGTTGCGGCCATGAGAGACAAGGTGCGGTCATGGCGGTGCAGTTGCTCGTGGAGACAGCGGACCTGCTGAAATGCCGCTTCGCGCTCTCCCCACTGTGGGAGACCGTCGCCGCCGTACGGACCCTCACTGATCCCCGTCGCCAGGCATACCACCTGCCCTGGCTGAGGAATCTCCGCCCCCAGCTCGACGAGAAACAACTCTCCCCGCTCCTGACCCTCCTCCCGCATACCGGGTACACACCGGACTTCCTGACCCCGCCCCCGACCGGCCCGCTCTCAGAGATCGAGGACGAACTGGCCCGGGTCGCAGACACCCCCACCACCCATGTGAGGGAGGAACTCGACCGCTGTCTCCACGGGCCCGAACGGAACACGCCTCCGCCCCCCGAAGTCGCCGACCGTCTCCTCGCCGACCCCGCTCGCACCCTCGCTCAGCTCGTCACCCTGATCCGTGCCTGCTGGAACTGGCTCATCGCCCCGCAATGGACCCAGCTCCGGGATTTGCTCGATGCCGACATCGCCGTCAGATCTCGGCAATTGACCGAGGGCGGGCTCCATCGCATGCTCACCGAGTTGCACCCCACCATCACCTGGCACGAACTCGGCGCACTCCACATCGCGGCTCCGCACCAGACCCGGCACCCCCTCAACGGGCAAGGGCTCCTACTCCTACCGAGCGCCTTCGTATGGCCGGCGCTCACCGTGGTGGTCGAAGCACCCTGGCAGCCCACCCTGATCTACCCGGCGCGCGGAGTCGGTGACCTCTGGCAGTCCTCACCCCACCCGCCAGCGCCACGAAGCCTCCAGCGCCTCATCGGACGCACCCGCGCCAAGGTGCTGACCAGCCTGAGCAAGCCCACCTCGACCAGCACCTTGGCCCGAAACCTCGGCCTGAGCCCCGCCACCGTCTCCGAGCACCTCGCCACGCTCCGTGACGCAGGTCTGGTTTCTCGCTACCGCGTGGGTCGCACGGTTTACTACGCACCCACCGCCTTGGGCACGGCGCTGGGCCAGGACCCCGCCCACGGAACCGACACCGCCGGAGGACGGGCAGATGACGCACCCATCGTGCTGAAGCCCTGAGGAACAAAAGCATCCGCCCCGCTGGCCAGAACCGCTACTCTGGTGGCCGGACGGTGATCCCGGTAACCGAGGGACGACTTCTTCGTCTGCTCCGAGCCCCGGGCCCGGATGAGGAAGTGATCGCCTACACCGGCGACGTGGACTCCGTCCTGCGGTAGAGCCGGTACCGGTACTACGTCATCCCGTCCCTTCGGGCACTTCGCCGATACTTGCGCCCGCTTTACACCGGCGCCCCTACCGTCCAGTCCGAGATGGAAGGGGCTGTGGAGTGGGGCGGGATCTGGGACTGGACGGGGTGGTGGACCACTTCACCCTGTCCGGCGACGAGACGGGATGGCTACGCAACAAGACCGGGGCGACGAGGCTGGGCTTCGCCGTCCAGCTCAAGTTCTTGACCTGGCGCGGCCGGTTTCCCCGGATGCGCATGGAGCTGCCGCCCGATGCGGTCGAGCACGTCGCCAAGCAGGTCGGCGTTGCCGCGTCCGAGCTGGGGTTTTACGACTTCACCTCGCGTGCCGCGAAGCGGCACCGCAGCGAGCTGAGGGATCTGACGGGCTGGCACGAGTGCACCAAGACCGACCTGGTCAAGCTCGTCTCGCACCTGGTGGACGTGATCTGGCACGACGAGCGCCGTGAGGAGCAGGTGCGGGCAGAGCTACTGCGGCAGATGCGCGTGGACCTGATTGAGCCGCCCACCGCGGCCCAGGTCAACACGGTCATCCGGTCCGCGCTGCACCAGGCCGACGAGCGGGCCGTCGCCGAGGTCGCCGCCCGGCTCGCGCGGGCGAAGGACTGCACGCGGCGGCTGGACGCGCTGGCCTTCACGGACCCGATCGGCACCGGCACCGAGCCGGGCGACAGCGCGACCGTGGACGGCGACGATACGACGGACGAGGAGAATGTCGAGTCGGTGCTGGCCGACATCAAGGCGCATCCGGGCAACGTCAGCCTCAACTCGCTGCTGGACGAGATCTCCAAGCTGGGGCAAGTCCGCGCCGTCGGCGTCCCAGCCAAGGCGTTCGCCGGCATCGGCGTGCAGGTCATCAACGCCTGGCGGGCCCGTGCCTCCGCGTCCTCGCCCAGCCACCTGCGGCGCTTCGACGCCTCCATACGGCACGTGCTGCTAGCCGCGTTGCTGTTCCAGCGGCAGCGGGAGATCACCGACACCTTGGTGGAGTTGCTGAACTCCACCGTGCACCGCATCAACGCGCGCGCCGAGAAGAAGGTGACCGAGGCGTTCGTCGCAGAGTTCACCAAGGTCCGGGGCAAGGCCGGACTCCTCGGGAAGATCGCCGCCGCTTCCCTCGGCGCCCCCGAGGGAAGCGTGCGGGAGGTGATCTACCCAGCTGTCGGCGGGGAGAAGACGCTCAAGGACCTGGTCGCCGAGATGAAGGCGACCAACGCCGAGTTCGCCCGCTCGAAGCGGGAGGTGTTCAAGTCCTCGTATAGCAACCACTACCGCAGCGGGCTGATGAAGCTCCTGGGCGTGCTGGATTTCCGCTCCTCCAACGACAGGCACAAGCCCGTCATCGAGGCGCTGAAGCTGATCAAGCGGCACAAGGACTCCTCCACCACCTACCTCCCGCTTGGCGAGACCATCCCACTGGAGGGGGTGGTACGCAAGGACTGGATGGAGTTCGCGATCTTCACTCCCGACAAGGGGCCCCAGCGCGTCATGCGCACCGTCTACGAAGCGTGCGTCTTCCAGGCCCTGCGCGACCGGCTGCGCTGCAAGGAGATCTGGGTGGTCGGCGCCGACAAGTGGCGTAACCCCGACGACGACCTGCCCGACGACTTCGAGGTCCGGCGCGCGGAGTACTACGAGAAGCTGAACAAGCCACGCGACGCGAAGATGTTCATAGCCCAGCTCCAGAGCGAGATGCGCGCCGAGCTCGGCGCCCTGGACACCAAGCTGCCGAAGCTGCCCTGGGTGACGATCAGCGGCAAGCACCGCAACGGGATGATCAAGTTCAGCGAGCCCGAACCGCAAAAGGAACCCAAGAACCTGCGCAAACTCAAGAAGGCGATCCGCAAGAAGTGGGGCACCGTCGCTCTCATCGACATCCTCAAAGAGGCCGCCCTGCGCACCGGGATGCTCAAGGCCCTCGCCCCGGTCGGCACCCGGGAGGCGATCGGCGAGGCGAAGCTCCTGGAACGCCTGCTCCTGATCGCGTACGCGTACGGCACTAACTCAGGGATCAGCGCGGTCGCCGCCGGTGAGCACGGGCACAGCGAGGAGGAGCTCCGCTACACCGCGCGGCGCTATCTGACTGCGGTCGGCCTCAAGGCCGCTGGGGTGGAGATTGCCAACGCCACCTTCGCCGCCCGCCAGGAAACCGTCTGGGGGCAGGGCACCACCACCGTCGCCTCCGACTCCACACACTTCAAGGCATGGGACCGCAACATCTTCACCGAGTGGCACTCCCGGTACGGGGGCCGCGGCGTGCTCGTGTACTGGCACATCGAGAAAGGTTCGATGGCCATTCACAGCCAGCTTCTCAACTGCACCGCCTCCGAGGTCGCCGCCGCGATCGAGGGGATCATGCGCCACGCCACGACCATGCAGGCCGAAGGCAACTATGTCGATTCACACGGCCAGTCGGAAATCGGGTTCGGACTGACCCGGCTCCTGGGCTACGACCTGCTGCCCCGCATCAAGCAGATCAACAAGGTCAAGCTCTACCGACCCGGCCGCGAGGACGAGGAAGCCTACGACAACCTCGCCGACGCGATGACCCGCCCGATCCGCTGGGACGTCATCAAGAACAACTACGACCAGCTCATCAAGTACGCCACCGCCATCCGGGTCGGCACTGCCACCACCGAGGCGATCCTTCGGCGCTTCACCCGCACCGCCTCCCACCCCGTCTACCAGGCCATGCTCGAAGTCGGCCGCGCGCAGAAGACCATCTTCGTCGCCCGCTACCTACGCGACCGCGATCTCCAGCGCGAGATCCAGGAAGGGCTCAACGTCGTCGAGGGCTGGAACGGCGCCAACGACATCATCTTTTTCGGCAAGAGCGGCGAACTTTCCTCCAATCGCCGTGACCAGCAAGAACTGTCCGTTCTCGCACTCCATCTCCTGCAAACGGCGCTCGTCTTCGTGAACACCCTGATGATCCAGGACATGCTTGCCGACCCCGAATGGGCCGACGTCCTCACCGACGAGGACAAACGCGCCCTGACCCCGCTGTTCTGGATGCACATCCAGCCGTACGGCGAGGTGCGGCTGAATATGTGCAGCCGCCTCCAGTTCGCCACCCCCGTCCCCCAGGCCCCGGTTCCCGACCCCGCTGCAGCCTGATGCGGTGTCCGATACCCCCCACCACACTGGCCTCCTCGCCGACCAGCAGGGAACCAGCGTGGCGCTCAGGGCTGGCGCCTTCGATCCGAAGGCTACTGGCGGGTTACTTGTCACCTGGTTCGCCGCTCGTTAACGGCACCCCAAGCGGGGGCCACGATCGAAGGCCGCCGGCGACGCCCAGACACGCGGCCCGCGCCGACAACCGCTGGTTGCCATCGTCAACTGTCATGGGCGTACTCCTTGCTCCTCCGACACAGCGATGGACGCGAGCCTCGATCTCATTGATTGGGGTGTGCGCGAGCCTGATCTGTGCGGCGTCGTCAGCCGCCGAGGTCCGAGACCCGGCGGAGCGCAGTTTCTCTTCATGGAATTCGCCTGCGCGGCGACGCCCTGGGGGCTACCCCGCAAGCCTTGGCCCAAACCGTCCGACATCGGCACTGCGCCGGACCGTAGGCGTTCAACCTCTCCGCCGGCATGTGAGACAGGACAGGTGTCTCGCCGGGCCGGGTCTCCGCAGTCGCTAGATAACTTGCGGGAATTACCCGTCTCCAAAGCTATTCGGCTCTCCTGTCTGCGCAACGAATCTCTGTTTCTGATTTTCTGTTTCCAGAAATACAGAAATTGGTAGGCTGTCGCGTGTGACGAATCCCCCGGAGACGGGCGTCCCGGCGAGCACGGCGGCGACCCCCGAGAGCATCACGACCTCTGCGGCCACGACGACGCGGGCCTGCAGGCACTGCGGCGCTGCGATAGAGCAGCAGGTGCGGCGGGGCAGGCCCAGGGAGTACTGCCCGCAGGGGGCCTGCCAGGCGGCGGCAAAGCGGGAAAGGGAGATGCGCCGGGCCGCACCCGGACTCGAGGGAGCGCTCGCCCGGGTCGAAGACCTGTACGAACGCATGGAGAAGGGCCTCACGGCGGCTATCGAGCCGCTCGCCCAGGTGCTCGCCGACGAGCTGAGCCCGGCGGGAGTCGAGGCGAAGCTGAGCGCGGTCCAGGCCGAGGCGCACACCCGCGTCGCCATCGCCCGCACCGAGCGCGAGCAGGCACTTGAGCAGGTACGGCTCGCGCGCGAGGCCGCACAGGCCGCCCGGCGGGAGGCGCAGGAGTCCCGGCAGACGGCAGAGGAGGCCTACGCCGAACGCGACAGCGCGTTCACCGACGCCGAGACCGCCCGCGAGCAGGCGCTGGCCGCCCTGCGCGAGGCGGCGAGCACCGAACGGAAGGCTCAGCAGGAGGCCGCTGAGGCCCGCCAGCGGGCCGAGGCGGCTGAGACCGCGCGCGTTCAGGCCGTTAAGGAACTGACCGCACGGGTCGATCAGGCTGTATCGGAAGCACGCCAGGCGCGGGCGGACGCCGTACGGGAACGGCAGGAGCACGAACGGGCCGCCGCCGAGGCCGCAGCGGCGAAGAACGAGGCCGAGCTGGCCCGGCGCGCGCACCGCGAGGCCGAGCAGGCCAGTGCGGCCGCGCTCGCCCGCGCCCAGGCCGCCGAGGCCGAACGCGACCGCGCCGTCACCCGCGCCGAGGCCGAACGCGATCGGGCGGTCGGCCAGGCCCATGCCGAACGCGACCGGGCACTGGCCCGCGCGCAGGCGGCCGAGGAAGCACGGGAGCAGGCGATCGCCGAGACGGCCCGCGCCGCCGCTGAGACGGCGCAGGCCAGACAACGAGCGCAGGCAACCCAGGATCAGGCGGATCGCGCCGTCGAACAGGCTCGTACGGCCGTCGCCGAGCGGGAGCGGCTCCAGGCCGAGCTGGCGCTGGAGCGGGCCCGCCTGGCCGACCTGCGGGCGCAGCTCGACGTGGCCAGGGCGGAGGCGGCCCAGCTTCGCGAACGGGCGGTGGCCGCCGAACTCCGCGCGGCTGCCCCCGACACGCCGGCGACCTGAGACACATCGGAAAGAAGGCCGAAGCTGAGAAGCCGTTGGCGCCGGTCGGCGCGATAACGGCGGGGGCGCTGGTCACCGGAGACCTGGACACGATTCGCCGCGAGACTTCTATGGCACCCTCAATGTGATCCGTGCCGTCGCGCCCTGTTCACCAGCTGATTTCGGCCGCCACCGGCAGATGGTCGCTGCCGGTGGCGGGCAGCACCCACGAGTTCGCCGGTTCCACGCCACGGACCAGGATCTGGTCGATCCGTACCATCGGGAACTTCGCCGGCCAGCTGAAGCCGAAGCCGTCCCCGGCGACGTCCTGGGCCGAGCGCAGCTGGGAGGTGAGGCCGGCGAACGCGCGGTCGTCCATGGTGCCGTTCAGGTCGCCGAGTAGAACCACCCGCTCGTTCTGCTCGGCGGCGATGGCCTTGGCGAGCGCCTGCGCGCCCCGGTTCCGCTGAGCCGTCCAGAAGCCCATCCTGGGATTCACCCGTACGGACCCGAGGTGGGCCACATACACCGCCAGCGGACCCTGGTCCGTGGCCACCGTGGTGCGCAGTGCCCGGTTGTAGGCCATCAACGGCCCGGAGTCCATCATGATGTCGATCGGCCGGGTGTCCGACAGCGGCAGCCTGCTCCACAGTCCGACCGTGCCCCGCACCGTGTGGTACGGGTACGCCTTCGCCAGCCCCTTCTCGAATGTGCCCAGGGTCTGCGCGGTCAGCTCCACCAAGGCCAGCACGTCCGCCCCTGAGGCGGCCACGTCACGGGCGACGGCGGCCGGGTCGGGATGGCCGGTGTCGATGTTGTGGCTGACCACCGTGAGGTCACCGCCCGGGCGGGATTTGTCGCCGAGCAGCCCGCCGAAGAGGTTCAGCCACACCATGACCGGCAACAGCAGCGCGACCGCCGCGGAGGCGGAGCGGCGCCACAGCGCCCCGGCCGACAGCACCGGGATGAACAGGCCGAGCCATGGCAGGAAGGTCTCCACCAGGCTGCCGAGGTTCCCGATCCGGTTCGGGATCTTCGCATGCAGCAGCATGAGCAGGCCGAGCAGCAGCGCCAGCACCGCGAGCAGCAGACCACGCTTCCAGGGACCCCGCCGGGAGGCGGCGCGTATCGGCCGGCGGATGCGCGCGCGCCGGGTCCCGGCACCGGTGTCCCGGCGGCCGGCACCGCCCTTTCCGCCCTCCGCCGTGTCCACCGGCGTCACTGTCCGTCCTTGCTCACCCGCGGTCACTGCTGCATCCTCCTTCCGCTCGCGGTGCCGCCCGTCGAACGCGTTGACCTCGGCAAGGACGAGGCCCTCCCGGCGCGAGTGGTCGGTTGCCGATGCTCACCCCGTTGGTGGTGCGTGAGCAGTCGAGCGAGCAGGCGGGTCAAGGTCTGCCTGTCCTCAGCCGGGAGAGGTCCGAGCAGGTCGTCCTGTACCTGGTCGAGCGCTTGGTCTATGCGTCGCAGTTGCCGATCACCTGCCTCGGTGAGGGTCACCATGTTGCGTCGCCGGTCGTCCGGATCGGGCGTGCGCTCGACGAAACCCTGTTCGGCCAGTTCGTTGATCGCCGCCACGACGTCGCTGCGGTCCATGTTGCACCGGCGACCCAGTTCGGCCTGGCTGGCCGCCCCGAACTCGTCCAGCGCGGCCAGGATCCGGAAGTGGTACCCACGCGCACCCATCTCGCCGAAGCCGTCGGACGACAATCGGTGGGCGTGCACTGCCAGCTGGGTGAGCAGCCAACTCGGCTTCGCGGTCAGGCGTGCGGGGGTCTCTTCCACAGCAGTAACCCTACATCGTTGGCGCGTCCAATGAATATCTGTATAGTTGGCGCTACCAACATTGGAATCGCCAACGAGAAAGGATGTCATGTCCATGGATACCCTGATCGCCGACCACATCGCGATCACCGACCTGTTCACCCGCCTCACGCGCCTGCTCGACGAGAAGCGGTGGGAGGACGCCGGCACCGTCTACACCGACGATGTGACGGTGCACTCACCGCGCGGGGGCGAACTCCACGGCATCGACAAGGTCGTCGGCTTCCTGCGGCAGGCCGAGGCCGGGGGGGAGCACACCCAGCACACGTCCACCGACCTGCTGGTGGAGGTCGACGGCGACCGGGCGACCGCCTCGGCGAACTCGTTCGTGTACCACTACCGCGACGGCCAGGCGCCCCACTTCACAGGCGGCCTGCGACAGTACACCACCGCAGTACGGACACCGGCGGGCTGGCGATTCCGCGAGATGCGGATCATGCCCGCCTGGAGGCGGGAGGGCTGATCTCCGCCCGGAAGCCGTGGACGCCACGGAGGGCGACACGCACCACCGAACCGCGAGGCTCCGCGGCGGGTGGCCGAGCCGTGCCCGGTGCCGGTCGACGTGGGGGATGCGGGGCGCCCTCGCGTGGAGGGCGCCCGCTTCGCCCCTGGTGTTATGCCAGTGCCTCGACGGCCGGGCCCGCCGCGGCCCGTTCCCACGTGACGCGGCGGCGCCGGGTCGGCAGCCCGAACGTCGGATTGGCGACGCCCCAGGCGGCGCCCTTGCAGACCAGCTCCTTGTAGACGGCGGCGATCCGTCCGGTCAGGACCGCCCGCACGGCGCGGTCGTCGGCGGTGACGTACTGGATCAGGCCGTCCTCGCGTCCCAGCGAGATGCACTGGTTGAAGTAGCGGATCGGCGCGTTCGGGAGCTTCCCGCCGGTCAGGCGCGCCGCGATCGCGTCGGCGGCCTGCCACGCGGCCGGAGTTCCCGAGGCGCACGACATCCGCAGCGGCTTGTCCCCGGGGCCCATCGCCAGGGCCGCGTCACCGACGGCGTACACGTCCGGATGCGAGACCGAGCGCATGGTCCCGTCGACCACGATCTGACCGGTGCCGGTGACCTCCAGGGTGGTCGCCTTGGCGATCGGGTGGACCGCGAAGCCGGTGGCCCACACGGTGACCGCGGCCGGGATGGCCCTGCCGCCGGCGGTGGCGACGCGGCCGGCTTCGACGCCGGTGACGGCGGTGTGCTCGTGCACGGTGATCCCGAGCCTGCCGAAGACCTTCCGCAGATGCTCGCGGCCCTTGGGCGAGAGCCAGTCGCCGAGGCCGCCGCGGGCGGCGAGGGCGACCTCGAGGTCCGGGCGGGCCTCGGCGATCTCGGTCGCGGCCTCCACGCCGGTGAGGCCGCCGCCGACGACGACCACGCTCTGCCCGGCGTCGAGGCGGGCCAGGCGCTCGCGCAGCCGGAGCGCTCCGGGGCGGCCGGCGATCTCATAGGCGTGCTCGGCGGCCCCGGGGACGCCTTGGGCGTTCCAGCCGCTGCCGAGGGCGTAGACGAGCGTGTCGTAGCCGAGTTCTTCTGCCCCGGCCGCGACCAGGCCGGTGCCGTTCACGTCGGCGACGGCGACGGTCTTGCGGTCGACGTCGACGCCGGTGACCTTCGCGAGCCTCAGTTCGACGCCGGCGCCCGCGAACATCTCGCTGAGCGGCCGGGGCCTGAGGTCCTGCCCGGCCGCCAGCTGGTGCAGGCGGACGCGTTCGACGAAGTCGCGCTCGGCGTTGACGAGGGTGATGGCGACGTCCTCGCGGCGGAGCCGCCTGGCGAGGCGGCCGGCGGCGAAGGCTCCGGTGTATCCGGCTCCGAGGACGATGATGCGGTGCCGCATTTCCTGCTCCTGTCTCGCGCGGGTTCGCCACTTGAACCGGGCGGCCCGCCGTTTCCTGACAGGAACGCGATGTGAAGCACCTCACACAGTGATCAGAAGGCGATGAGCAGGGGTTCCCCATGATCGGCGGCCGCCCACCGCGCGGTCGCGCGCTCAAGCTTGTCGGGGTTGACCTGGTTGCGGAGCCCGGCGATGCCCTCTGCGGTGACCTCCAGGCACATGACTCCGACGACCCGGCCGTCGACGACGGCCACCACGGCGGGGTCGCCGTTGGCGGTCCAGGCGTAGACCTCGGGCGCGCCGCCGACCAGGGCACGCTTGACCTCGGCGGGTTTGAGCAGGCCCCGCAGGAACTTCGCGACCGCGACGGCGCCCTCGAGCACCTTGGCGCGGGCCGGGACCTTCCCGCCGCCGTCGCCGATCGAGATGGCGTCCTCGGTGAGCAGACGCACGAGCGGCTCGGTCCGGCCGGTGGTGGCGGCCACCAGGAACTCCTCGACGATCCGCCGGGCGGCGGCCTCGTCGACTTCAGCGCGGACCCTGCCGTCCGCGACGTGCTTCTTGGCGCGGTGAAAGATCTGCTGGCTGGCGGCCTCGGTGATGTCGAGGATCTCGGCGATCTCCCGGTGCGGGTAGTCGAAGGCCTCCCGCAGCACGTACACCGCCCGCTCGTTGGGGGACAGGCGCTCCATGAGGGTGAGCACCGCGTACGAGACCGATTCGCGCTGCTCGGCGGTGTCGGCCGGGCCGAGCATCGGGTCCCCGGCGAGCAGCGGTTCGGGCAGCCACTGGCCCACATAGGTCTCACGGCGCACCCGCGCGGAGGTGAGCTGGTTGAGACACAGGTTGGTGAGGACCTTCGTCAGCCAGGCCTCGGGGACCTCGATGCGGTCGACGTCGGCGGCCTGCCAGCGCAGGAACGTCTCCTGCACTGCGTCTTCGGCCTCTCCCGCCGAGCCGAGGAGGCGGTAGGCGATGGCCTCCAGGCGCGGCCTGAGGGACTCGAACCGATCGACATCGTCCACGGTCAAGGGCACGGCCCGATCCTAGCCGCCAGGAGAAACGCGCGGCCGAGGCATGCCGTCGCGCGGTCAGCGGCCGGGAGGCCGGGGGACGTAGTGGCGCAGCTGGGGTGTCGCCCAGGCGATCGCCGCCACGGTCACCGCGGTGAGCGCCCCGCCCGCGCAGATCACGACGTGCGGCCCGTACGCCGCCCCGGCCGCTCCGTGCAGCAGGTTGGCGATCTGCGGGCCCCCGACCAGCACGACGGTGAGCGGCCCCTGGACCCGGCCGCGCATGGCGTCGTCGGTGTGCGCCTGGGAGATGGCGTTGCGGAAGGTGCTCAGCACGAAGTTCACCGCGCCGCCGCAGGCGAGCGCCGTCAGGGCGATCTCCAGCCGTGCGGCCAGCCCGAGGACCACGACGGTGAGACCCCACGTGACGGCGGCCGCCGCCATGAGGGCGCCCTGGCGCCGGGCCCGGGTGAACGTGCCCGACAGCAGCCCGGCCAGCAGGACCCCGGCCGGGTAGGCGGCGTAGAGCAGCCCCAGTTCCATGCCGCCGCCCGGCTGGCCGCCGAAGGCGTGCCGGGCCAGTTCCGGGAACAGCGCCGACGGCATGCCGAAGACCATCGCGGCGAGGTCCACCCCCAGCACCGCCAGCAGCAGCCGGCTGGCCGCGAGATAGCGGAAACCCGCCAGGATCTGTCCGATCGTGGTGCGGGGCGGACCGTCCTGTGCAGCCGTGGCGTGGGGTGGCAGCGGCGGCAGCTTCGCGACGGCCCACACGACGGCCAGCAGCGCGACGGCGTCGAACAGGTACAGCGTGCCGAGCCCGGCGACCGGGATCAGGGCCCCGGCCAGCACCGGTCCCAGGATCGAGCCGGTGTAGCGGACCAGCGAGCTGAGGCTGCTGGCCGCCGGCAGCAGTTCGACCGGGACCAGGCGGGGCACGACCGTGCCCATCGTCGTCATGACCGCGCCGAACGTCAGCCCCTGGCAGGCCACCGCCACCAGCAGGAGCGGAAGCGATCGGCCGCCCAGGGCGGCCTGGGCCCACAGCACGGTGTACGTCAGGGCCAGGCCGCAGTGCGCGGCCAGCAGCACCTTTCGCCGGTCCATGCTGTCGGCGAGTGCCCCGGTCCACAGCGCCGCCGTGACCAGCGCGACCAGCGACACCGCAGCGGCGCCGCCCACGGCGGCCGACGAACCGGTCATCGTGAACAGCTGCGTCGGCACCGCGACCACGCTGAACGAACCGCCCACCGCGCACACGGCCGAGGCCGTCCACAGCCGCCGGTAGGCCGGGACGGCCAGCGGGCGGCGGTCGACCGTCCAGGCGCCGATCTTCCGAACCGCCGGCCCATGGACAACCGGCACGTTCACGGTTGACGTGCTCATCGCGGGCCGCCGCCGTTGTGACCGGTGCCGTTGTGACCGGCGCCGTCCGCGGACGAGGTGTCCAGCCGCGCCACGTCGGCGACCACACATGCGACGTTGTCGGGGGCGCCGGCGGCGTACGCCCGCTCGACCAGTTCGTTGAGCACCTCCTGAGGACCGCCCGTACCGGCCAGCGCCTCGCGCAGCGACCCGGCCGGCACGACGGCCGACAGCCCGTCGGAGCACAGCAGGTACCGGTCTCCGGCCACGGCCTCGTGCAGCGACAGGTCGGGCTGGGCCGCGCCCGTACCGGTCAGCGCCCGCACCAGTAGCGACCGCCGCGGATGCGACGCCGCCTCCTCCGGGCTCAGCCGGCCCTCGTCGACCAGCGACTGCACGTAGGTGTGGTCATGGGTGATCTGGAACAGTGCCCCGTCACGCATCAGGTAGGCTCGGCTGTCGCCGATGTGCACCAGGGCCAGGCGGGACCCCGACCACAGCAGGGCGGTCAGCGTGGTGACCGCCTCACCCGACGGCGCCGACGCGGCGATGTCCTGGATCGCCCGGTCGGCCTCGGCGACCGCGTCGGCGAGTGCGCCGAGCAGGTCATCCGCCGGAACCGCACGGGTTTCCAGCGGCTTGAGCGCCTCGACGGCCGCGGCGCTGGCGCGGTCCCCGGCCCGGCCGCTCATCCCGTCGGCCACCGCCAGCAACCGGCTGCCGGCGTAGGCGGTGTCCTCGTTGCTCGTGCGTACCAGTCCTGACTCCGACCTGGCGGCGTACCGGATCCCGAGCATGGTCGCGGCGTCTTCCACGGCGCTGCCCCTTCCCGACAGATAGTCGACGAGGAAGGTGGCCAGCCGCCCGCGGGCCGCCGTCTCGGCCATCACCCGCTCCCAGTAGCCGGCGACCTCCTCGGCCGCCGCGGGCGCCGGCAGGTCGCACACCCTGCGGATGCGCGCCAGCGGCATCCCCAGCCGCCGCAACCAGGCGATCAGTCGGGCCTGCTCCAGCTGTCCCGGATCGTAGTACCGGTATCCGGACTCCCCGTCCACCGCCGCGGGCCGCAGCAACCCGAGTTCGTCGTACAGCCGCAGCGCCTTCGGCGACAGCCGTGCGGCGCGGGCGAACGCCCCGATCGTCAGCAGCTCACCCACCGCTCCTCCTCGTCTCGGCCCCCGTGGCCGACGCCGACGATCCTGCGGCTTCACCCAGGGGGAAGGTCAAGACGCCGCCGCGAGGACTGGACGGCCGATGGTACGTGAACGATCGGTCAGGAGATCTCGTCCGCGGCTTCGACGGGATCCTGCGCAGCCGTACGGGTGAGCGGCCGGGCGACCGGCTGGGGGGTCGCGATGGTGCGGCGACGCAGCAGGCGTGCCAGCGGTTCGGCGCCGCGGGCCAGCAGCGGCCCGGCGACCGCGAGGATGAGCACGTAGGCGGCGGCCAGCGGCCCGAGCTTGCCGCCGACGCCGCCGCTGACGGCCAGGCCGGCGATGACGATGTTGAACTCTCCCCGGGAGATGAGGGCGGCCCCGGCACGCAGCCGGCCGCTCGGCCCGACCCCGGCCCGGCGGGCGGCCCACCATCCGGTGGCGACCTTGGTCGCCACCCCGATCACGGCGAGCAGCGCGGCGATCCCGAGGACCGGCGGCAGTTGGCGCGGGTCGGTCTGCAGGCCGAAGAACACGAAGAACACCGCGGCGAACAGGTCACGCAGCGGCTCCAGCACCCGCCTGGCGTTGTGGGCCAGGGGGCCGGACAGGGCGATGCCGACCAGGAACGCCCCCACGGCGGCCGACACCTGCAACTGCTGGGCGACTCCGGCGACCAGCAGGGTCAGCCCGAGCACCTTCAGCAGGAGCACCTCTTCGTTGGGGCTGGAGGCGAACCGCCCTACCAGGGTGCCGTGCCGTAGCGCGATGACCAGGATGACGGTGATCGTGCCGCCCGCGACGGCGAGGCTCATCGCGCCGGCGGCCAGACCGGCCCCGGCCAGCAGGGTGGTGAGGATCGGCAGGTAGGCGGCCATGGCGAGGTCCTCGAACACCAGCACCGACAGCACCGCGGGGGTCTCCCGGTTGCCCAGCCAGCCCAGGTCGCCGACCACTTTGGCGGTGATGCCGGAGGAGGTGACGTAGGTGATGCCGCCGAGGGCGACGGCCGCGACGGGTCCCCATCCCAGCACGAGCGCCGTGATCACGCCGGGGGCGGCGTTCAGCACCAGGTCGAGCAGGCCCACCGGGGCCGAGGTGCGCAGCGTTCCCACCAGTTCGTCGGCCGTGTATTCCAGGCCCAGGGTGAACAGCAGCAGGATCACGCCGACCTCGGCGCCCAGGGAGACGAATTCCTCGCTGGTGGTCAGGGGGAGGATCCCGCCGATCCCGAAGGCCAGACCGGCCAGCAGGTACAGCGGGATCGCCGAGATGGAGAACCGGACCGCCACGGCTCCGAGCAGCCCGAGGGCCAGAATGATCGCACCGAGTTCGATCAGCTGGATGGCACCGTGCACGGGCGTCATCCGTTGCGGAAGATGTCGGCCACCGCCGCGGTTCCCTCCCCGGTGCCCACGACGACGACGACGTCGCCCGGGGCGAACACGAGATCGGGACGTGGGCTGGCGATCACCTGGCCGTCACGCACCACGGCGACGATCGACGCCCCGGTCCTGGTGCGTACCCTGCTGTCGCCGAGCGCTCGCCCGTCGTACGGCGATCCCGCCGATATGGGGATCTTCTCGGTCACGAGCCCTTCCACCTGGCGATGCAGCTCGTTGAGGCGCTCGACGATGCGGCCGGTGCCCAGCAGCTCGGCCAGCGCGCTGGCCTCGTCGGCGGTGAGCAGCACCGTGACCACACAGGTGTCGGGGTCTTCCTTGTCGTAGATCACCAGGTCGCGGCGGCCGGTGTGATGTGAGATCACTCCTACCTGCCGGCCTCGTTCGGTGGTGAGCACATGCTGCAGCCCGATCCCCGGCAGTCCCGTCCGCGTGAGATCCACGTCTCCTCCTGACCTTTTCCTTTTCCTGGTGCCGCGGACTCCGGCGGCCCTACATGGGTGTTCCTACCGCCACAGCATTACAGAACATGACAGACCGGGCGAACCGCGTCGGGTGGGGCGGAAAACGGCCGGACCCCGACCCGGAGCCGCGATCACGGCTTCAGGTCGGGGTCCGGCCGGCGCCAGGGCCCGGCGCGGGATTCGGCGCGGGGCTCGGTACCCGCCGGCGGCCGCGTCAGGGACCGGCGTCAAGCGGCCGCGTCACGGCGCGGTGTACAGCGGGTAGCCGTACCCCGCCACGTAGCCCGTGGAGCGGGTGCGCTCCTCGACGGCGCCGCCGTCACCGGTGTTGCCCTCGATGGTCTCGATGGTGCCGTCGCCGTTGTCGCGGACGACGAAGCCGACATGGTCGATGCCGTCGATGTCGCCGCCGCCGCTCCAGTCGAAGAAGACCACGGCGCCGGGCTTGGGCGTCTGGCCCCACCGGCCGTGCTCGGCGAACCACGTCGCGTGCTCGACGGTGTAGGCGTCCGACCCCATGACGGGGCCGATGCCGAGCCGCTCGCCCACCCAGGAGACGAACATGTCGCACCAGGGGGCGTTGGCGTAGCCGTCCAGGGTGCCGCCGTCACGTGCCAGGGTCTCCTGGGCGCGCGGAGTGGACATGTACCAGTCGTGGAACTTGGTCCCGCCGCCGTCGCCGTTCTCGGTGATTCCCACCTGGCTGGCGGCCAGCTTCAGCACGTCCTGCGGGCTGACCTTGGGCAGCGTGCGGGCGATCTGAGCCAGAGAGTCGGGGTTGCCGTGGCCGCCGGCCTGCGCGATGTGGCCCGTGACCGCGGTGGCGTGAGCGGGGGCGGCGTGGGTGGTGGCGGCCAGCGCGGCCTGCGGCCCGGCGACGACGGCGGACACGAGCGCGGTGGTCGCGGCGCCGGTGACGAGGGCAGCACGAACACAGGACTTGAGGGCGTGCATGCGGGGTCTACTCCCTTGCTTCCATGCCGCCTACCGGGTTAGCTGACGGGTTCGGGCTGGAAGTCGCCCTACGGCACGGCACAGCGCACCGATTCACCCCAGGAGAGGTGGGTCCCCGGCTCCGCGTGGACGCGGACTCGGCGGCCGGGCGGCATCCCCGGAGGGAACGCCGCGTCGGTCAGAGATGGGACGCAGTTGACCTAAGAAACGGACATATGCGCCCTTAGCTGCCTAAAAGGTAATAGATACCACGCCGCCGGTCAAGTAAAGACAAGGGGGGGTTTACTGGACATGACGGTGGGAACCCCCGGGGCGGCGCGAGCACAGCCGCTGCCGTCCCCACCGACACACCTTCATCTCGGCGGCTCACCGCCGGCCCCTCGCCGCCACCCCTGGGGGTCCACACCGCCCGGCACCGGGGCCCCCGGATCGTACGGCTCGCGGGTGAACACGAACGTGTTGAGGTCCAGGTGCACGCCGCCGTCGCCGGAGCGGACCACCCGCAGGGTCTCGCCGGCGTAGTAGCCGTCCAGCCCGAGCCAGGTGCCGTCGTCCCGGGCGGCGAACCGCGACGCCCGGCCCTGGCCGCTGACCGGCGTGAGCGACAGCCCCCGCCGCGGCAGCACCCGCAGCACGTACGGCGCCGGCCCCCAATACCACGGCCCGGTCAGCGCCAGCAGGTCGTCGTCGACCTCGATGGGCTCCCACTCGGCCGGCAGCGGCGGCTCGTGCTCGGCGAGGATGTCCAGCAGATCGGTGTCGAGCGGCCCGCGCATCCCCGAGGTGGCGTTGGCCAGCCACAGCACGCCGACACCGTCGGCGGGATCGGCCCACACCGTGGCCAGGAAACCGGGCATCGACCCGGTGTGGCCGGCCAGCCGCCGCGAGCCGCGCGGACCGGTGTGCCGGGCGAGCTGGAAGCCCAGGCCGTACCCCCGGCTCCAGGAGTCGCCGTCCTCCACGATGGCCGGCTCGCGCATCTCCGCGAGCGTGTCCGGCCGCAGCACCTCCCCGATGCCACCCCCACCCGTGTCACCGCAGATGAAGGCCGCCCAGCGCGCCAGATCGGCAGCAGTCGACCACATCTGCCCGGCCGGGGCCATCGCGCCATGGTCGTTTTCCGGCTCCGGCAGCAGCACATCGGCCCACGGGTGCACGGCGTACCCGCTCGCGTGCGGGGACCGCGGCCGCGCGGTGGTGTCGCGCATGCCGAGCGGCTGGAGGATCTCCTCGCGCACGGCCTGCTCCCACGGCGCCGACCGCTTGCGCGCCACCAGCTCGCCCAGCAGCCCGAACCCCACATTGGAGTAGTGGTAGCGCCGCCCCGGCCGATGCCGAGCCGACTCCGGCCCCATCGCCCCGATCATCTCGGCCACCGCCACCCCCGGCGTGCGCTCCCACCACTGGCCGGGCGGCTCGGCCGTCAGCCCGCTGGTGTGCGACAGCAACTGGGCGATCGTCGCCTCACCCACGGGCGTGCCCGGCACGTGCTTGTCCAACGGATCGAGCAGGTCCAGCCGCCCCTCGTCACGCAGCCGCATCACCATGACCGCCACCATCGTCTTGGTGATCGACCCGATCCGGTACTGCGTGTCCCGGTCCGGCCGCTGCCCGCCGACCCGCCCCCGGGCCCCGAACCAGGCGATCTGCCCACCCCGGACCACCGCCGCCACCAGCGAGGGCACCCGCGACTGCGCCTGCTCGACCGCCAGCCTGCGCAGCATCGCGCGAGCCGTACCCTCCAGAACCATCCCGCCGACCTCCCCAGTCACGACCGCATCGTCGATCGCACCAGGCTAGCGTCCCGGCGGCACCGGATCCGGCGCACAGCACGGGGCAGGCCGTACGCGGCGCGACCCCGTCTGGGAGACAATGCCAGCCATGACCAATCCTCCCGGCGCGGCAGCGGACAGGCCGCCGGGCACCGTGCTGGAGGCGGTGCTCGAACGGATCACCTACGCCAACGAGGAGACCGGCTACACGATCGCCCGGGTCGCCGCCGAACGCTCGGGCAGCGAGCTGCTCACCGTCGTCGGGCCGCTGCTGGGCGCACAGGTCGGCGAATCGCTGCGGCTCACCGGCCGGTGGGGATCCCACCCCCGGTACGGCAGGCAGTTCGAGGTGTGGTCCTACGCCACGGTCCTGCCGGCGACCGTCCAGGGCATCCGGCGCTACCTCGGCTCCGGACTGATCAAGGGCATCGGCCCGAAGATGGCCGAGCGGATCGTCGACCACTTCGGCACCGACACCCTCCGCGTGATCGAGGAGGAGCCCGAGCGGCTGGTCGAGGTCCCCGGGCTCGGCCCGAAACGCACCCGGATGATCGCCGCCGCCTGGGAGGAACAGAAGATCATCAAAGAGGTGATGATCTTCCTGCAGGGCGTCGGCGTGTCCACCTCGATCGCCGTGCGGATCTTCAAGCAGTACGGCGAGGCCTCCATCGGCGTGGTACGCAAAGAGCCCTACCGTCTCGCCGACGACGTGTGGGGCATCGGGTTCAAGACCGCCGACACCATCGCCCAGGCGGTCGGCATCCCCCATGACAGCCCCGAACGGGTCAAGGCCGGGCTGCGCTACACGCTGTCGGAGGCCGCCGACGACGGGCACTGCTACCTGCCGGCGCCCAACCTCGTCGCCGACGCCGTCAAGATCCTCGAGGTGCCCGCCGAGCTGACCGCCGCCTGCCTGGAGGAACTGGCCGCCGAGGAGGGCGTCGTCCGCGAGGACGTCCCGGCAGGGGAGAGCGGAGACAGCACCGTCCCGGCGATCTACCTCGTGCCGTTCCACCGCGCCGAGCTTTCCCTGGCCGGCACGCTGCGGGGCCTGCTGGCCTCCGGCCGCGACCGGCTGGGCGCGTTCGAGGCCGTCGACTGGCCCACCGCCTTCGATTGGCTGCGCGGCAGGACCGGCGCCGACCTCGCGCCCGAGCAGGCCCAGGCCGTACGGCTCGCGCTGACCGAGAAGGTGGCCGTCCTGACCGGCGGCCCCGGCTGCGGCAAGAGCTTCACCGTCCGCTCGATCGTCACGCTCGCCCGGGCGAAACGCGCCAAGGTCATCCTCGCCGCTCCCACCGGACGGGCGGCCAAGCGGCTGTCGGAGCTGACCGGCCACGAGGCCACCACCGTGCACCGGCTGCTGCAGCTGCGCCCGGGCGGGGACGCCTCCTTCGACCGCGACAACCCCCTGGACGCCGACCTGGTCGTGGTCGACGAGGCGTCCATGCTGGACCTGCTGCTGGCCAACAAGCTCGCCAAAGCCGTACCACCCGGCGCCCACCTGCTGTTCGTCGGCGACGTCGACCAGCTCCCGTCGGTCGGCGCCGGGGAGGTGCTGCGCGACCTGCTGGCCGCGCCCGACGTCCCCCGCGTACGGCTGACGCAGATCTTCCGCCAGGCACAGGAGTCCGGCGTGGTCGTCAACGCCCACCGGGTCAACACCGGGCAGCAGCCCCTGGTCCGGGAGTTCGCCGACTTCTTCCTGTTCCCCTGCGAGGAACCGGAGGAGATCGCCGCGCTGACCGTCGACGTGGTGGCCCGGCGCATCCCGGCCAAATTCGGGATCAACCCCCGGCGCGACGTCCAGGTTCTCGCGCCCATGCACCGCGGCGCCGCCGGCGCCGGCGCGCTGAACACCGCACTGCAGGAGGCGCTGACGCCGGCCCGGGAGGGCATGCCCGAACGCCGCTACGGCGGGCGCGTCTTCCGGGTCGGCGACAAGGTCACCCAGCTGCGCAACAACTACGACAAGGGCGCGGCCGGGGTGTTCAACGGCACGGTCGGCGTCGTCACCGCCATCACCCCCGAGGAGAGCAGGCTGACCGTCCGCACCGACGAGGACGAGGACGTCGACTACTCCTTCGACGAGCTCGACGAGCTCGCCCACGCCTACGCGGTCAGCATCCACCGCTCCCAGGGCAGCGAGTACCCCGCCGTGGTGATCCCCCTGGCGACCAGTGCGTGGACCATGCTGCAGCGCAACCTGCTCTACACCGCGATCACCCGGGCCAAGAAGCTCGTGGTCATCGTGGGGTCACGGCGCGCGCTGGGGCAGGCCGTGCGCACCAGGGGCGCCGGCCGCCGCCACACCGGCCTGACCCACCGCCTCCGCGGTCAATGATCGGACAGGTAGGAGACCATGGAGGGCTGCCCGAGCCGGCCGGTGCCCGGACTTCTGAGCTTCTCGACGGCTCTCGCAGGGATCCGTGAGAAGGCCCGACTCGTCCGCCCGGCGGCATGACGCCCGCCGCACTGAGCGTCACACTGACTGATGTACTTGGCGGATTTTGACGCGGACCTTACCCTGAGCTGGTGAAATCCAGCTCTTAGGTGATCGAATTGTGACCGAATCACACGGCAAAGCGTGCATATAACTGGCAACCCCCAATAGAGTCATTAGGGTGCCCTTTGCACTGTGGGGGAGAGATCGTGCCGAGCACTCACACTCGTTCGAAGTTGACGATCGCCGGAGTCGCCGTGGCCATGGCCGCGGCGCTGTCGGCATGCTCAGGAGGGTCGGGCGCGCCCGGAGCGGCGGGCGGCGCCGCTGAGACGGCCCCGCCCACCCCGGCGCCCTCCATCAAGATCAGCCCGGTCAAGGGCAGCGCCACGGTGCGCCCGGACAAGACCGTGATCGTCACCGCGGCCGGCGGCGCCCTGGAAGAGGTCACCGTCCAGGCGGCCGGCGGCACGCCGGTCGAGGGCAAGTTCAACGCGGACCGCACCAGGTGGATCTCCAGGCAGCCGCTCAAGCCCGCCAGTAAGTACACCGTGTCGGCCAAGGCCAGCGGTGAGGGTGGCCCCGCCACGGCAGCCAGCCAGTTCACCACGCTCAAGCCGAAGTACGCACTGGCCGTCGCCGACGTCACCCCCGGCATCAAGGGTGAGACGGTCGGCGTCGGCATGCCGATCATGGTCACCTTCAACCAGGCCGTGACCGACAAGGCCGCCGTCGAGAAGGCCCTGGAGATCGACGCCGAGAAGCCCGTCAAGGGCGCCTGGCGGTGGATCAACGACCGGCTGGTCATCTACCGGCCGGCCAAGTTCTGGCCCGCCCACCAGAAGGTGACATTCACCGCGAACCTGACCGGCGTACGCGGCGGACGCGACATGTACGGCGTGGAGGACCACACCGAGACCATCAAGATCGGCGCGGCGTGGGTCAGCACGGTCAACGTCAAGACCCACATGATGGTGGTCAAGCGCGACGGCAAGACCGTGCAGACCATGAAGATCAGCGCCGGCAAAGGGACCACCCGCGAATACACCACCACCAGCGGCATCCATCTGACCATGGAACGCGGCAACCCGGTCACGATGATCTCCCCGGGTAAGAAGGAGGGCGACCCCGGGTACTACAAGGAGATCGTCGACCACGCCGTCCGCATCTCCAGCAGCGGCGAGTACGTGCACAGCGCCCCCTGGTCGGTCGGCTCCCAGGGCCGCGCCAACGTCAGCCACGGCTGCATCAACGCCCACCCGACCCAGGCCAAGTGGTACTACGACAACTTCCATCGCGGCGACGTCGTGAAGATCGTCGGAACCAACCGGCCGCTGGAGTGGAACAACGGCTGGGGCTTCTGGCAGATGCCGTTCAGTCAGTGGCAGAAGGGCAGCGCTCTCACCGGCGGGGACTCCGACGCCTGATCACATCGGCGGGACTCGGCCCGGGGCCCGAACGTCCCGGGCGCGACCCGGGATCAGAACACGTCGTAATACATGAGCACGAACGCGCCGGCGACCTTCACCAGGGCGATGGCGATGATGACGCAGAACACGATCAGCGCAGGGCGATGCTCGAAGTGCTTGCCCTCTTTCAGCGGCGGCCGCTTGGCCACCCGCTCGGCGATGCGCTCTTCGAGCGGCTTGCGGTAGAACATACTTTTAGTTTATCTGCACCCCCCGCTGCCTCTTTTGTTGGGGAAGTGAACCCCCTCGCACTCCTCTCCGTGACAGAACACATGCAAGGAGTTGCCGAAACGGCACTTGGATCAACATAAGAAATTTATTATCCTGGGGTGAGTTGGCAGATAGTGATCGTCCCAGAAGTTCGAGACTGGCTTCATGAGCTGCGGAGGATGGATCGTCAGACGCTCATCTTGATCGCTGCCGCCCTGGATCGTATCGCCGAAGAAGGCCCCGGCCTCGGCAGACCGTTGGTCGACACGCTTCAAGGCTCCACGATCCGCAATCTCAAGGAGCTCCGTCCTGGATCCAGCGGGCGAAGCGAGGTGCGATTGTTGTTCGTTTTCGACCCCTGGCGTCAGGCTGTCTTTCTGGTCGCGGGAGACAAGTCCAGCAATTGGAACGGCTGGTACGACATCGCGATCAAGACAGCGGAGGTTCGCTTCGCCCGATACCTGAAAGAGAGGGAGTCGTGACAGACGATGCGGTGACCTGGGCCGAGCTCCGTGGCGAGCTGGTCCGACCCGAGGATGAAAGCGACGTAGCCGAACGCCGTGCGGAGTTGATCGCACGGCAACGTGCTCATCAATTGGCCGAGGCCAGGCGCAGGCGTGGCCTGCGCCAGGAGGACGTCGCGCAGGCCATGGGCGTCTCCCAGGCGCGCATCTCACAAATCGAGAACGGAGTGGTCAGCGAGGTGGCCACCTTGGCGGCATATGTGGCCGCGCTCGGCGGACAGCTCAAGATCGTGGCGGACTTCGGTGAATCCCTCATGGTCCTCGACACGCCTCGCGCGTCCCGCAGGGTGATCGGGTAGCCGCCAGTAATGCGCTGATCCTCGTCCCGCACTGTTAAAGCCATAAACCGTGCAAGAAGCCGTAGCGTCCCTACCTGAGACGGGTTCATCACCGATAACCGGTCACGTCGGCGGGCTTGCCGGCGTCCTGGACTTCGACCATGTACCGCCAGGCGTCCGGCCGGCTGCCGTCCACATCGGTGAAGCCGTACACCTGAGCGAGCTGCCCGCTCGACAGCGACTGCCCGTTCCACCGGCCCACCTGCGGGTCGGCCGCGAGCGCCGCGACCGCACGCCCAACGAACGCGGGCGTCTCGGAGATGGCGAAATGAGGTTGCGCGGCGAGCGCGTCGCGCCAGTTCACCTCCGTCACTCCGTAGTGCTCCAGCATGATCTCCGAGCGCATCCAGCCGGGCGTCAGCGACACCGCGGTCGCGCCATAAGGCGCCAACTCCCGTGACTGGGCGAAGGCCATGCGCGTCACGGAGGTCTTGGCCAGGTCGTAGAAGAAGGAGATGCGGTAGTTGGCCGCGTTGTAGTCGGCCGTGCCGTCGGTCACCTCCACCACCAGGCCGCCGGGCCGCCGGATCAACAGCGGGAGCGCGTAATGGCTGGTGATGATGTGCGTGTCGACGGCCAGCCGCAGGATCCGCAGGCCCGTCTCCAGCGAGTGCTCCCACAGCCGGTCACGCCAGCTGAACAGCAGCTCCCCACCCCAGATGTCGTTGACCAGTACGTCGAGCCGACCCTGCTCCCGCTCGATCCGCTCCACCAGGGCCCGGACCTGCTCGGGCTCGAGGTGGTCCACCTGGACCGGGATGCCGAGGCCGCCGGCGGCGGTGACCATCTCCGCGGTCTCCTCGATCGTCTCCGGCCGGTTCAGCTCCGAGCGCCGCTCCCGGGTGCTGCGCCCGGTCACATAGACCGTGGCACCCGCCGCGCCCAGCTCGGCCGCGATGCCACGCCCCGCACCCCGCGTCCCACCCGCGACCAACGCGACCGTCCCCGCCAGCATCTCGCTCATGGATCCGATACTGACAGGCGCGACCGACAGAATCCGCCGGGTCCGCGCCTCACCGGGCCAGGGCCTGCATACTAGACTAGGTCGTGGCGCCGCTGCGTAGCCGGCTCCCCTCACACCAGCGAGAGTTGGCGGGCGGGGGAGCGGCGGCGGCGCCAGCGCCGGGCCGAGCGGCCGATGCCGTACATCTCGGCCAGCGCCCGCACCTGCTCGGCCACCCGGGCACGATAGCCGGCATCGGCGACCTGGCCCCTGCCGTACAGCGCCTGGTACCGCGGCACGAGGCCGGGATGCTCACGCGCCAGCCACCCCAGGTACCATTCGCGGACACCGGCGGACAGACGCAGGACCAGCGGTGTCACACTGACCGCCCCCGCCTCGGCCGCCCGCCGGACGGTGGCCTGCAGGTGGTCGGTGGAGTCGGTGATGAGCGGCAGGATCGGCGCCATCAGCACCCCGCAGGGGATTCCCGCGTCGTTGAGCGCGGCGCAGACCTCAAGCCGCCGCTGCGGGGTGGCCGCTCCCGGCTCGACGGCCCGGCGCACCCGATCGTCGACGAAGCCCACCGACACGGCCGCGCCGACCTGGGTCACCTTGGCGGCCTCACGCAGCAGGTCGAGGTCGCGCAGGACGAGCGGGCTCCTGGTCAGCACGGTGAAGGGGTTTCCGGCATCGGCCAGGGCCCGGATGACGCCCGGCATCAGGCGATACGTCTCCTCCACCGGCTGGTAGCAGTCTCCGTTGAGGCCGAGCGCCACGCCGTCGCCGGACCAGCGGGATGAGCCGAGCTCGCGGCGTAACCGGTCGGCCAGGTCGGTCTTCACCACGATGTGGGTGGCGAAGTCGTCTCCGGGGTCCAGCCCGAGATAGCGGTGGCCGCGCCGGGCCCCGCAGTGACGGCACCCGGTCTCGCATCCCCGGTAGGGGCTCGCCGCCCACCGGTGGGGCAGCCCGGCGGTCTCGGGGATCCGATCGATCGCGGTCCGCGCCGCCACCTCCAGGCAGGTGACGTCGCCGAGCATCCGGGTGACCGCCCGCCGCTCGATCCGCCGCGAGGCCGCCTGCGACGGCGCCGCACCTGCCTCGGAACCGTCGAGCGCACCGTCGAGCAGCGACTGCTGCACAGGCTGATCAACGGGCCGGTGGACGGGGTGCTGCACCGCCGGAGCCATCGTCGCGGGAGAGGCGTCGCCACGCATAGAGATCAGTAGAACACGCATTCGACCCTCCCGCCAAGCGCCCACGCCGAACGGTTACCCGGCCCGGGGATAGCTGGAGTCCCCGGCAGGAAGGCTCTCGCCAGGACGTTGACCGACATTTAAAGTGGGACAAGCGTCCTGTTTAATGAAAGGGGTTCCATGGCCTGGCTTCTGCTCGCCGGTGCGATCGCCTCGGAGGTCGTGGCCACCTCCGCCCTGAAGCTGAGCGATGGGCTGACTCGGCTGGGGTGGAGCGCCGTGGTCACCGTCTGCTACATCGCCTCGTTCGTCCTGCTGGCCCAGGCGCTCAAGCTGCAGATGCCGGTCGGCTTCGCATACGCGATCTGGGCGGGCATCGGCACGGCCACGATCGCCCTGATCGGGGCGCTGTTCTTCGGTGAGGCCATGAACCTCGCCAAGATCGCGGGCATCGCGCTGATCATCTGCGGCGTCGTCGTCCTCAACCTCGCTGGAACCCCCTGACCTTCTGTCCGCAGAGCCACCGCCTGATCGTTTGACCCGGCGTGCCTCCGCCGAGAGAGTTGTCGGCGGCGGTCCCCAGCCGGATGGAGGCCGGAGCACAGGGAGGCCAGAGCAGGAAATGGCACCGGACCGGGATCAGGCCGCCGGCGGCGGGCGCCGCCCGCAGGAACGAGCGCTGCGTCGCCGCGAGGCGCTGCTGGAGGCGGCGGTCGACCTGCTGGGAGAGGGCGGCTTCACCGCCGTGACCCACCGCGCGGTCGCCCAGCGGGCCTGCCTGCCGCTCGCGGCCACCTCCTACTACTTCTCCTGCCGCGACCAGCTCCTGACCGAGGCGTTCGCCCTGCTGGTGGAGCGGGAGCTCGACCAGATGCGCGCCTACCTCGACGCCCTGCCCGCCGGTCCGCCCGAGCGGCTCGCGGAGATCCTCGCCACCGTGTACACCCTGGACCGCCCCCGGCAACTCGGCCTGTGGGAGCTGTACCTGCAGGCCGGCCGGGACCCCGCCCTGCAGAGCGTCGCCCGTGCCTGGACCGACGGATGCGACGAGATCGTCGCATCCGTGCTGCGCCGTACCGGCCGCCCCAGCGGCCGCGCGCAGGTCCGCTTCGTCACGACCGTGCTGTCCGGGCTGTGGCTGGAGGACATCGTCGAGGCCCGGCCGCAGGGCCGGGAACGCGCCGCCGAGGTGATCATCCGCGCACTCGGCGCCATCGTCGAGGTTCGCGGCTGACATCTCCCGATCTGCCGGTGCCATGTCCGAATCGTTCAAGACGTACGGCCGGCGGATGCCC
>NZ_BOOG01000009.1 GCF_016863115.1 Sphaerimonospora thailandensis
AGCAGGTAGAACCAGTGGTTCTGCGGGCCGGCCGCCACGTGCGCCTCGGTGCGGGGAATGGCGGGGCCGTAGCAGTTGGGGTCGCCCAGCGCGCCCGGGTTGTACATGTTGCGGATCGGGCCGCGGCCGAGAAGGTTGACGTCCTCGCCCACCAGGTAGTCCGGCGGGTCGTTCGGGTTGTTGGCGTAGTGCTCGGTCAGTGCGCCGAAGATGTCGCCGGCCGACACCCCGAGGGCCTGCGCCTCGTTGCCGGTGCCCGTCCCGCCGGTGCCGGAGGTCTGGTAGATCCTTTGGCCGTACTCGTAGGCGAGCACGTCCATCGCGGTCACCCAGCCTGATCGGGCGTTGTAGGCGATGATCATTTGGCCGGGCGAGGGGGGTGTGGTCCCGCTTCGGGAGGCCAGGCGGGCCGGGTAGCCGTGTCCGGTTCTGCCCAACCAGGCGCGCAGCATGTCCCAGTGCTTCTGGGCGGCGTACATGACGTCCACGCAGGCCCGCGACTCCTCGGTCGGCGTGCCCGTCGGCAGCACGACAGGTCGGCCGTTCGGGTCGAGGCACTCGATGCCCGGTCTGATCGGGTCGATCATGACATCGCCGGTCGAGGTACTGGTCACGTCGATGCCGACCCGGCCGCTGTAGCGCCCATCAGCCATGACTCCGACGTTCATGACGCGCTCGACCTGGTCGGGCACCGCGCCGGTCGCGGCGGCGGCCTGCGGGGCCGACGGCGATGCGATCGCCGCCGTGGCCGACAAGAGAAGCGCGGCTGCTGTCCGTCCGGAGTTTCTCATCGCTCGCGGTTCCTCTCGGAGGGCCTCTGGGAACGGGACCGCGCCCGGTGAAGGGCACATTCCTCTCCAACGTCCTACCGAGTGGCCGCTCTGACCACATGCCAATCTTCTATAGAACGCCGTTATGGCCGGACATGCGGAAAAGCAGTGGGGCGGCACCCGGGGATCGCTCGGGTGCCGCCCCAACTGCAAGATCACGAAAGCCTTTTGGGCAGGTCAACGGCCATACGTGCGAGTTTCTGCAAGATCACGAACCGGATCGGGGCAGGTCATGCCGCCTTTCTGCGAGCAATTGCAAGATCACGGCCGGGTTGGTTGGGGGGAGGTCAGCGGGTGGCGCGGTTGACGGCGGAGATGATGGCCTTGAGCGAGGCGGTGGTGGTGTTGGCGTCGATGCCGACGCCCCACAGGACCTGGGCGCCGTCCGGACCGGCCACCTCGCACTCGACGTAGGAGGCCGCCTTGGCGTCGGTGCCCGCGCTCATCGCGTGCCCGGTGTAGTCCAGCACCCGGACCGTGACGCCCAGCACCGCGAGCGCGTCGCAGAAGGCGGAGATGGGGCCGTTTCCGACGCCCTCGACCTCCCTGACCTCGCCGTCGAACCGTACATCGGCGTTGATGACGTCCTTGTCGTCCACGGTCGAGGTGTGCCGGTGGGCCAGCAGCCCGACCCGGCCCCACGGCTTGGCGGGGTTGGGCAGGTACTCGTCGGTGAACAGCTCCCACATCTCGGCCGGGGTGACCTCGCCGCCCTCGGCGTCGGTGCGGCCCTGAACGACCCGGGAGAACTCGATCTGCAGCCGCCGCGGCAGGTCGAGGCTGTGGTCGGCCTTCATGATGTAGGCGGCGCCGCCCTTGCCCGACTGGCTGTTGACCCGGATCACGGCCTCGTAGGTCCGGCCGATGTCCTTGGGGTCGATCGGCAGGTACGGCACGGCCCACGCGAACTCGTCCACCGGCACGCCGGCGGCCGCGGCGTCGCGCTCCAGGTGCTCGAGGCCCTTCTTGATCGCGTCCTGGTGGGAGCCGGAGAAGGCCGTGTAGACCAGTTCGCCGCCCCACGGGTGGCGGGGGTGGACCGGCAGCTGGTTGCAGTACTCCACGACCCGGCGGATCTCATCCATGTGCGAGAAGTCGATCTCCGGGTCGATGCCCTGGGAGAACAGGTTCATGCCCAGGGTGACCAGGCAGACGTTGCCGGTGCGCTCGCCGTTGCCGAACAGGCAGCCCTCGATGCGGTCGGCGCCGGCCAGGTAGCCCAGCTCGGCGGCGGCCACCGCCGTGCCGCGGTCGTTGTGCGGGTGCAGTGACAGCACGATCGAGTCCCGGTACGCCAGGTTGCGGCTCATCCACTCGATCTGGTCGGCGTACACGTTCGGGGTGGCCATCTCGACGGTCGCCGGCAGGTTGACGATGACCTTGCGGTCGGGGGTCGGCTGCCAGACGTCGTTGACGGCGTTGCACACCTCCACGGCGTACTCGAGCTCGGTGCCGGTGAACGACTCGGGCGAGTACTGGAAGAAGATGTCGGTGCCGTCCATCTGGGCCGCCAGCTTCTTGCACAGCTTGGCGCCCTCGACGGCGATGGCGGTGATGCCTTCCTTGTCCAGGCCGAACACGACCCGGCGCTGCAGCGTGGAGGTCGAGTTGTACAGGTGGACGATGGCCTGCCTGGCGCCGCGCAGCGACTCGAAGGTCCGCTCGATCAGCTCCGGCCTGGCCTGGGTCAGCACCTGGATGGCCACGCCCTCGGGGATGCGGTCCTCTTCGATGATCTGACGTACGAAGTCGTAGTCGGTCTGCGAGGCGGCCGGGAAGCCGACCTCGATCTCCTTGTAGCCCATCTGGACCAGCAGCTCGAACATCTTGAGCTTGCGGTGGGAGTCCATCGGATCGATCAGGGCCTGGTTGCCGTCGCGCAGGTCGACCGCACACCACCGCGGCGCCTTGGTGATCACCTGGTTCGGCCAGGTGCGGTCCGTCAGCCGTACCGGCTCGAACGGCGTATATCGGTGGAACGGCATCGGGCTGGGTTGCTGCTGCGAATTCGCGTTCATCATGCTCCTCGTCGGGCAGACCGGCGACACGAGGGATCGAGCGATCGAAGACTCGAGAGAAGGGTCGCCGGTGGAAGAAGTCCAGCGGCCGACGCGCATGACTCGCCTCCGCGGCGAGGGAGCCGGCCTGTTACAGGCCCTCGCCGCGGCGGATAAGAAGGAGCCCGCGCAGCATGGCATGAAGAGTAGCAGACGCCCGGCAATCGACAGCCCGGGAGGAGGGGGCGCATGAGGGACCACCAGATTCTCTGGGAGATCAGCAGGCTCACCGGTGAAGAGCACCGGCTGCGCGAACGCCTGACGGCCGGGGAGATCAGCCCGGAGGAAGGAGCCGAGGAAATGCGATGCATCGAGCAGGCGCTCGACCGCTGCTGGGACCTGGTGCGGCAGCGGCGGGCCCGCCGCGACGCGGGCGAGGACCCCGATCACGCCTCCCCACGCCCGGTAAGCGAGATCGAGGACTACGGACAGTAGCGAGCCGTGACCCTCAATCGGCACAACAAGCCCTAAAATCACTTCTGTGACACCTCCGAGAAACGATGATGTAACAATTGTGAAACATGAGGTGCCTAGCGTCCCGCCATGCGGCTGACTCCACACGAACGGGAACGCCTGCTCATCCACGTCGCCGCGGACGTTGCCCGCGCCCGGCGGGAGCGCGGCCTTCGCCTCAACCATCCCGAGGCCATCGCGGTGATCGCATCGTCCGTGATCGAGGGCGCCCGCGACGGCCGGAGCGTCGGCGAACTGATGGACGCGGGCCGCGCCGTACTGAGCCGCGCGGACGTCATGGACGGCGTGCCCGAGATGTTGGACTCCGTCCAGGTCGAGGCCACCTTTCCCGACGGCACGAAGCTCGTCACCATCCACGACCCGATCTCCTGAGAGAGCCGACCGATGACCGAGCGCGACACGAACGCGGCCGGCCCAGACGGCCCAGACGGCCCGGGTGGCCCGGATGGCGAGGTCCCCGCCGTTCCCGGGGAGATCGTGTACGGCGAGGCGCCCGTACCGCTGAACCCGGGCAGGGAGCACCTGACGCTGCGGGTGGTCAACACCGGTGATCGTCCGGTGCAGGTGGGCTCGCACTACCATTTCGCGGCTGCCAACCCGGCTCTGGAGTTCGACCGCGCCGCCGCCTGGGGGACACACCTCGACATCCCGGCCGGCACCTCGATCAGGTTCGAACCGGGTGTCGAGCGCGACGTGCCGCTGGTGCCGATCGCCGGACGGCGCGTCGTACCCGGACTGCGCCCCGAGTGGGCCGGACCGCTGGGCCCGTCCCCTCTGGGCACGCCTCCGGCATTGGGCCCGGGCCCGGCGGTGGGCGAGCGTCCGGCTCGCCGCGGCATCGACCGGCCCCTTTACATCGCCGTGTACGGTCCGACCACCGGCGACCGGATCCGGCTCGCCGACACGGATCTGTTCGTCGAGGTGACCGACGACCTGTCCAGAGGGCCGGCGGGATCGGGCGACGAGGCGGTGTTCGGCGGCGGCAAAGTGATCCGCGAGTCGATGGGCCAGTCCCGCGCGACCCGGGCCGACGGCGCCCCCGACCTCGTCATCACCGGCGCGGTGATCCTCGACCACTGGGGCGTCGTCAAGGCCGACATCGGCGTGCGCGACGGCCGGATCAGCGCGATCGGCAAGGCCGGCAATCCGGACACCATGGACGGGATCCACCCCGACCTGGTGATCGGTCCGGCCACGGAGATCGTCGCGGGCAACGGGCGGATCCTCACGGCGGGCGCGGTCGACTGTCACGTCCACCTGATCTGCCCGCAGCTTCTCGACGTGGCGCTGGCCGCCGGGGTGACCACGATCATCGGCGGTGGGATCGGACCGGCCGAGAGCACGAAGGCCACCACGGTCACCGGCACCGGACATCTCCCCCGCATGCTGGAGGCGCTCGACCCCTATCCCGTCAACGTGGCGCTGCTCGGCAAGGGCAACACGGTGAGCGAGGAAGCCCTGCTGGAGCAACTCAGGGCCGGAGCCTCCGGCTTCAAGCTCCACGAGGACTGGGGCTGCACCCCCGCCGCGATCGACGCCTGCCTCAAGGTGTGCGACGCGACCGGGGTGCAGGCGGCGATCCACACCGACACGCTGAACGAGGCGGGATTCGTGGAGTCGACGCTTCAGGCCATCGGCGGCCGGGTGATCCACACCTACCACACCGAGGGCGCGGGAGGCGGGCACGCCCCCGACATCATCAAGATCGCCTCGCATCCGAACGTGCTGCCGTCGTCCACCAACCCGACCCGCCCGCACACGGTCAACACCCACCATGAGGCCCTCGACATGCTCATGGTCTGTCATCACCTCAACCCGGCGATCCCGGAGGATCTGGCCTTCGCCGAGTCCCGGATCCGGACGACGACGATGGCGGCCGAGGACGTCCTGCACGACATCGGGGCGATCTCGATGATCGGCTCCGACTCGCAGGCGATGGGACGGATCGGCGAGACGATCATCCGTACCTGGCAGACCGCCCATGTGATGAAACGCCGCCGCGGGGCGCTCCCCGGCGAAACCGGCGGCGCCTTCCCCGCCGACAACCTGCGCGCCCGCCGCTATGTCGCGAAATATACGATCAATCCGGCTATCGCGCACGGTCTCGACGCCGAGATCGGTTCGGTCGAGGTCGGCAAGCTGGCCGACCTGGTGCTGTGGCGCCCGGCGTTCTTCGGGGTGAAGCCCGAGCTCGTGATCAAGGGCGGAGTGATCGCCCGCGCCGAGATGGGCGACGCCAACGCCTCCATCCCCACCCCTCAGCCGGTGCTGTCCCGGCCGATGTTCGGAGCCTCCCCGGTCACGGCCGCGGCCACGTCGCTGCACTTCGTCGCACCCGCTGCCCTCGAGGACGGCCTGGCCGACCGGCTCGCCGTCCGCCGACGCCTGGTCCCCGTGGCCGGGGTGCGCGACCGCCGCAAGGACTCGATGCCGCTCAACGACGCGCTGCCCGCCATCGAGGTGGACCCGGACACGTTCACCGTACGGATCGACGGAGAGGTGATCGAACCCGCGCCCGCCGACGAGTTGCCGATGGCACAGCGCTATTTCCTCTTCTGAGCGGGAAAGGCGAGGCCGGAAGCGGAGGGAGGGGCCACATGCGGGAAAGATCAGCCGGCGAGGCGGCGCTGCTCCTGCTGGCCGATTCCCGGCTCCCCGCCGGCGGTCACGCCCACTCGGGCGGCGTGGAGGAGGCGATCCGGCTGGGCACGATCACCGGCAGGGACGACCTGGCCGGATTTCTCCGTGGCCGGCTCGCGACCGCCGGTCTCGTCGCCGCGGCCCTGGCCGCCGCCGCCTGCGAGCTGGGCGCCGCCCTCGCGGACGTGGAGGACATGGAAGAGGACGTGGAAGAGGAAGATGCCGATGACGCCTGCCGGCTGTGGCGCCGGCTCGACGCCGAGGCGGACGCCCGTACGGCCTCACCCGCGCTGCGGGAGACCGCCCGGACCCAGGGCCGGCTCCTCATCCGTACGGCCCGCCGGATATGGCCCTCGGCCATGCTCGACACGCTCGCCCGAGCCGTACCCGACGGGGCGCATCATCCCGTCGTGCTCGGCGCCACCGCGGCCGTGGCCGGTTGCGAGCCTCGGCAGGCCGCGCTGGCGGCCGCCCACGGCTCGGTGGCCGCACCGGCGACGGCGGCCGTCCGGCTCCTCGGCCTGGATCCGGTCGCCGTCCACGGCCTGCTCGCGGCGCTGGCCCCCGACCTCGACGGTACGGCTCACGCCGCCTGCGCGTCGCTCGGCGGGGCCCGTTCCGTCGAGTGGCCGGGACTTCCTGCGCACGCCGCCCCGGCCCTCGACCTGCTCGCCGAGGGCCACCGACGCAATCCGCTACGACTTTTCGTCTCCTGAAGCTCCAGAAAGGCATGTCGGCATGGGTGTCAACCACGAGGATCCGCACGGCGATCACGTGCTGCCGCACGGGCGCGCGCTACGGCTCGGCATCGGCGGCCCGGTCGGCGGAGGCAAGACCGCCCTCGTCGCGGCCCTGTGCCGCAGCCTCGGCCTGGCCCATCGCCTGGGCGTGGTGACCAACGACATCTACACGACCGAGGACGCGGACTTCCTGCGCCGCGCGGGCGTCCTCGCCCCGGAGCGGATCGTCGCGGTCCAGACCGGATGCTGCCCGCACACCGCGATCCGCGACGACATCGCGGGCAACCTCGACGCGGTGGAGACGCTCGAAAAGCGCTTCGGACCGCTCGATCTTGTGATCATCGAAAGCGGCGGCGACAACCTGACCGCCACCTTCAGCCGTGGACTGGCGGACCGGCAGATCTTCGTCCTCGACGTTGCGGGGGGCGACAAGGTGCCCCGCAAGGGCGGTCCCGGGGTCACCACCGCCGACCTCCTGGTGATCAACAAGACCGACCTGGCCTCGCTGGTCGGCGCCGACCTGACCGTGATGTCACGTGACGCGCGGGCCGTACGGCACGGCAGGCCGGTCCTGTTCACCTCGATCAGGCGGGACACGGGCGCCCGCGAGGTCGCCGAATGGGTCATCGGCCTCCTGGAGGACCGGCCGCGTGAGCGACACGTGGCAGACCGGACCCGGACCGCGTCGGAAACGGCCTGACCACATGACCATCGTGAGCGGCATGACGGGGACGGCCCCTCCGACCGCTGGGACCGTCATGAGCGCGACCGGCGCCGGCGCGATCACCGCCCGCGCGGTGATCAGGACGGCGGCCGGTCCCGGCGGCACGACCCGGCTGGAAACCCTGCTGTCCGATCCGCCGCTCACGCTGCGGCGGACCGGACCCGCCCGGGTCCACCTGGTCGGATCGGGGGCGGGCCCCCTGGGCGGCGATCACCTCACGCTCGACGTCGACATCGCCCCCGGCACCGCGCTGGAGATCCGGTCGGTCGCCGCCATGCTGGTCCTGCCCGGTCCGGCCGACTCGACGATGACCGTCAACGCACGGGTGGGCGCGGGCGCCTCGCTGCGCTACTCCCCCGAGCCGACCGTGCTCGCCGCCGGATGCACCCACCGCCTCACCGTACGGCTCTCGCTCGCGGCCGACGCCGAGGTGTTCTGGCGGGAGGAGATCATCTTCGGACGGCACGGGGAACGGCCCGGGCGCGGCCACAGCAGGTTCGACGTCACGGTCGCCGACCGGCCGCTGCTCCGCCAGGACCTGGTCGTCGGCAGGCCCTCGGTCGAGGGCAGTCCCGCCGTCTACGGCCACGCCCGCTGCGTGGGATCCAGCCTGGTCGCCGGTCCCCGCTGGTCGGCCCGGGCCGTACCGGCGATCGGGAACGACCCGCCGACGGCGCCCGTGCAGGCGAGCGGAGACGGCTGGACGGCGCTGCCCCTGGCCGGACCCGGCGTGCTCGTCTCGGCGCTCGCCCCCGACGCGGTCGAGCTCAGGGCCCGCCTGACGCGCGGCGAGGAGGCCGCCGAACGGATAGCGGCCGGAAGGATCGTAGCCTGGTGACCGTGGCCGAACTCACTCCCCCGCCGGACGGAACCCCGCGTCCTCACACCGGCGGTCTGCCGGCCGCCGGTGTGACCGTGACCGGTCTGGCGATGGCCGTCACCGCGCTGCTGCCCTGGGCGGGGGTGACCGCGAAGACCGCCCTCCTCGACGCGGAGCTCACCCACTCGGTCCGCGGGGTCGACTACGGGGCGGGGTGGTTCGTCATGGGGGCGGGGATCGCCGCGATGCTGCTCGGGCTGCTCGGCCTGCGGCGCGACCGGCTGTACGCGGGGTTCGCGATCCTGCCCGGCGCGGTGGCGGCCTTCGCGCTCGCGATGTTCCTCACCGATCCCCGGGAGTTGGCCGACCGGCTCGACTTCCGCATCCCCGGGCTGCTCGACGTGCACCCGGCGATCCAGTACGGCTGGTTCGCCGCCCTGCTGGCCTCCATCGTCGTGGCCGCCCTCGCCGCCGCCGCCTTCCTCCGTCAGTCGTAGAAGCCGAGGCGGCGCAGTTGCTTGGGGTCGCGCTGCCACTCCTTGGCGACCTTGACGCGGAGGTCGAGGTAGACGCGGGTGCCGAGCAGCGCCTCGATCTGCTGACGGGCGCGAGTGCCGACATCCTTCAGCCTGGCTCCCCCGGGGCCGATGACGATGGCCTTCTGCGACGGCCGCTCGACGTACATGAACGCGTAGACGTCGAGGAGGTCGTCGCGGCCCTCGCGCGGGGTCATCTCCTCCACCACTACCGCGATCGAGTGCGGCAGCTCGTCGCGTACGCCCTCCAGCGCGGCCTCTCTGATCAGCTCGGCGACCAGGACCTGCTCGGGCTCGTCGGTCAGCTCCCCTCCGGCGTACAGCGGCGGAGACTCGGGCAGCCGCGCGATGAACTGGTCGGCGAGCACGCCGAGCCGTTCGCCGTTGGCCGCCGAGACCGGAATGATCTCCTCGAACTCGGCCAGTGCCGACACCGCCAGGAGCTGGCCGGCGATCTGCTCGGGGGTGGCGAGGTCGCACTTGGTGACGACCGCGATGACCGGGGTCTTCTTCACCGCGGCCAGCTTGTCGACGATGAACCGGTCGCCCTTGCCGACGGGCTCGTTGGCCGGCACGCAGAAGCCGATCACGTCGACCTCGGTGAGCGTGGACAGCACGAGGCTGTCCAGCCGCTCGCCGAGCAGCGTGCGCGGACGGTGGAAACCCGGCGTGTCCACGATCACGAGCTGCGCGTCGGGCCGGTGCACGATGCCGCGGATCGCCCGGCGCGTCGTCTGCGGCTTCGACGAGGTGATCGCCACCTTGGTGCCGACCAGGGCGTTCATGAGCGTGGACTTGCCGACGTTCGGCCTGCCGACGAAGCAGGCGAACCCCGCGTGGAAGTCCGCGCCGGCGCCGAAGCCGGCGTGGAGGTCCGTGTTCATGTCAGATGTACCGGCCCTTCAGGGAACCGTCCGGAGCGGCGAGGAACAGTGTGCCGTTGCCCAGGTCATTGACGACGGCGAGGTCGGCCGCGGCCGGGTCGTCGGCGTCGGTCACCAGCGCCGCCGCCTCCAGGGATTTCGCACCGCTGGACACCGCCATGGCGGCCGCGACCTGGATCGCCGACAGCGTGAGCGACGGCAGCGCGACCCCGGCCGCGGCGTAGGTCCGTCCCGTCTCGTCCCGAACGGCGGCACCCTCGGGTGAACCGTTGCGGGCGCGGACCGACCTCGCCAGCGTAATGATCTTGTTGTCCTCGGGGTCCAGCGTCTCTGTCACGAGTCAAGCGTACCGATCCCCGGGACCGGGCCGCCTGAGCGCATGGAGCCGCGAGAACACCGGACCGCACAAGTACGGGGCACTCGTCCGATGCGGACGAGAGCCCCGTACGTGTACAGATCCCCCCACGAGGGTCCGGATCGTCGTGAACCCCTCCCGGCGTTCCGGCTCCCTCACCAGATGCCCCGTTCCCTCCCGGGCCACCTGATGCGACTATGCCCCGCGTCGCTTGCAAATCGCTTAAAAGCCGCTTGCAGTGCGCCGCTTACACTGCCCGCCTCTCGCACTGTGCCGTGGCTGTCAGTCGCGTTCGGCGGTGGCGGCGACGATCTCGTCGCCGCTGTCGGGTGGCGGCACGCGGCGCACGACGACGGTGCTGATCCGGTTGCGGCGGCCCGCCAGGTTCTCCGCGGTGAGCCGCAGCCCGCCGACCGTGGCCTGGGAACCGGCGATCGGCACCCGGCCCAGCGCGTGGGCGAGCAGCCCGCCGACGGTGTCGACGTCCTCGGCTTCGATCTCGGTGCCGAACAGCTCGGCCAGTTCGTCGACCGGCAGGCGGGCGGTGACCCGTACCGCGCCGTCGTCGAGCCACTCGACCGGAGGGATCTCCTGGTCGTACTCGTCGGTGATCTCCCCGACGATCTCCTCGATCACGTCCTCGATTGTGACGAGTCCGGCGGTGCCTCCGTACTCGTCGATGACGATGGCGAGATGGGTCTGCCGGGCCTGCATCTCGCGCAGCAGCTCGTCGATCGGCTTGCTCTCCGGGACGTAGGTCGCCGGGCGCATCAGCCCGTCCACCCGTGCACCGGAGTCGCCGGTGTCCTGCATGCGGCGCACGATGTCCTTGAGGTAGGCGATGCCGACCACGTCGTCCTCGTTCTCGCCTACCACGGGGATGCGGGAGAAGCCGCTGCGCAGGGCCAGTGAGAGCGCCTGGCTCAACGTCTTGCCCCGCTCGATGAAGACCATGTCCGTACGCGGGACCATGACCTCGCGGACCAGGGTGTCGCCCAGCTCGAACACCGAGTGGATCATCTCCCGCTCATCGGGTTCGATGACGCGGCGCTCCTCGGCCAGGTCGACCAGCTCCCGCAGCTCGGCCTCGGAGGTGAACGGGCCCTCACGGAACCCCCGCCCCGGCGTGAGCGCGTTGCCCAGCAGGATCAGCAGTTTGGGCAGCGGGCCGAAGATCCTGGTCAGGCCGTACACGACGGGCGCGCTCGCCAGCGCGACCGGTTCGGCGTGCTGCCGGCCGAGCGTCCGCGGCGACACGCCGACGATCACATAACTCACGATGATCATGACGACGGCGGCCGCCGCGTAGGCCTGCCCCCGGTCGCCGAGCCAGTCGATGAACAACAGGGTGGCGATCACGGTGGCGACCAGCTCACAGCTCAGCCGGAGCAGCAGCACCAGGTTCAGGTAGCGTGGCGGGTCTGCGAGGATCGCGCGCAGCCGCCGCGCCCCGCGCCGCCCCTCCTTGAGGAACTCCTCGGCCCGCACCCGGGAGATGCGGGTCAGCGCGGTCTCGGCACTCGCCAGCAGGCCGCCGATCACGATCAGGATGACGGCAGACAGCAGCCAGCCGTTGTTCACGGCTTCCGCCGCACCTCCCGCCACGATCCGAGCAGCTCATCCTGCAGGCCGAACATCTCGGCATGCTCCTCGGGCTCCGCGTGGTCGTAGCCGAGCAGGTGGAGGATGCCATGCGTGCACAGCAGCTCAAGCTCCTCCTGCGCGGTGTGCCCGGCCTCCGCCGCCTGTCGGGCAGCGACCTGCGGACAGAGCACGACGTCGCCGAGCAGCGCCGGGTCCGGAGAGGAGTCCTCGTCCCGGCCGGAGTCCGGCCGCAGCTCGTCCATCGGGAAGGCGAGCACGTCGGTCGGGCCCGGCTCGCCCATCCACCGCTCGTGCAGCTCGGCCATCGCCGCCTCGTCGACCACCAGGATCGACAGCTCGGCGAGCGGATTGACGCCCATCCGGCTGAGCGCGTGACCGGCCAGCTTCACGAGCGCGGACTCGTCGACCTCCACGCCCGACTCGTTGGCCACCTCGATGCTCAAACCGATCTCCTCGTCCGGCATGTTCGTGTCCTTCGCCCCCGCGCTCACCGTGCCCTCGCTCACTGTTTCTCCGCCCACCGTCTGCCTCGTGTCACCGTCTGCCTCGTGTCACCGTCTGCCTCGGGGCCGCTTCGAGATGGCCTGCGGCTCGGCGGCCAGGGCGGCGTCGTAGCGGCCGTAAGCGTCGACGATGTCGCTGACCAGCCGGTGCCGGACCACGTCGGCGCTGGTGAGCCTGCTGAAGTGGATGTCCTCGATGCCTTCGAGGATGTTCTGGACGACCTTCAGCCCGCTCTGCTGGCCGCCCGGGAGGTCGATCTGGGTCACGTCTCCGGTGACGACGATCTTCGAGTTGAAGCCCAGCCGGGTCAGGAACATCTTCATCTGCTCGGGCGAGGTGTTCTGCGCCTCGTCGAGGATGATGAACGCGTCGTTGAGCGTGCGCCCGCGCATGTACGCCAGCGGCGCGACCTCGATCGTGCCGGCGGACATCAGCCGCGGGATCGACTCGGGATCGATCATGTCGTGCAGCGCGTCGTAAAGCGGCCGCAGGTACGGATCGATCTTCTCGTAGAGGGTGCCGGGCAGGAAACCCAGTCGCTCGCCGGCCTCGACTGCGGGCCGGGTCAGAATGATCCGGTTGACCCGCTTGTTCTGCAGGGCCTTCACGGCCTTGGCCATCGCGAGGTACGTCTTGCCGGTGCCGGCGGGGCCGATGCCGAAGACGATCGTGTGCTTGTCGATCGCGTCGACGTACCGCTTCTGGTTGACGGTCTTGGGGCGGATCGTCCGGCCGCGCGCGGAGAGGATGTCCAGAGACAGCACCTCGGCGGGGCGATCGGTCGCCATCCGCACCATGGCGATGCTGCGCTCCACGGCGTCGGCGGTCAGTTCGGCGCCCGAGCCGACCAGTTCGACAAGCTCCTCGAACAGGCGGACGACGACGCCGCTCTCCTCGGGATTGCCCGTGATCGTGATCTCGTTGCCACGCACGTGAATGTCCGCTTTGAAGGACTTCTCGATGACCCGCAGCAGCTCGTCACGCGAACCGAGGAGGCTGACCATCGACTGCCCCTCGGGAATGACCACCTTGGCCTGGGTCTTGTTGACCTGCTGTGACGCCTGGGTCTCTTGTGACGTCTGGGTTTGTGGTGACTCGGTCATGGGCGGCCCTACGGCCTGTTCGCCTCCCTGGTCGTGTCACGCAGATCTTCCTGCCTGCCGCTGTCGCTACGGCAAAGATCCACAGGACACTCCTTAGTTCCTTTTCATGCTAGCGCCCCCAGCCGTGGCGCCGACGGCTCAGCCAGGCGGCCAGGTGAGATCCCGGCCGCCCAGCACGTGCGCGTGGACGTGGAAGACCGTCTGGCCGGCGCCGAGCCCGGTGTTGAACACCACCCGGTACCCCGCGTCCGCCACACCCTCCTGCACGGCCACCGCATGACACGCCTTGAGCAGGTCATCGGCGAGGCCGTCGTCGGCCGCGGCCAGTGCGGCCACGTTCTCGTAATGGGACTTCGGCACGACGAGGACGTGGGTGGGCGCCTGCGGGTTGATGTCACGGAACGCCAGTGCGCGGCCGACCTCCATGACGATGTCAGCGGGCACCTGCTTGGCCACGATCTTGCAGAACAGGCAGTCGGTCACAAGGCAACATTAGCCGTTGTCGATCCGTGATGACGCTGATGATCCCGCCGGATAATCTGAGGTGTGCGAGACTGCACAAGAGAAAATCCCTAGCGTCGGCCGAGGACATCGCTGGGCCATGCCCCCTAAAGAGTCGGAAGAACGTAAACCCCCCGGGAACGACGAGCGTCCTATCGACGTGACCACCGAGACCCTCGTGGTCGACAGGTCGCTGAGAGCGGCGCCCGTCGGCTGGGACGCAGACATGGCCGTTACGGCGCTCTACAGCGCCCACTATCGGTCGCTGGTACGCCTCGCGGTGCTGCTGGTGCGCGATGTGGCCAGTGCCGAAGAGGTCGTCCAGGACGCGTTCGTCGCCATTCACGGGGCGTGGCGCCGGCTGAGAGACACCGACAAGGCACTCGCCTACCTGCGCCAGTCGGTCGTCAACCGCTCTCGTTCGGTGCTGCGTCATCGCGCGGTCGTCGAGAAGTACGCCCCGAAGGGCCTTCCCGACGCGCCCAGTGCGGAGAACGGCGCGATCGGCGAGCTGGAGCGTTCGGCGGTCATCGAGGCGCTTCGCAAACTGCCGGCCCGGCAGCGCGAGGCGCTGGTGCTGCGCTACTACGGTGACCTGTCGGAGGCTGAGATCGCACACGCGATGGGCATCAGCAAGGGCGCGGTGAAAAGTCACACGGCCCGTGGCATGGCCTCACTACGGATGGCACTGGAGCAGTTCTCATGACCTTCCCGCCCGACGACGAGCACGGCGAACTGCTCCGCCGTGCCCTGCGCGCGGAGGCGGACTCGGTCGTACCGTCTCCCGAAGGACTCGAGATCATTCGCGGCCGGATCGCGCGGCGCGGCCTGCGCAACCTGTTCTGGTGGCGGATCGGCGCGTCCCTCGCCGGCGCCGCCCTGGTGGCGGGCGCGGCCGTGATGATCGTTCCCGACCTCCGCACCCAGGTGGTCGAGATCACCGGCCTCTCCCAGACGACGAGCGGTGACGACGGGGAACGTGACACCTCGTCCATCACGCGCCCGCCGGCCCCACCGCCCCCCGCCGTCATCGTCGTCCCCTCGGTCGGCGGCACGCGCGCCCAGCCGCCGAGTCCTACCCCGACGCCCACGCCGACACCGCACCGGACCGGCCCGAGCGCCAGGCCCTCGCCGTCGAAGCCGGGCCCGTGCCCCTCCCCCACGTCGGCTCCCGACCCGGACGGGCCGGCGGTGGTCGAACCGGATCACGGTGCCGCGCCCTTGGTCGCGTCGTCCTGCCCGCCGGAGCCGACGGCGCAGCCGCCTGTGCCGGTGCCGACGGTCACGGCCGCGCCCGGGGCGTCGCCCAACCCGTCGCCACCGCCGCAGCGGCCGACCCCGCGACGGCCGCACAGCCCGGCTCCCACCCCGGTCCCCGCTCCCACCCCCTCTCCCAGCGACGCGCCGCCGCCCTAGAAGAGACGGTCGTACGGCTGGGCGAGGTCGCCTACCAGCGGCCGCAGCGGGTGAGCAGCACGGCGGCCGCGGCGATCCCGGCCGTCGACGTGCGCAGCACCGTGGGCCCGAGCAGGGCGGGTACGGCTCCAGCCGCGCGGAACGCGGCGATCTCCTCGTCGGTGATGCCGCCCTCGGGACCGACCACGACGACGATGTCCCGCGGATCGTCCCGCGGATCGTGGCCATCGCCGAGGTCGGCGGGCATGGCGAGACCGCTGAGGGGTTCGGCGGCCTCCTCGTGCAGCACGACCGCCAGCGCGGACGAGACGATCAGTTCGGCGACCCGGGCAGTGGTGGCCTGGTCGGTCACCACGGGCAGGTGGAACCGGCGGGACTGCTTGGCGGCCTCGCGGGCCGTGCCGCGCCAGCGGCCGAGAGCCTTGGCCGCGCGATCGCCCTTCCACTGGGTCACGCAGCGGGCCGCGGCCCAGGGCACGATCACGTCCACGCCCGCCTCGGTCATCATCTCGACCGCGAGTTCGCCCCGGTCGCCCTTGGGCAGGCCCTGGACCACGACCAGACGGGGCCGGGGCGGCTCGACCTCGAACCGGCGCAGCACCTCGGCGGTCAGCCGGTCCCTGCCCACGTCCAGCACCACGCACTCGGCGACCCGGCCCGCGCCGTCGGTCAGGTCGATCCGCTCGCCGGGGCGCATCCTGCGGACGGCGGCAGCGTGCCGTCCCTCCGGGCCGTCGAGGACGATGCGGTCACCGCCGGTCGCGTCACCGGTCGCGCGGCCGGCCGCCTCCGACAGGAACACGGGAACGCTCATGTGCTCGCGTCGCGTCAGCGGCCGTTGAAGGCGTCGCGCAGCCGGGAGAAGAAGCCCTGCTGGCCGGGGGAGAACTTGCCCGGCGGGCGCTCCTCGCCCCGCAGCTTGGCCAGCTCCCGCAGCAGTTCCTCCTGCTGCGGGTCCAGCTTCAGCGGGGTCTCGACGTTGACGTGGATCAGCAGGTCGCCCCTGCCGGTCTCGTTCAGCCGCTGCACGCCCTTGCCGTACAGGGGGATGACCTGGCCCGCCTGGGTGCCGGGCCGTACGTCGATCTCGTGCGCGCCGTCCAGCGTGTCGATGCTGAGCGAGGTGCCGAGGGCGGCGGCCGTCATCGGAATGTGCACTGTGCAGTGCAGGTCGTCGCCCCGGCGCTCGAAGATCTGGTGCGGAAGCTCGGCGATCTCCAGGAAGAGGTCGCCGGGGGGCCCGCCGCCGGGGCCGACCTCGCCCTCGCCTGCGAGCTGGATGTGGGTGCCGTCCTCGACGCCGGCCGGGATCCTCACCTTGAGCGTCCTGCGGGTGCGCACCCGGCCCTCGCCGGAGCACTCCATGCACGGGTGGCGGATCACGCTGCCGTAGCCCCCGCACTGCGGGCACGGGCGGGAGGTCATGACCTGGCCGAGGAACGAGCGGGTCACCTGGGACACCTCGCCGCGGCCGTGGCACATGTCGCAGGTGTCGGGGTGGGTGCCCGACGCGGCGCCCGAACCCTGGCAGACGTCGCACAGCACTGCCGTGTCGACCACGATCTCCCGGGTGGTGCCGAACGCGGCCTCCGCCAGGTCGAGCTCGACCCGGATCGTGGCGTTGCGTCCCCGCCGAGCCCGCGAGCGCGGCCCACGAGAGGCGCCGGCCGAGCCGAAGAACGCGTCCATGATGTCGCTGAACGGGAAGCCCGCACCGAAACCGCCCGCACCGGCCCCCGCGCCTCCGCCGAACGGGTCGGCGCCGAGGTCGTACATGCGGCGCTTGTTCGCGTCGGACAGCACCTCGTACGCCTGGGTGATCTCCTTGAACCGTTCCTGGGTCTGCGGATCGGGATTGACGTCCGGATGCAGCTCGCGGGCGAGCCGCCGATACGCCTTCTTGATCTCGTCCGGGCCGGCGTCGCGGCGGACTCCGAGGATCTCGTAATAGTCCTTTGCCACTGCCACTTATGACCCCGCCAGGATCTGGCCGACGTAGCGCGCAACGGCGCGTACCGCACCCATCGTCACCGGATAGTCCATTCGCGTCGGGCCCAGCACTCCGAGCCGGGCCAGTTCCTTGTCGCCCGAACCGTACCCCGCGGCCACGATAGAGGTGCCCCGCAGCCCGCTGTAGGGGTTCTCCGAACCGATCCGGACGGTGAGTTCAGAAATTCCGGCGGTCTCACCGAGGAGCCGCATGAGGACCACCTGCTCCTCCAGCGCCTCCAGCACGTCGCGCAGTCCCACGCTGAAGTCGGCGGCGGCGAGGTTGGCGGCGCCGGCGAACACGATCTTCTCTTCGTGTCTCTCCACGAGCGTTTCGAGGAGCACGGAGAGGATCGTGACGGCCACCTGCCGGTCCTCGGGCGGCAGCCGCTCGGGGAGGTCGGCGACGGTCTCCGGCACCATGGACAGGCCGCAGCCGTCCAGGCAGCTGTTGAGCACCGCGCGCAGGTTCCCGATCCGGTCGTCGGCGACATCCTCGGGGAGATCGATCACCCGCTGCTCGACGCGGCCGGTGTTCGTGATCAGCACGAGCATGACCCGCCGCTCGGCCAGGGGCACGATCTCCACGTGCCTGATCGACGACCTCGTCAGCGAGGGGTACTGGACCACGGCCACCTGCCGGGTGAGCTGCGCGAGCAGGCGCACCGTGCGCATGACGATCTCATCGAGGTCCACCGCTCCGGCGAGGAACGTCTCGATCGCCCTGCGCTCCGCCCTGGACAGCGGTTTGATCGACGAGAGCCGGTCAACGAACAGCCGGTAGCCCTTGTCGGTCGGCACTCTTCCCGCGCTCGTATGCGGCTGACGGATGTATCCCTGCTCCTCCAGCGCCGCCATGTCGTTGCGGATCGTCGCCGGGGAGACGCCGAGGTTGTGCCTGTCCGTGAGGGCCTTGGAACCCACCGGCTCATTGGTGGACACGTAGTCCTCGACGATGGCACGCAACACCGCCAGCTTGCGGTCGTCGAGCAATGTGTCACCTCCCTGTGCCTGCGGAACCCTTGTGCCTGCGGAACCCTTGTGCCTGGGAAACGCCGCCTCTGGCACTCTGTGTTCCCGAGTGCCAAGTGTACGGCCCCCGCGACCGGTGATGCGATAACGGCGGCGACACAGTGGACAAGCAGCCCCAAGTGTGTCGCGAGGGATATTTTCCTCGCATTTCGGCAAGCCACGATCCGGGGGAGCGCCCCCGCCGGGCGGTGCGATTCGCCGCCTCGCTTGCGCGCGTTCCCGGGTTTGCTAGCGTTCCCGGCATGTATGGGCGGGACGTGCTTTCCGGCGACTGGCGGCGGCCCCGACGCGGGCAGATCCCTGAGGTCCCCGCCGAGCTCGACCTCGTGGTCGAGGACGCGGAGGGCCGGTTCTGCGGCGCGGTCGTGGCCTGCGACAAGGAGGCCGTCACCCTGGAGGACCGGTTCGGCCGGCGACGGGTCTTCCCGCTGTCGCCCGCGGGGTTCCTCCTCGACGGCGGGCCCGTCACTCTGGTACGGCCGGCCGCCGCATCGAAGGGCCCCCGCCGGAGCGCCTCCGGGTCCATCGCGGTCGAAGGGCTGCGTGCCCGCGTCGCCAGGGAGAGCCGGATCTACGTCGAGGGGGTGCACGACGCCTCCCTGGTGGAGAAGATCTGGGGACACGACCTGCGGGTTGAAGGCGTGGCCGTCGAGTTCCTGGAGGGAGTCGACGACCTGCCCGCCATCGTCGCGGAGTTCGCCCCCGGGCCGGGGCGGCGGCTGGGCGTGCTCGTCGACCACCTCGTGCCCGGTTCGAAGGAGAGCCGCATCGCCGCCCGGGTGTCGGGAGACCATGTGCTGGTCGTCGGCCATCCATACGTGGACGTCTGGCAGGCGGTCAAGCCGGCCGTGCTCGGCATCCCTGCCTGGCCGGACGTGCCAAGAGGCGTCCCCTGGAAGGAGGGCGTGATCGCGGCCCTGGGCTGGCGGATGGACCCCCAGGAGGCGTGGCGCCACATCCTCGGGCGCGTGGGCGCGTACACCGACCTGGAGCCCGAACTCCTCGGCCGCGTCGAAGAGCTGATCGACTTCGTCACCGACCCCACCGCGGACACTCAGCCGTAGGCGAGGGCGAGGTCGCGGATCAGGGCGTCGGCGAGGAGACGGCCGCGCAGCGTGAGCACGGCCCGGCCGCGCTTGAAAGGCTCCACCTCCAGCAGGCCGTCGGCCAGCGCGCGGGCACACGCCGTACGGGCCCCGGAGACGATGCCGGACAGCGGGAAGCCGCTCGACAGGCGCAACTCCAGCATCAGCCGCTCGACGGCCTGATCGCCGGGGGTGAGCACCTCACGGGCGTGGGCCGGCGAGGACCCCGACGCGAGGCGGGCGGCGTAGGCGGCCGGATGCTTGACGTTCCACCACCGGGTCCCACCGACGTGGCTGTGCGCGCCCGGCCCGGCGCCCCACCAGTCGCCACCGGTCCAGTAGAGCAGGTTGTGACGGCAGCGCGCCTCGTCCGTCACGGCCCAGTTGGAGATCTCATACCAGTTCAGGCCGGCCGCCGACAGCTTCTCCTCGGCGATGAGGTAGCGGTCGGCCGCCACGTCGTCGTCGGGCATCGGCAGCTCACCGCGGCGGATGCGCGCGGCCAGCCGGGTGCCGTCCTCGACGATGAGCGAGTACGCCGAGACATGGTCGGGGCGGGCGGCCAGGGCTGCGTCCAGGGAGGCCCGCCAGTCGTCGTCGCTCTCCCCCGGCGTGCCGTAGATCAGGTCGAGGTTGACGTGCTCGAAGCCGGCCTCGCGCGCCTCGCGTACGGCCTGGGCCGCCCGCCCGGGGGTGTGCCGGCGGTCGAGCACCCGCAGCACGTGCTCGGCGGCGCTCTGCATGCCGAAGCTCATCCGGGTGAAGCCGCCGCTCCGCAACGTCTCCAGGTGCGCCGGGTCGACGGACTCGGGGTTGGCCTCGGTGGTCACCTCGGCGCCGGGGGCCAGGCCGAACTCCTCACCGATCGCGCGGAGGATCCGTACCAGATCGGCCGCCGGCAGCAGCGTCGGCGTGCCGCCGCCGAAGAACACGGTCTCGACGGGTGGTGCGGCGTCCCCCAGCACCCGGCGGGCCAGCCGCACCTCCGCGACCACCGTGTCCGCGTAGTCCCGTCGCGACGCGCCCGGGCCCAGTTCCTCGGCCGTGTAGGTGTTGAAGTCGCAGTAGCCGCAGCGGGTGAGGCAGAACGGCACGTGCACGTAGAAGCCGAACGGGCGGGAGCCCAGCCCGGCCAGCGCCCCGGGCGGCAGCGCGCCGGAGGCGGGGACGGGGTCGCCGTCGGGAAGCACGGAAGGCACGCCTACCAGTCTGCCGCCCAATGACCGATGCCATTGACGCCCCGATGACCGCGGTCTACGATCCTGCTCAATTTATAAGAAAGTTTCTTATAAGTTCTTCCCCCCAAGCAGCTGAGGAGAATCGTGCGACGACTTCTCAAGAACACCCTCGTCCTGGCGGTCGCGACCGGCCTCGCGGCCACCGCCGTACCGTCGGCGGCCCAGGCCGACGCGCAGGGACGTCCCGGCCATGACCGGTACAAGCGGGTGGCCTACTTCGTCCAGTGGGGCATCTACGGGCGCGACTACCACGTCAAGGACGTGGAGACCAGCGGCGCGGCGGCCAAGCTGACCCACATCAACTACGCCTTCGGAAACGTGGGCGAGGAGGGCACGTGCGTGTCCTTCGACGCCTGGGCGGACTGGCAGCGCGGAGTCCCCGCCGAGCAGAGCGTCGACGGCGTGGCCGACGCCGACGACCAGCCGCTCAAGGGCAACCTCAACCAGCTCAAGAAGCTCAAGGCCAAGCACCCCGGGCTGAAGGTCCTCATGTCGCTCGGCGGGTGGAGCGGCTCGAAGTACTTCTCCGACGCGGTGCTCACCCCCGAGGCGCGGACCAAGCTCGCCGCCTCGTGCGTGGACCTCTGGCTGAAGGGCAACCTGCCCGGCCTGCCGGAGGGCGCCGGGGCCGGGGTGTTCGACGGCATCGACCTCGACTGGGAGTGGCCCGGCTCCGACGGCAACGAGGGCAACGTCATCCGCCCCGAGGACAAGCAGAACTTCACGCTGTTCGTGGCCGAGCTGCGCCGCCAGATGAAGGCGTTCGACCGCGACAGCGAGCTCACCGCGTTCCTGCCGGCCGCCGCCGCCAAGATGGACGCCGGCTTCGAGGTCCGCAAGGTCTTCGACCAGCTCGACTTCGCCACCGTCCAGGGCTACGACCTGCACGGCACCTGGGAGACGCAGACCGGCCACCAGGCCAACCTGCTGACCGACAGGCGCGACCCCAACCCGGTGCGCTACAGCGTGGACCAGAGCGTCAAGGACCTGATCTCCCGGGGCGCGCCCAAGCGGAAGATCGTCATCGGCGTCCCCGCGTACGGCCACGGCTGGACCGGCGTGAAGACCAAGGGCAAGGGCAACGGCCTGTACGCGCCGGCCACCGGAGCCGCCCCCGGTAAGTGGGAGGCCGGCAGCGAGGACTACAAGGACCTGGTCAAGAAGCCCGGCAAGCGCTACCGCGACATGCTGACCGGCACGATGTGGCTGTACGACGGCAACGAGTTCTGGTCCTACGACGACCCGACCGTCATGCTGCAGAAGGCCGCCTACATCCGGCTCAAGGGCCTGGGCGGCTCGATGATGTGGTCGATCGACCAGGACGACGCCAAGGCGTCCCTCACCTCGGCGCTGTACTCCATCCTGCGCTGAGCTGAGATCACGGATATCGGGGGGCGGCCGGGGCCGGAGCGTTTCGCTCCGGCCCCGGCCCTGTCTCAGGCTATTTCTTGCCCTTGTCGGCGGACCCGGAGTCGGTGGACAGGGCGGCGACGAACGCCTCCTGCGGCACCTCGACGCGGCCCACCATCTTCATCCGCTTCTTGCCTTCCTTCTGCTTCTCCAGCAGCTTGCGCTTACGGCTGATGTCACCGCCGTAGCACTTGGCGAGCACGTCCTTGCGTATTGCCCGGATGTTCTCCCGGGCGATCACGCGAGCGCCGATGGCCGCCTGGATGGGCACCTCGAACTGCTGCCTCGGGATGAGCTCCTTGAGCTTCTTGGCCATCTCGACGCCGTAGGCGTACGCCTTCTCGCGGTGGACGATCGCGCTGAACGCGTCGACGGCCTCGCCCTGCAGGAGGATGTCGACCTTCACGAGGTCGGCCTCCTGCTCGCCCTGCGGCTCGTAGTCGAGCGAGGCGTAGCCGCGGGTCTTCGACTTGAGCTGGTCGAAGAAGTCGAAGATGATCTCCCCGAGAGGCAGCGTGTAGCGGATCTCGACCCGGTCCTCCGAGAGGTAGTCCATGCCGAGGAGCTGCCCCCGGCGCCCCTGGCACAGCTCCATGATGCCGCCGATGAACTCGGCCGGCGCGAGCAGCGTGGCCTTGACCATCGGCTCGAAGATCTGCCCCACCTTGCCCTCGGGGAACTCGGAGGGGTTGGTGACGACGAGCTCGCGGCCGTCCTCCATCACGACCCGGTAGATGACGTTCGGCGAGGTCGAGATCAGCGAGAGGTTGAACTCCCGCTCCAGCCGCTCCCGCACGATCTCCATGTGCAGCAGGCCGAGGAACCCGCAGCGGAAGCCGAAGCCGAGCGCGGCCGAGGTCTCCGGCTCGTAGACGAGCGCGGCGTCGTTCAGCCGCAGCTTGTCGAGCGCGTCGCGCAGCTCGGGGTAGTCGTCGCCGTCGATCGGATAGAGCCCGGAGTACACCATGGGCTTGGGATGCTCGTAGCCGCCCAGGGCCTCGCCCGCCTGCTTGACCGCGCTGGTGACCGTGTCACCCACCCGGGACTGGCGGACGTCCTTCACCCCCGTGATCAGATATCCCACCTCGCCGACGCCGAGGCCCAGGTCGGCCGGCCGCGGCTCGGGCGAGATGACGCCGATCTCCAGGAGCTCGTGCTGGGCGCCGGACGACATCATCAGCACCCGCTCGCGCTTGGACAGGTGCCCGTCGACGACCCTGACGTACGTCACGACGCCCCGGTAGGTGTCGTAGACCGAGTCGAAGATGAGCGCACGGGCGGCCGTCCCCGCGTCCCCCACAGGCGCGGGGACGTGCTCCACCACGTGGTCCAGCAGCTCCTTGACCCCCACCCCGGTCTTGCCGGACACCCGCAGCACGTCGCCGGGGTCGCAGCCGATGAGCCCGGCGAGCTCCTCGGCGTACTTGTCCGGCTGCGCGGCGGGCAGGTCGATCTTGTTGAGCACCGGGATGATGTGCAGGTCGGCGTTCATGGCCAGGTAGAGGTTGGCCAGCGTCTGCGCCTCGATGCCCTGTGCGGCGTCGACGAGCAGGACCGCCCCCTCGCACGCCTCCAGGGAGCGGGACACCTCGTAGGAGAAGTCCACGTGGCCCGGAGTGTCGATCATGTTGAGGACGTGGCCGTTCCAGGGAAGCCGGACGGCCTGGGACTTGATCGTGATGCCGCGTTCCCGCTCGATGTCCATCCGGTCCAGGTACTGCGCGCGCATGGACCTTTCGTCCACCACGCCGGTCAACTGCAGCATGCGGTCGGCGAGTGTGGACTTGCCATGGTCGATATGCGCGATGATGCAGAAGTTGCGGATCAACGCGGGGTCGGTCTGGCCAGGCTGAGTGCGCACCGAGGTCCGTTTCAACAAGGTCTTGGATAAGAGCAGGTGACTGGGTCGCGTCCCGCGGAACACGCCCACCCTCCGGTCGGGCCGTCTCCGCCTCACCGGCGGCGGGCCCTCCCGTCAGGGGCTGGCGAAGCAGCCACCCTCCATGGTGGCATGTCCGGATGCTTGCCATGACCACCAGGCGGGTTCTCCGGCTGTTCTTACGGTGGACCGCCCTCGCGGCGGCCGTAGTCGTCCTGCTCGGCCTCGCGGCGGTGGCCGCGCTGCGCTGGCAGTTCGCCGGCACCCCCGCGCCCTGGGCCAGGACGACCGGCCACGACGCGCTGTGGATGGGACACGCGTGGGTGGACGGCCGCCGCACCGCCGAGGACGTGGACGCCCTTGCCGTACGGCTGCGCGGAAGCGGGATCAGGGACGTGTACGTGCACAGCGGGCCGCTGGACTACGACGGCACACTCCGGCCGGATAAGTACCCCAACGCACAAAATTTCCTGAAATGGTGGCGCGAGCGGCTGCCCGAGGTCCGGGTCTCGGCCTGGCTCGGTCAGAAGGTGGGCGCGGACGAAAAGCCCCGCCTGGACCTCGCCGATCCGCCGGCGCGGGAGCGGATCGTCGCGGGCGCGCGTGCGCTGGTCGACCTGGGCTTCGACGGCATCCACTACGACTTCGAGCCGGTAGCGGACGGGGACGGGCCGTTTCTGAGCATGCTGCGGGAGACGCGGCAGGCGATCGGGACGAAGCTGCTGACGACCGCCACCCAGCAGATCGAGCCGCTCCCCGGACTGCGCCACCCGTCCCGCCTGGCGATCGGGCACGACAAGTACTGGTCGTCGGACTACTTCCGGCAGGTCGTCGAACTGACCGACCAGGTGGCCATCATGACGTACGACTCGGGCATGCCCCTGCGGTCCCTGTACGGCGGATTCGTCGTACGGCAGGCCGAGATCGCGATGGGACTGGTCCCCGAGGACAAGACCCTGCTCATCGGGGCGCCCGCCTACCACGACCACGGGGTGACCTGGGGCGACGCAGCCGAAAGCGTCGCGGCCGCCGCCGACGGCACCCGGCTGGCCCTGACCGAACACGGCCCGAGGACCGATCTCGGCCTGGCCCTCTACGTCGACTTCGCCGCCACCGAGGAGGACTGGGAGGAATACCGCACGGCCTGGGTCGATCCTCGCTGACGCCGACTGCGGCCGTTCGTCCCATCCGCCGGCCGGTGCCGCGGTAGCATGAGCCCGCGCACGGGCCGGCGGAGGATGGCCCGGCGGCGTGATTTGAGTGGCGAGCCCGGCTGTGGGTATTCTGTTGAACTGCGTGTGGCGCGCCCTCTCTCTTGCCCGCGCGCCCATCCGACCAAGACTTCACACCGAGGCTCTCTTCGTGGCGAACATCAAGTCCCAGATCAAGCGCAACCGGCAGAACGAGAAGCGTCGGCTGCGCAACAAGGCCGTCAAGTCGTCCCTGAAGACCGCGGTCCGCAAGTTCCGCGAGGCCGCCGAGCAGGGCAACGCCGAGGAGGCCGTGGTCCTCCTGCAGGCCGCCTCCCGTCAGCTCGACAAGGCCGTCAGCAAGGGCGTCATCCACAGGAACCAGGCGGCCAACCGCAAGTCGGCGATCGCCAAGCGCGCCGCCGCCCTGCAGGCCGCCGAGTAACGTCCTACCGAGACACCACGCCGCATCCCGGACCCGGGATGCGGCGTTCTGGTGTCTGCGGGCAGATCCCGTGAACGGCGTCCCCAAGGACACCGCGCACCACCGACACGGCACACGGAGGGCTCGGAGCCTGCCCGAGGGATGATCCCCCAGCTGGCGTCAGCGACCGGTGCGGCTGGCGACGATGACGTGGACGGCCCGCTCCAGCGCGTAGGCCGGGTCGGCGCCGGCCCCCTTGACCTGTTCGTCGGCCGAGGCGACCGCCTGCACGGCGGCGGAGATGCCCTCCGGGCCCCATCCGCCGAGCTGGCGCTTGACCCGGTCGATCTTCCACGGGGGCATCCCCACATGGGAGGCGAGCTGGCCACCGCGCAGGTTCCGCGGTGCGTCGCCGACCTTGGCCAGTGAACGGAGGCCGGTCGCGAGCGCGCTGACGAGCAGTACGGGCGCGACGCCCGTGGCGAGGGCCCAGCGAAGCTGCTCCAGCGCCTCACCGAGCTTTCCCTCGATCGCCAGGTCGGCGATGGCGAAGCCGCTGACCTCTGCCCGTCCCCGGTAGTAGCGGGCGACGGCGGCCTCGTCGATGCTCTTGCCCGGGGTGTCGAAGGCCAGCTGGTCGCAGGCGGCGGCCAGCTCGCGCAGGTCGCTGCCCACGGCGTCGAGCAGCGCCTGGGCGGCCGGCGGCGAGATCGTCCGCCCGGCGCGGCGGGCCTCCGCCCTGATGAACTCGAGCCGCTCGCCCGCCTTGGTCGGCTTGGCGACGGTGATCACCTCGGCGCCGGCCTTCTTCACCCCGTCGACCAGTGCCTTGCCCTTCACACCACCGGGGTGGGCCAGCACCAGGACGGTGTCGTCGGCGGGATGTGCGGCGTATTTGACGATCTCGGTGATGACGTCCTTCGGCAGGTCCTGCGCCGCTCGGATGACCACGATCGATCGGTCGCCGAAGAGTGAGGGGGACGTGAGCATGGTCAGCTCCCCCGGCTCCACCCTGCCACCGACCAGATCGTGAACCTCCGCCTCCGGGTCCGTGGCGCGCACCGCTGTGACGACGGACGCGACGGCCCGGTCCGCCAGGAACTCCTCGTCGCCGACGACCAGGGTCACGGGTGCTGGATTGGCCATGCAAGGCAGCATGCCACGCTCCCCGGCCCATGGCACATCCCGCATGGACGAAGCCCTTGACCTGCCCGGACCGTTGGGGCATTTCTAACGTACTGTGCCGTACGCCTGCCCTAGCGGTGACGTGGCCGATAGGGCGGCTCATGGCCCAGAAGCTCCTCGACCTGGGGTCGCAGCATACTGAGCAGTTCTTCCGCGAGACCTACCGCATCCTCGGCATCGGCGTGATGAACCACGCCAGCGCGGTACTCGACGCCATGTCATACGTAACGGAGACGGCCGGCGTCTCCCACGACATCCCGCGCTCCGAAGGCGGCGGCGATAGCGGCCGCCGCCTCGAAGGTCACCGCATGTGACCCTTGCTCATGCTGAAGCGTCACCCGTGCTGGCGGCACTTTCTCACTCCCTCTCGTTCCGCGCCACAAGCAGGTGAGGCCGAGCCAGCACCTCACGCACGAAACCGGTTTCCGCCTCCTGCCACTCCCCGAGAGGAATCACTGTGAGTTGGACCGGGCGCCCCAAACGCTCTTCCAGTTCCTCGTTGAGACGTCGCAGTTCACGCCGCGAATGCTCTCCGACCACGACGACATCGACATCGCGAGGAGGAGGACCGGGCCGGTTCAGGAACCGCTCGGCCCATGAGCCGATGATCAGCACCTGTTCGACACCTGGCAGACCATCAAACGCCTCAGCGATCACCATCGCCGGACCGAAAGCATAGCCAACGAGTTGACTCAGTGCAGCGTAATAGGGACTTTCTGTATTCGCCGAGAGCAACCTCGCCCGGCCTACCACGCGTTCCGCCAGAACTCCCGCCTGGACAAGGCGGCCTGCCTCGCGCTGGACCGTGAGCCACGGGAGACTGAGTCGGTCCGCCAGCGCGGTGATCGACTCCTCTTCCCCTGGGTGAAGCAGCACCCAGGCCAGGACCCTCACCTGCGCCTCCGAGCGGAAGATCGGCAGCAGGGGCGGCGGCATAACCTTCATAAAACTAAGGTTAACCTCAAGTTGTTGAAGGATGCGGGAGGCTCCGGACGTCGTTTCATCTTCAAGCGTTCACGTTGTTCGGTGGCCGCGGGGGACCACGGCGAGGCGGCCGCCGCTCTCGACGACGGCCAGGTCACCGGAGAGATCGGTGCGGTAGGCCCGCATGCCGAGCCAGGCCAGGCGGCGCATGGTCAGCGGGGCGGGATGGCCGTAGTCGTTCGTCGCGCCGACACTGATCAGCGCGGCCCGCGCCCCGGTGGCGGCGAGGAACCCCGGATCCTGCCGCGACGACCCATGATGCGCGACCTTCAAGACGTCGACCCGGGGCACGCCCTGCCGCAGCAGCGCGTCCTGCGCCTCGGTCTCCAGGTCCCCGGCGAGCAGGGCCGACCCGATGACGTTTCCCGCGGCCCCGGACCAGCGGGCCACGAGCACGACGCTGGCGTTGTTCGCGATCGCCCCCTCCCCCGGCCCCTGGCGGGCCTCACCGTCGCCGGGAGCGAGCACGGTGAGCTCGAGCGTGCCGTCCGAGCCGCCGAATCGCCACCGGGTGCCGGGGGTCACCACCCACTCGGGGATCCCCCTCTCCCGAAGGTCCCGGGAGACGCGGGCGGCCTCGCCCTCGGGCACCCGTCCGGGGCTGACCACGGCGGCCCCGACGGCCCGGCCGCGCAGGACGCCCGCGAGGCCTCCGACGTGATCGAGGTGCGGATGGGTGAGCACCATCAGGGGCACCTTCCGGACGCCGAGGTCGCGCAGGCAGCGATCGGCCGGACCAGGGTCCGGACCGGTGTCGACCACCACCGCCTCTCCGGGTCCGGCCGACATGGCGAGGGCATCGCCCTGACCGACGTCACAGGCGACCAGCAGCCAACCCGGCGGAGGCCATGGCGCGGCCACCCTCCGGACCACGAGGACGGTCACCAACGCGCCGATCACCACCGCGATGGCGATGCGCCTGCCCGTCGGCCGGCGCAGAACGAACCACCCCAGGACCGCCGCCGACGCCAGCAGGGCGACCCCGGGCAGACCGCCAGGCCATGAGACCGTCGCGAACGGCAGAGCCGCCGCCCGCTCCGCCACCCCGATGATCCAGCCGACCGCGAGCCCGGCGGGTCGCACCAGCAGCTGCGCCAGAGGCATGCTGATCGGCGCCACGAGCGCGGCGGCGAAGCCCAGCACGGTGGCCGGTGCGACGGCCGGTTCGGCCAGCAGGTTGGCCGGGATCGCGACCAGGTCGAGCGTGCCGGCCATCAGCACCAGCACCGGCGTCACCGCCGCCTGGGCCGCCGTCGGGACGGCCAACGCCTCGGCGACGAGCACGGGCATCCGGCGGGCCAGCCGATCGCGCCAACGCGGGGCGAGCACCAGGATGCCGCCGGTGGCGGCCACCGACAGGGCGAAGCCGTACTCTCTGGCCAGCCCGGGATTGACCAGGATCAGCGCGAGCACGGTCGCGGATAAGGCGGCGACGCCGTCCCGGGAACGGCCGGTGCCGAGCGCGACGGCGGCGACCGAACCCATGACGAGGGCCCGGAGCACGCTCGGGGACGGCCTCGCCACCACCGCGAAACCGATCATCACGGCGATCGCGAGTGCGGCCCGCACCGGGAGCGGAAGACCTGCCCATCGCGTGATCAGAAGCGCCGCACCGGCGATGATCGCCAGGTTGGACCCCGAAACCGCTGTGAGGTGGCTCAGCCCAGCGGTCTTGAGGTCGCGTCGGACCTGGTCGTCCATCCGCGACACATCGCCGACGACCAGGCCGGGCAGCAGACCACGCTGGTCGGGCGACAGCACGTCGCTCGCCTCCCGTAACCCGGCACGCAGGGCCCCCGCCCCCCGCTGAATGAGCGACGGTCCCGCGTCAGGTGAATCGGGCTGCTGAGGCGGACCCCGCACGAGCATCAGCGCCGCCGTCAGTTCACCGGGATCGGCCGGCGCCAATCGCCCCCGGATCCGGATGCGCTGACTCGGCAGCAGTTCGGTCCACCCCGGACCCGAGCCGAACATGACGACCGGGACGTCCACCCGGAACCGCGTCTCCGGGGTGTCGACCACGACCAGCCGCGCCTCGACCACGACGCTGTCGCGCCTGGTTACTCCCCCACGGCGCTGCCGGATCCGCGGGTCGTCGGTGATGACGGCCTCCGCCGTGACGGTGACGCCACGGGCCGCGAGGTCAGGCACCGGACCCGTACGCACGGAGTGCACCTTGAACGCGACCACAGCCGACGCGGCCGCCACGCACACCAGCACGCCGGCACTCACCCTGGCGAGTGCCGTACCTCTGGCAGACCGTCCCGCTTCCGAGCGGGCCCATCTCCGGCAGGCCGCCCACGCCACCGGAGCCGCCAGAGCCGAGGTCGTCGCCACCCACGCCCCCGCCGCGGCCGGGCACCCCAGCAACACGAGAGCGGTCAGCCACACCGCGACGGCGGGAGCGACCAGCACCGCGGACAGCCTCCGAACCGCAGCCACGCGACCGTCGGAGCCGACGCTGTCGGGACCGGAGTCGTCGGGGCCACGATCACCGCCGGAGACCGGGTTCGAGCCGGGCCGGATGGGGCGGGCCCCGGTCATACGGTGACCTTGTCGCGCAGTTCCGCGAACTTCTTCTCCCCGATGCCGGAGACCTGACGGAGCTGATCGACGCTGCCGAACCCGCCGTGGGCGTTCCGGAAATCGATGATCCGCTGGGCCAGCACATCGCCGACGCCCGGAAGAGTGTTGAGCTGCTCGACGGTCGCCGTGTTGAGGTTCACCACGCCGCCGCCGTCCGGCTGCGCGGCCAACGGGCCGCCTCCCCCGGCGTCCGTGTCCGCCCCCACGACGATGTGCTCTCCGTCCGCGAGCCGGCGAGCGAGGTTGACCCCGCCCGGGTCCGCCCCCTTCTTCACGCCGCCGGCGGCCTCGACCGCGTCGACCACCCTTGATCCGGTCGGCAGCGCGAGCACGCCGGGCTTGCGGACCTTGCCGGTCACATAGACGATCACACTCGAGGTGGGAGACGGCGAAGCGGCCGATCTCACGCTCCCCGGTGGCGCGCTCTCCGGCCCCACGCCCTCCGCCGCCGCGCTCGCCAGGCCCGTGCTCATACTCATCGGAACGGGCGCGGCGACGGGTTCGGCGACCGGCCGGGTCCGCCACACCACGAACCCGGCGATCGCCGCCGCGAGCACCCCGACAAGCACCAGAACCCGCAGACCAGGCCTACCTGGATCCAGCATCGGCACCTCGTCACCGAACTTCACGCCACGGGATCTCCATCGGTCGACGATCTCGACCAGGCGGTTACGAAACGGGGGCGGCCTTCCGCCGGACTCGACCTCGTCGAGCGGCTCGGGCACGCCGAACGGCGGCGGCGTGAGCGGCGCCACCGGCTTCATCGGCGAGGAGCGGATGCGGGCGGCGGGCGGCTCCACCGCCATGGGATGGATCAGGCCGCGCAGGCGCGTCTCGGCCGCGCGACTCTCGCCGGCACGATTCCCGGTCACCCGGTGGGCCCGCTGCTCTCTGCTTCGCACGCTGAGGACGTTAGGTCGCCGCCGACCTGCCCATAGCGGCAGAACCCCGTTCTGTGGACAGTGGTCCCATTCACCGTACGACGAACAGGGCGTACCGTCGTCACCGACGACACCCCGCGCTGCCTGGCCACCGCACCAACAGGGGTTTGCATCAGTCGGGCATTCGACGCAAAGATCTCCGGATGATCTCCCCCAGCCCGATGCGACGGCGGCGGTTCCTGCTTTTCGCTCTTGCCGTCACCGCGATCGGTGTCTCCTTCACGTTCGCCGAGCCGGGCCTGACGGGAATTGGCCTGTGGCTGCGGGACCTCCGCGGCGTGATCTTCATCAGAGGGATCATGGAGGCCGTCGCGATCCTCCTGCTGGCGCTGCCCCTGGGAGTGCTGATCGACCGGGTACGGCGCCGGCCCGTCATGGTGCTGACGCCACTGCTCGGAACGGCGGCGGTGGCTTCCGTCGCGGCGGCCGATGGCCTTGGAGTGCTGTCCGGACCGCACCTCATCGCGGTGATGACGGTGACCGGGACCCTGGCGATGGCGGCACAGCTCGGCCAGGACGCCTACCTGCCGTCCGTCGTCGGGCGTGCGCGCCTGCTACCGGCGAACGCCCTGCTGTCGGTGCTGCCGCAGATCTTCCTGGTTGGGGTGATCGCGCTGCCGTCCTCGTTGGCCGGGCACGAGATCTGGTTCCTGGTCGTCATCAGCGTGGTGATGGCCGGAGGCGCCTTGCTGTTCCGCGGCGTCGACGCCGTCGAGCCGCCACCACCCCCGAGAGTGGGGCTGAGGCGGGAAGTGGCGGAGGGAATCCGCTTCACGGTGAAGCATCCGGTGGTACGGGCGATCGCCATCTATCTGGTGCTGTCGGCCCTGTTCGCGGAACTGTCCGACGAGGTGACGACCGAGGCGCGGAAGATGATGATCGACGCGGGGGTGGGATACACATCGGTGGGCGGGTTCTTGCTGTGGTCGACCATGACGTCGGCCTATGGCGCACCCATCCTGGGAGCGCTGCTGGCCGTGCTGCTTCACCGAAGGCTCGGCACCTTCCGCCTGGCCTGGTCGGCCATGCTGGTGAGCCAGCCGTTCATGCTGCTGCTCGCACTGTCCGGCACGGCCTGGGGGCACATCTGGTACGTGATCGGGACCGCTGTCGCTTGGGCTGGAGCGACGGTCGCCGCCATCGCCCTGCTCAGCCACCGCCAGGCCATCACACCCGATCGGCTGCTCGGCCGAGTGGGCGGTGTGCTGGTTGTGCTCACCAGTCTGGCCGGAGCCGTGGGAGAGCTACTGGAGGAGCCCGCCGAGCGGCTTGCCGAACTCGGCGGTTCCACGCCCACGGCGCTGACCCTGCTACCCGGCCTGGCCCTGGCCACGGTCGCCGCGCTCGCCGCCGCCATCCCACTGCTGAGAACCCGGCGGTTGGCGCTGGACCACTTCGAACAGGACCACTTCGAAGCGGACCAAGGGGACGCCACAAGTTCGCCTTCATTAACGGTGCCCCGCGGCATCCGGCGGGGCATGGAATGTCTGGTGACGCTCGCGCTGCTGACCGCGCTGCCGGCCGCCGACCTCGCATCCGGCGACATCACCAGTCCCGACCAGTGCGCACCGCGGTATGACGACGGGTCGAGGGTCCGTACCGGGGATCGGGTGTTCGTCTGCGCGGCGCGAGCGGGCGGAAGATTCGCGAACGTCTCCGACCGGGACCTCCTGACGTACGGGCGCGCGATGTGCGAGGCCTACCCAGGCCGCGGCGCCGACAAATGGTTCCTCGTTCCCATCTGTCCCAAGGCCGCGGCCGAGGCTCAGGCGGAGATCGACGCCGAGGAGGCTGAGTATCAGGCGCGCGAGGCGGCCAACCAGAAGGTGTGCGACCGATTCCGGCATCGGCCCCTGGCCAGGCCGGTGCGTGTCATCCGCGAGCGGATGTCGACCGACTACGGCGTCATGGAGGCCTTCGAGTACGACGAGAGCCGTCCGACAGACCCGTACGAAGACGGCCTGCTGGAAAAGGCGCAGGACAACGGCCTGGTCGCCACCCTCCCCGGGCATCTGATGATCCTCAGCCACTCCGACTACGACATCTGTGTGACCGCCGAGACCTACCGGAGGAGGCCGCCCGTGGAGGTCAAGGGATGGCACCACGTGGTGGAGGTCGGCTACAAGAGCCTCACCGGCGACATCGAACTGATGGACCCGATGGTGGGTGAGGGCCTGCCGAACCTGGCCTTCCGGGGGAAGGGCCACTATCGGATCCGGGTCCACTACCGGAAGCCAGATTGGGAGGCTTGGACGCCCCAGCACCTCCTGATCGTGGTGTTCCCCGCCAAGGGCGACCAGGTCGTCGAGCACCGCCCATCGCGATGAACCCCGCCTCGGGCTCGGCGGGTCTAAGGACTCGAGGATGGAATCACGGCTGGAGGGCGTTCTCGCGACACGTCAGAACGTGCCTCCGACGCCGTCCGAAATCCGAGATCGCCTTGGTGCCGACAGCGCCTCCTACCTACGCACGTCGGACTGGATGGTCGCCTCGCTGCGGACACGGTTGCGGTCAGCGAGACGCCGCATCAGGTCCTGGAGGTCTTCGCGCTCTACAGCAATAGACACCCACGAGAGCTATCACCTATGGATAAAACCGGCCATAGGCCACCTGAATGGGAATGGTCATGATACTTGCCAGATGGAGCACCGGAGTCCGATAAACAGAAGTTCACAGCGTCACCATCGTGACAAATCAGCAACCTCGCAGCCGCTCTGCGCAATGTTCACTGATCGGAGCTTCGCGAGATCCGCGAGATCCGCGAGTGCGATCAGAAAGAGCACTCCCGGCAATGCTTGATTAGCGCTCCACACCTTAGTTAAGACCAAATATGGATCCCGCTGCGACATGACCGAAAATACGGACAGCAAAGGTGCCTATGACCGTTATCCTCCAGATGAGGAACATCTGTCCGGGTCGGAAAAATCGGTTGCCGGGGGCCGTACTGTCTTTGATGTGACTGACACGGACAGCCTGCTCGCGGCCTTCGACGAGCAGATGCGGATGGGGATCCCGGCCAATCCGTCGGACGGGGGGATGTACGAGCGTGACGGACCTGTGCTGCGGGTCACCTACCCGTTCCGAGGCTTCATCGGCACGCCTCGCGACATCGGTGTACGGGGCGCCGAGTTGGATCGGCTGATCGCCCGGCAGCGTGACTTCTTCGCCGCGCGAGGAGATGCGGTGGAGTGGAAGACCTATGGGCATGACCTGCCGCTCGACCTCCCCCAGCGGCTGCGCGCCGCGGGCTTCGTCCCCGAAGAGCAGGAGACCCTCCTCGTCGGCCGCACCGAGGAGATGGTCGCGGAGCCGGTGTTGCCGGACGGCGTCGCCCTCCGCCGGGTCACCGCCGATGGCGACATGCGCCGCATCGCGGCCATGGAGTCGATCGTCTGGAGTCAGGACTGGAGCTGGCTGGGCGACGATCTGATCTCGCGGGTGACCGCCGCCCCGGAGGAGATCGTGGTCTTGGTCGCCGAGGCCGACGGCGAAGTCGTCTCAGCGGCATGGCTTGTGTTCAGGCCGGGAACCGAGTTCGCCGGACTCTGGGGTGGCTCGACGCTGCCCGGATGGCGAGGGCGAGGGATCTACCGCGCGCTGGTCGCCGCGCGCGCCGGGCTCGCCGCCGCCCGGGGTGTCAAGTTCCTACAGGTGGACGCCTCCGACGACAGCGCCCCCATCCTGCGCCGGCTGGGCTTCCACGCTGTGGGCACCACGACTCCCTACGTGTGGTCACCGCCGCGAAGCTGAGACACGACCTGGCTCTCAGGCTCCCGCATATAGCCGCTTGAGGTCGACGAGTTCGACGTCGGGGCGTTTGTCGGCAAGGCGGGTGAGATCGGCGGAGAAGCCGGAGCGGGAGAACAGGAGCAGCTTGGGGAGGGTGCCGACCTTGGCACTGGGGAGGAGGCCGCGTAGGTGTTCCAGACGTTCCAGTTGAGGTGTGTCCACAGGAGCCTCGGTGCTCTTGACCTCACCGATCGCCGTGACGCGGTCAGCGGAGAAGGAGGTCGACTCCAGGACCACGACATCGAGTTCGTGGCCGCGCCGGTGCTCTTGGCACGGAAGCTCTGTCGGACGTACAGATGTGGCGGTGCCGCCGAGGGTGTCGGGCTCCGCATGCTCGAAGCACCACTGCCGCGCGAGGTCCTCGAAGTGCGCGCCGTAAATCTTGGAGTCGATGGTGTGCGCGTTGGCACGCCAGACGCGATCGGCCCGGCCGGCGATCAGTTCGGCCTCGTGACGTCGGATGAGGAGCTGATGCAGGCGTACGACAGGTTCGGCGACGCGGAAGACGCTGCGCTTGCCGCGCAGGGCATCGTCGATCTGTTCGATCAGGCCGATGTCCTGCAGGCCGGACAGCAGGTGTGCGAGCGCGCTGCTGGGACGCCCCAGTGCCGAGGCTATCTCCGAACGTCGGTGGTTACCGGCACTGATCGCACTCAGCGTGGCCGAGTATGAGGTCGGATCGGTGATCGAAGGCTCCTCGCGGAGCAGCAGGGCACCCTCACGGAACATCGCGGAGGCCGGGTTCAGCAGCCGCCGCTGAATCCAACGATCGAAGTCGGCCAGCCCGGCAGGTCCCGATCCCCCGCTCATCTCGAGATAGGCGGGGGTCCCGCCGAGCAGGGCGTGCAGCCGGAACGCGAGCTCCGGATCGTGATCGGCGCCCCAGAAAGCCGCGGCCTCACGGAATCGGAACGGGCGCACGACCAACTCCATGACCGCCCGCCCGCGCAGCGGCGCACCACCGGAAAGCAGCTGCGCCATCGTGGTCAGGGCGCTGCCGCACAGGATCAGCCGGGTCTGGGTGTGCTGCTTGGCGTATCCGAGCGGGCTGAGCGCCTGCTGAAGATAGGAGGGCAGCGCGGGCGTGGCCGAGACGAGGTAGGGAAACTCGTCGATGACGAGGGGGGTCGGCCGGTCTTCCCCCAGCCGAAGCAACTCGTCTATCGCTTCCCGCCAGCTTCCGAAGGCGAGCGGCTGACGTAGACCGCGATAGGCGGCATAGGCCGCTCCGAGGTCGGCGAGGTTCTGCGCCTCCGTCTGCTGGGTGGCGCCGAACAGGAACCCGCCGGTCTGCTGAGCCAGCAGTTCGAGCATGAGGGTTTTGCCTTGGCGGCGGCGGCCGTAGACAAGCCCGAGAGTCGCTCCTTGCAGGGGGGAAGCGACGAAGTCAGCGAGATCTGTCCACTCGGTGTCCCGGCCGAACAGACGCTCAGGCTTCTGCGGCATCGGACGGCCCCTCATCATCTGGTTCTCGGATGTAGTGGGTAGGCGAGCTTATGATAGCTGCAGCTATGATAGTTGGACTTACAAAATCACGCGCCTGGACCGAGACCGCTCTCCGCCGTCGTCTGGAGCGGAATCCGGCGTCGCGTCAGCGCACCCGCGCCTGCCGGGTCCTTCCCGGGGCAGGGATCCGCTGGGCCGTGCTTACTGAACGGGGATGCCGCCGCGCCAGACCCGGCGGGCCTTGAGGCCGAACGACCAGGCGAAGGCGCCCTCGTGGTCGGCGTCCCACTGGACGATGTCGGCCACCCGGCCCGGCGCGAGAACGCCGCGGTCGTTGTACCCGAGCACCTGGGCGCCGCCCATCGTCGCCGCTCGCAGCGCGTCGTTCACGCTCATTCCGAAGGCCGCGACGGCCATGCCGATCACCAGCGACATCGACGTGATGCCGCAGTGGCCGGGGTTGTGGTCACTGCCGAGCGCCACGGGGATGCCCTGAGCCAGCATCCGCCGTACCGGCGGGAGGTGCCCCACCTGCAGCGCCGTACTCGGGCAGACGACGGCGGGCACGCCGTAGCGCGCCATCACAGAAAGATCCTCGTCGGAGGCGTGGTGCAGCAGGTCGGCCGAGGCGCAGCTCATCTCGGCGGCGAGCTGTACGGCACCGCGCCTGTTGTACGCACCGGCGTGGATGCGGGGCATGAGACCGACGTTGCGTCCGGAGGCGAGCACCCAGCGGGCCTCGTCCGCGGTGAAGTGGCCGTCGTCGCAGTAGACGTCGACGCTGTCCGCCCCGGCGGCCGCGGCATCCGCGCACCAGGAGGAGACCGCGTCGACGTAGTCCCGCTGGCGGCCGAAGAACTCGGGAGGGACCACGTGCGCGGCGAGGAAGGTGACGTGCACCCGCGGCATCATCGGCTCTTTCTCGAGCTCGCGCAGCAGCCGCACGTCGGCCAGTTCGCCGTCACGGGTGAGGTGATAACCGGTCTTGGCCTCGACAGTCGTGGTGCCGCTGATCAGCCAGTCGTGCAGCCGCTCGCGGACACCGTTGCACAGGGTCCACGGGTCGGTGCCTCGGGTGACGGTGACGGTCGAGCCGATGCCGCCGCCGGCCGCGGCTATGGCCGAGGCGCTTGAGCCGCCGGACCGCATCGCCATCTCGGCGTACCGGTTCCCGGCGTACACGGGATGGGTATGCGCGTCGATCAGGCCGGGCGTCACGAGAGCGCCGCCCAGGTTCTCCACGTGGTCCACGTCGACGATGTCGTTGACGACACCTGGGACGCTCTGGGGGAGATCGGCGGCACGACCGACCCAGGCGATCCGGTCGTTGTGGACGAGGATGGCGGCGTTGCCGCACACCTCGTGGCCCGTCCACAGGCGGCCGATGTTGGTGAGAAGCCGCACGGTCATCCGACCACCTGCCCAGCATTACCGGACATCGAAACGGCCCGCTTCACGGGCTCCGCGCCCGCCGGGTCCGCTCGGTATCCGGACGTCATCGGGGGGTCTCCTGCCTCATCGCGCACTGGTGTTCGTGCGACGACCCTACCGCCGGGTTGTGCAACCCGCGCGGTTCAGTTCAGTTACGGTATTTCACAAAGGGGCTTGATGTACAGGGTTATGGAAAGAACGTCGTTCTGTCTCAGCCGCCACGAATGTCCCGGAGACACCCCGCGGCCGGGTGGGCACTCTGTGCTGTCATCTCATTACCCGCACCATACGGTCACCATAGACGCAGCCGATGTTAGCAAGGGGGACCCCGGCAGGACCATCACACACGCGCCGCGTGCGTGGTGAACCCGCCGGTCAGCTCGTCACCGCCCTTGGTGCGGCCGCCCCGGCCATGACGCCGGGGCGCGATCAGACCCTCTCGACGGGCTTGGCCACCCGGTCGAGCTCGGCGAACAGCCCGGCGAGGACCCTCGCGTGCAGGATCGTCCCCTCGCCGGTGTGCTCCAGCGAGAGCACCTCGCCCTCGTCGTGGGCCCGGGCGACCAGGTCGCTCCTGTCGTACGGCACCAGCATGCGGACCTCGTGGTCCAGCCGGGGCAGCTCCCGCTCGATGAGCGCCATCAGGTCGGCGATGCCCGCGCCGGTGCGCGCGGACACGACGACGCTGTGCCGTTCCTTGAACGTGAGCCGCGCCAGGACCTCCGGCTCCGCCGCGTCGGCCTTGTTGACGACCACGATCTCCGGGATGTCCCGCGCGCCCTCGATCTCGCCCAGCACCTCGCGGACGGCCGCGATCTGGGACTCCGGATCGGGGTGGGAGCCGTCCACCACATGGAGGATCAGGTCGGCGTCGCCGACCTCCTCCAGCGTCGAGCGGAACGCCTCCACAAGCTGGTGCGGCAGGTGGCGCACGAAGCCGACCGTGTCGGCGATCGTGAACAGCCGGCCCTCGGGCGTGTGCGCCCTGCGCACCGTCGGATCGAGGGTGGCGAACAGCGCGTCCTCGACCAGCACTCCGGCCCCGGTCAGCCGGTTGAGCAGCGACGACTTGCCGGCGTTGGTGTAGCCCGCGATCGCCACGGCCGGCACCTCGTGGGACTGGCGGCGGTGCCGCTTGGTCTCCCGGACCGTCGACATCTCCTTGATCTGCCGCCTGAGCCTGGCCATCCGTTCGCGGATGCGCCGCCGGTCCAGCTCGATCTTGGTCTCACCGGGACCGCGGCCGCCGATGCCGACGCCGCCGGCGGCGCGGCCGCCGACCTGACGGGACAGGTTGCCTCCCCAGCCGCGCAGGCGGGGCAGCAGGTACTGCAGCTGGGCCAGCTCGACCTGGGCCTTGCCCTCCTTGCTCTTCGCGTGCTGGGCGAAGATGTCCAGGATCAGCGCCGTACGGTCGACGACCTTGACGTTGACGACGTCCTCGAGTTGGCGCAGCTGGCCGGGCGTCAGCTCACCGTCGCAGATCACGGTGTCCGCGCCGGTCGAGGCGACGATGTCACGCAGCTCGCTCGCCTTGCCAGAACCGATGTAGGTGGCGGGATCCGGCCGGTCACGCCGCTGGATCAGGCCCTCGAGGACCTGCGACCCCGCGGTCTCGGCGAGCAGCTTCAGCTCCTGGAGGGAGTTCTCCGCGTCGACGACGGTGCCGCCGGTCCACACGCCCACCAGGATGACCCGCTCCAGCCGCAGCCGCCGGTATTCGACCTCGGTGACGTCTTCGAGCTCCGTCGACAGGCCCGCCACCCGGCGGAGCGCCTGACGCTCTTCCAGTTCGTAATCGCCCACTGCATCGTCTAGGGGCTCAAATCGCATGTATGTCATCTCTGGCTAGGTCAACAATCCGACACCCCGGTGTCTTCCCCGGATGAGGTGTCTTCCCCCAGATGGTGACATGCCGCGCACCGATCACGCATCCCCATATCCAGCTCGGCCAGGCGCTCATTGCTTGTGGACGACGGCGTCGCCCGATCCGGTCTTCACGACGATCGTGTGCGGCGCCGACGGGTCCTGGGCGACCTCCACCTTCTGCTCGCCCGAACCGGTCTGGGTGGTCACGTTGTAGGTGCCGTCCGGCACCCAGACCTGGCCGTCGCCGGAGCCGGTCTGGACGGTCACCCGCTGGGGCGCCTTGCCGAACCTGAGCTTGACATCACCGGACCCGGTGTTCGCCGACACCTGGTCGCCGGCCAGCCCTCTCGCGTCGATCTCGCCGGAGCCGGTCGAGGCGGTCACCCGGCCGGTCAGGTCGCGCAGCGTGATCTCACCGGATCCGGTGTCGATCCGTACGGCCAGGCCGCGGGGGATGTCGACCCGATAGTCGACCGAATGAACGCAGTTCACGCAGCTGTACACCAGTTTGAGCGTGTCGCCGTCCACGCGGTGCCCGTCGCTCGGCCGCTCACCGTTCCAGCGCAGGGTCTCGGTGACGTGGACACCCTGGCGATCCGTCTCACCGACGACGACCTCACCCGACCCCGTGCGGATCTCAAGAGCGGCGACCTTGTCGGTCACGTCGTAGGACTGTGTGGCCTGCTCCTGCGGGCCGAATCCCACCCGGCATCCGGTGAGGGCCAGACTCAGGCCCAGTACTGCTGCCGCGGCGGCGACGATCGTCGTCTTCTGTCTCATGGCCATCATTCTTCGGCCCGGGACAACCTCGCCCATCAGGGAAGACCCTCAAACAGCCCCTGAACGACCCCTTGAGGTGCCCTGCCCAGCCCCCGTGTCGCCCCCGCGTTGTCCCTCGGATGAGCGGTGGGGTAGCGTCGATTCCATCATCTAGAATTTTGTTTTCGCATTGTGGAAAGGACCTCGATGGACGGCATTCAGATCACGGGTCCCATGCTCGACCGGTTCGACGAGATCCTGACTCCCGAAGCGCTCGACTTCGTGGCCGCCCTGCACCGGGAGTTCGACGAGACCCGTCGCCGGCTCCTCGACGCGCGCCAGGAACGGCAGGCCCGGCTCTCGGCAGGCGACACGCTCGACTTCCTTCCCGAGACGAAGCACGTCCGGGAGTCCGAGTGGCAGGTCGCGCCGGCGGCACCCGGGCTGGCGGACCGCCGCGTGGAGATCACCGGGCCGGTCGACCGCAAGATGACGATCAACGCGCTCAACTCGGGGGCGAAGGTCTGGCTGGCCGACTTCGAGGACGCCAACACGCCGACCTGGGAGAACACGGTCAACGGGCAGCTCAACCTTCGCGACGCCCTCGACCGCACGATCGACTTCTCCTCCGGAGGCAAGGACTACGCACTGAAGCCGGACAAGGACCTCGCCACGGTGGTCGTCCGTCCCCGCGGCTGGCACCTGCGGGACAAGCACCTCCTGGTGGACGGCGCCGAGATCTCGGGCTCGCTGCTCGACTTCGGGCTCTACTTCTTCCACTGCGCCCGACGGCAGCTCAGCAAGGGCCGGGGGCCGTACTTCTATCTGCCCAAGATGGAGTCGCACCTGGAGGCGCGCCTCTGGAACGACGTGTTCAACCGGGCCCAGGAGCTGCTCGACCTGCCTCGGGGGACGATCCGGGCCACCGTGCTCATCGAGACCTACCCCGCCGCGTTCGAGATGGAGGAGATCCTGTACGAGCTGCGTGAGCACTCCGCCGGGCTCAACGCCGGCCGCTGGGACTACCTGTTCAGCGTCATCAAGAAGTTCCGTACCCGGGGCCGGGAGTTCCTGCTGCCGGAGCGCAACGCGGTGACGATGACCGCGCCGTTCATGCGGGCCTACACCGAGCTGCTGGTGCGCACCTGCCACAAGCGGGGCGCGCACGCGATCGGCGGCATGGCCGCCTTCATCCCGTCCCGGCGCGACCCTGAGGTGAACAAGGTCGCCCTGGAGAAGGTGCGGGCCGACAAGACCCGCGAATCGGGCGACGGCTTCGACGGGTCCTGGGTGGCCCACCCCGACCTGGTGCCGATCTGCCGCGAGGTGTTCGACGGCGTGCTCGGCGCCCGGCCCAACCAGCTCGACCGGCTCCGCGAGGACGTCCGGGTCACCGCCGAGGACCTGCTCGCGGTGTCGAAGACGCCGGGCCAGATCACCGAGGCCGGGCTGCGGGCCAACGTGGACGTCGCGCTGCGCTACCTGGCGGCCTGGATGGGCGGCCTCGGCGCGGTGGCGATCCACAACCTGATGGAGGACGCGGCCACCGCCGAGATCTGCCGCTCCCAGGTGTGGCAGTGGATGCACAACGACATCGAGCTCGCGGACACCGGCGCGGTCGTGACCCGGGAACTCGTGGAGCAGATCATCGAGGAGGAACTGGCGGAGATCGCCACCGAACCCGGATACGACGAGAAGCTCTACGCCCAGGCGACCGCCCTGTTCAAGGAGGTCGCACTCGACGACGACTTCGCCGAGTTCCTCACGCTGCCCGCGTACGCGCGCATGCCGTAGATCGCACGCGCCGACGTCACGAGGAGGTGACCGATGTCCACAGTCGATCGGCTGGCGGCGCGCCTGGGCGAGCTGTTCCCGGCGGACGCGCTGATCACCGATCCGGTACGCCTGCGGACCTACGAGTGCGACGGGCTCACCTACCATCGGGCAACTCCGGGGGTCGTCGTGCTCCCGGAGTCGGCCGAGCAGGTCGCCGCGGTCGTGAAGCTGTGCGACGAGCACGGCGTGCCGTTCGTGGCCCGGGGCTCGGGGACCGGCCTGTCGGGCGGCGCGCTGCCCAGGACCGACGGCGTGCTGATCGTCACCTCGCGCATGCGGCGGATCCTCGAGATCGACATTCCGAACCGCCGCGTGGTGGCCGAGCCCGGGGTGACGAACCTGGCCATCACCGAGGCGGTCCGCGACCAGGGCTACTACTACGCCCCCGACCCCTCCAGCCAGCAGATCTGCTCGATCGGCGGCAACGTGGCGGAGAACTCGGGCGGCGCCCACTGCCTGAAGTACGGCTTCACCGTCAACCACGTCATCGCGGTCGAGATCGTCACCCCGGATGGGGAGATCGTCACGTTGTCGGAGCAGGACCCGGGTTTCGACCTGCTCGGCACGTTCATCGGCTCGGAGGGCACGCTCGGGATCACCACCGAGATCACCGTACGGCTGTCGCGGACGCCCGAGGCCGTGACGACCCTGCTGGCCGCCTTCGCCGACATCGAGGGCGGCGGCCGGGCCGTGTCCGCGGTCATCTCGGCGGGCGTCGTCCCGGCCGCGATCGAGATGATGGACGCACTCGCGATCGAAGCGGCGGAGGCCGCCGTCGACTGCCGCTATCCGGCCGGGGCGGGAGCCGTGCTCATCGTCGAGCTCGACGGACCGGGCGCCGAGGTGACGCACCAGTTCGCGGCGGTGGAGCGGATCTGCCGGGACAGCGGCGCCTTCGAGATCCGGGTCGCGGCGTCGGCCGAGGAGCGCGCCGCGATCTGGAAGGGCCGCAAGTCGGCCTTCGCCGCCGTCGGCCGGATCAGCCCGGCCTACATCGTGCAGGACGGGGTGGTGCCGAGGACGTCCCTGCCCGGGGTGCTCGCCGGGATCGACCGGCTGCAGGAGGAGTTCGGCATCCGGGTCGCCAACGTCTTCCACGCGGGCGACGGCAACCTGCACCCGCTCGTGCTCTTCGACGACGCCGTGCCCGGTGAGGGCGAGCGCGCCGAGGACGTCAGCGGACGCATCCTCGACCTGTGCGTCGAGCACGGCGGCTCGATCACGGGCGAGCATGGTGTAGGTGTGGACAAGGCCAAATTCATGCCGCGAATGTTCAGCGAGGACGATCTCGACACCATGCAGCTCGTGCGGTGCGCCTTCGACCCGAGAAACCTGTCCAACCCCGGAAAGATCTTCCCCACTCCCCGGCTGTGCGGAGAGGTCCCCGGGGTGCGCCGGGGCGTCCACCCGCTGGTGGAGTCCGGCCTCGCGGAGCAGTTCTGATGACCGCCCCCGGTCTTCCCGGTCTTCCCGGCCTTCCCGGGCTGAGCGGAGTGCGTGTCCGCGCGGCCGGCGCCGACGACGCCTTCCCCGGCGCGCGACCCCGGTGGGTCGCCCTGCCCGGGAGCGTCGATGAGATGGCCGCCGTCATGCGCGCGAGCGCGGCGCACGACCTGGCCGTCGTCCCGCTGGGCGGCGGAACCAAGCGGCTCTGGGGCGGCCTTCCGGCCCGCTGCGACGTCGTCGTCGGCACCGAGCGACTGGATCAGGTGATCGAACACGCCACCGGCGACCTGGTCGTCCGCGTCCAGGCCGGGGTGGCGATGGAGGCGCTGGCGGAGGCGCTCGCCGCGAAGGGCCAGGAGCTCGCCCTCGACGTGCCGGTGCCGGGCACCACGGTCGGCGGCCTGCTGGCCACCGCGATCGCCGGCCCGCGCCGGTTCCGGTACGGCACCGCCCGCGACCTGCTCATCGGGATCACCGTCGTCCTGTCGGACGGCACGATCGCCCGAGCGGGCGGCAAGGTCGTCAAGAACGTCGCGGGCTACGACCTGGGCAAGCTGTTCACCGGCTCGTACGGAACACTCGGCGTCATCGCGGACGCCACGTTCCGCCTGCAACCACTGCCCGCCACCCGCGCCTGGGTGACGCTCGACCTCGACGCCCAGGGGTCGCCGGACCGCCTGGGCGGGCTGGTGGCGGCCGTCGCCGCCTCGACGCAGGAGCCTGCCGCGATCGAACTCGACTGGCCCGGGCCGGAGAGGGGCGCGCCGAGCCTGGCCGTGCTGGTCGAGGGCGCGGCCGCCGCCGAGCGCGCCCTCGCCGTACGCGACCTGATGGGAGCGGGCGCCCGGGTCGGTGACGAGCCGCCGCCGTGGTGGGGGCGGCTGCCATCTGCCGGCCGGAGCGGGCCGATGGGACATCCCGGCGGCGGTCTCCTGCTGGAGATCAGGGCGGCGCCGTCCCGGCTTCCCGGCGTCGTCCCCGACATCGCGGCGGCCGCGCGGCGGACGGGGACCGAAGCGGCGGTACGCGGCTCGATCGCCGCCGGCGTGCTGCACGTCGCCGTTGACGGGGAACGGGCCGTTGACGGGGAACGGGCCGCCGAGTTCGTCACCATGCTCCGCTCCCGGATCGAGGTCGCCCGGGACGGCGGCGTGGACGGCCGCGTCGTCATGCTCACGTCCCCCGAAGCCGTACCCCCGGCGGCCGCCTCGGATCCCTGGGGACAGGAGTCGACCCGGCGCGAGCTGCTCCGGCGCGAACTGATGCTGCGGGTGAAGGAACGTTTCGACCCCGGCCACCGGATGTCCCCCGGCCGGTTCGCCGGAGGCATCCGATGACCGTCATCACTCCCGGAAGGAGGGAGCGCGGATCATGACTGGATCAGGAGATCCGTCCGCGCCGGCTCGATGGACCCCGAGCTGATCAAGGATTGCGTGCACTGCGGGTTCTGCCTGCCCACCTGCCCGACCTACGTCCTTTGGGGCGAGGAGATGGACTCCCCGCGTGGGCGCATCCACCTCATGGGCCAGCATGTCGGGGGCACCCCGCTGACCGACGAGATGGCCGGGCACTTCGACGCCTGCCTCGGCTGCATGGCCTGCGTCACCGCCTGCCCCTCCGGCGTTCAGTACGACCGGCTGATCGAGCAGACGAGGACGACCGTCGAGCGGGAGCACGTGCGAACCCCGGAGGACCGCGCCGTCAGGGCCCTGGTCTTCGCGTTGTTCCCCCACCGTCGCAGGCTCCGGGCGCTACGCCTGCCCATGCGGCTGGGCGAACGGTTCCGCCTGAGCGAACGGCTGCGGCCGTTCCTCGAACGCGTGCACCCGTCCCTCGGCGCCATGGCCGAGCTCGCTCCCCCGCTGCCCCGGCACGTGCCGCGGCTGCCGCCGATCGTGCGGGCGTGCGGGCGGCGCCGGGCCCGGGTCGGCCTGCTCACCGGCTGCGTGCAGGGTGAGTTCTTCCCGCAGGTCAACGCCGCGACCGCGCGGGTGCTGGCGCTGGAGGGCTGCGACGTCGTGATCCCGCCCGGACAGGGCTGCTGCGGCGCGCTGTCGGTCCACTCGGGCCGGGAGGCCGAAGCGCGACGGTTCGCGAAACGCACGATCGCCGCCTTCGAAGCCGTCGACACTGTCGTGGTCAACGCGGCCGGGTGCGGGTCGAGCATGAAGGAGTACGCCGAGGTGCTGGCGGGCGATCCCGCCCTGCGAGCTGAGGGCTGGCCGGAGCGGGCGCGGGCGCTGCGGATCCGCGACCTGGCGGAGTTCCTGGTCGAGCTGGGGCCGGTCGCGCCGCGTCACCCGCTGCCGATGTCCGTGGCCTACCACGACGCCTGCCACCTCGCCCACGCCCAGGGCGTACGGGCCCAGCCGCGCGAGCTGCTGGGCGCGATTCCGGGGCTGGAGCTGCGGGAGATCGCGGAGTCGGCGATCTGCTGCGGATCGGCCGGGACGTACAACCTGTTCCAGCCCGAGGCGGCCCGCGAGCTGGGCGACCGGAAGGCCGAACGGGTGCTCGCCACCGGGGCCGACCTGCTCGTGTCGGCCAACCCCGGCTGCACGTTGCAGATCGCGGCCGCCGTCCGGCGCTCGGGAGGCGGCGAGATCCGGGTCGCGCACACCGCCGAGGTGCTCGACGCCTCCCTACGCGGGCGCGCTCCGGAGACGCTGCGCGGCCGCGCACCGGAGACGCCGCGCATGCGGGGAGGGGCAACGTGAGCGTGCAGAGCGTCGACCGGGCGCTCGACGTGCTGGAGGCGCTGGCCGAGCACGGCGGTCAGGCCGGCCTGTCGGAGATCGCCGCTCGCACCGGCCTGCCGTACGGGACGATCCACCGGCTGCTGCGCACGCTGCTGGCCCGAGGGTACGTCCGGCAGGAGTCCGATCGGCGGTACGCCCTCGGCGGCGCGCTGGTGCGCATCGGCGGCGCGGCGGAGCGGATGCTCGCCGTGTGGGCCGAGCCGTACCTGGCGAAGCTGGTGGAGTTGTCCGGCGAGACCGCGAACCTCGCCGTGCTGGAGGGCGACTTCGTCGTCTACGTCGCCCAGGTGCCATCGCCGCGCAAGCTGCGGATGTTCGCCGAGGTGGGCCGGCGGGTGCTGCCGCACAGCACGGCCGTCGGCAAGGTGATGCTGGCCGAGCGGCCCGACGCCGCCGCCGTGCTCGGCCGCACCGGACTGCCGCGCCGTACGGACCGGACCATCACCACGGCCGGTGAGCTGCTGGGGGAGCTCGACCGGGTGCGGGCCCGGGGGTACGCGCTGGACCTGGGCGAGGAGGAGAACGGCGTGCACTGCATGGCCGTGCCGGTGCACGACGGCGGCCGGACGTTCGCGGCGCTGTCCGTGTCGGGCCCGGCCGAGCGGATCGACGCGATCGAGCGCGAGGAACTGGCCGCCATGCTGCGCAAGGCCGCCGACGACTTCGGCGCGGCCCTGTTCGGCGGCGGGGGCGGCTCGGCGGGGGACGGTGACCGGGGACGGTGACCGCGGTGCGTGGCGGTTCCTCCCCCGTGGCCGGGAAACCGGGGAGGATGGGCGCATGTGCCGAAGCATCAAGACATTGCGCCCGCCGTTCACCGAGCAGGTTTCCGAGGAGGACATCCGCGCGGCGGCCCTGCAGTACGTGCGGAAGATCTCCGGCTTCCGCGCGCCCGCCCAGCACAACGCGGAGGCGTTCGACCAGGCGGTCCAGGCGATCACAGCGGCCAGCGCGGCGCTGCTGGCCTCCCTTCAGGTGCGCGGCGCCCGCTGAGCCCCCGCCGAACGGAGAAACCCGGCCGTACGGAGAAATTCCGCGGGAAGAGGGAACCGGGCCCGGGGGCGCGGCGGAGTAGGGGATGAAGGGCGCGAACGCGCCTTACGGAAGGATTCCCCGATGAACGGACACAACGGGTGGTGAGAACCGCGGCCACCGACATCCCCCGGCCTGTGTCGCCGTGGCCGGTTCACGCCGCTCCGCAGGCCGAGCCGTCCGACGCGGAGCTGATCAGCGCCTCGCTGAGCAGGTCCGACGAGTTCGCGGCCGTGTTCGACCGGCACGCCGACGAGATCCACGCCTACGTCGGGCGGCGCCTCGGGCCAGAGCACGCCGACGATGTGACCGCCGAGACGTTCCTGCTCGCGTTCCGCAAGCGGCACCGGTACGACCCGGCCCGGCCGGACGCCAGGCCCTGGTTGTACGGCATCGCGAGCAGGCTCATCTCCGGCCACCGCAGGTCGGAGATGCGCAGGCTGAAGGCGTTCGCCCGGGTGGCGAACCGCGGCGGAGAGCCGTACGAGGAGGAGCGCACCACCGAGCGGGCGAGTGCCGCCGCGATGCGACCCGCCCTCGCCGTCGCGCTCTCCCGGCTCTCTGCCGCCGAGCGGGAGCTTCTCCTGCTCATCGCGTGGGCGGACCTCACCTATGAGGAGGCCGCCGAGGCACTCGACATCCCCATCGGCACCGTCCGATCGCGGCTCCACCGGATCAGGGCCAAGCTCCGCCGTCATCTCAATCTCCCTGAGGAGGGCACCCCGTGAACGACGAGATCAAGATGATCGCCCGCGAGCGGCCCGACGCGCCGCCCTACTCCCTGCCGGCCAGGGCGGCCGCGCGCCGGCGGCTGACCGGGGACGGCCCCGGCGGGCACGGGTTCGCCCGCGACCTGCTGCGCACCGTCTCCCGGCGGCCGTATGGCATGGCGATCGGCGGGGTCGCGCTGACCTCGGCGGCGGCCGTCGCCGTCATGACCGTGGTGCCGCATGGGGTCCCCGCCGACCCGGTCTCGGTAGCCCAGGCACCCTCGGCTCAGACGCCGTCGGATCGGGTCCCGTCAACTCACGGAGGCAGTGATCCGGGGCAGGGGCCGGAAGTCGTCGTGGCACTGCCGAAAATCGCCAAGGTGTCGGCCGAGGAGGTGCTGGGGCGGGCCGCCCGCGCGGCGACCGATCTCAACCCGCGGGGCGACCAGTTCATCAAGGTCAGCTCGCAGACGATGTACGGGGCCTTCGGCGGCGGGGAGACCAACGTCGACACCGGTGAGGTCATCCCGGAGACCCGCTACCTCTACCGGACGAAGCGGACAATCTGGCTGTCCGCCGACGGCACCAGGGACGGCTCGCTGAAGGTCGAGAACCTGACGCCCCGCGCCTACCCCGGCTGGCCGATCCCCGAGGAGGCCAATCGGGAGAAGGGCACCTGGTGGGCCTCCCTGCCGGTATGTGACGGCGCGCCGCGGGACACCGCCTACACCTCGCTGAAGAAGCTGCCGACCGACGCCAAGGGGATGCGCGACTACCTGTACTCACGCGAGCACGGCGACAACCCGCCGGACACGGGGGCCTGGGCGGCGGCGGGCGACCTTCTCCGGGAGACCTACATGCCGGCCGCCCAGCGTGCCGCGCTGTTCGAGGCGGCCGCCACCATCCCCGGCGTGACCGTCACAGAGGACGCACAGGACGCCGCCGGTCGCAGGGGCATTGGCGTCGGCCGGGTGTCGTTCGGCGTGCGGGAGGACATCATCTTCGACCCGGAGACGTACGAACTGCTCGGCGAGCGCGGCGTCGTGGTGGACGCGAAGAAGGCCAAGTCGCCGGTGGGCAGCCTGGTCGCGTCGACGGCTCAACTCGAGGTGACCGTCGCCGACAGCGCGCCCGAGGTGGACGACCCCGCGTCGAGATGCATGAACGGCGGCTGACCCTCGCCCTCCCGGGGCAGGGTGACCCTGCCCCGGGGACGCGGACTCAGGCGCACTGCTCCAGCATGGCGGCCTTGTCGGCTGTGGTGACCGGGAGGTCGTACTTGAGGGAGACCTGGGCGAAGCGCACGGCGTAGGAGCAGCGGATGCTTCGTTGCGGCGGCAGCCAGGTCGCCGGACCGGCGTCGCCCTTGGACGCGTTGGTGGAGCCGTCGACCGGGAGCAGGTTGAGCGGGTCGTTGGCGATCTGCTTGCGCTTGCTCTCGCTCCACCGGGAGGAGCCCATCTGCCAGCTGTAGGACAGCGGCACCAGGTGGTCGATCTGGACCTTCGCCGCGTGCTGCTTGGTCCAGTCGAGGGTCTTGCCGGTGTACGGGTCATAGATGGTCATCGAAATGACCACACAGTTCGAGCCCTGGCGATATTCGATCTTCCGCCCATCCCGTTTCAGCATGTCGTTGCGGGTGTCGCAGCCGTTGCGTCCCCAGGGGACGTCGTCGACGCTGTCCGCCCAGGCGTACCCGAACTTGTCCCGGGAGTAGCCGGTCTTCGGTCCGCGGCCCTTGGTCCGCACCTTGTCGATCAGCTTGCGCGCCTCGGCGCGGTCACCGGTCGTGGTGATCGGCGCGAGGCCGGGACCGGTGCCGTCGGGGTTCTTGAGGGGGCTGACCCCGAGCGCCGCGCCCTTCCCGGCCCCGCCGTCGGCGGCGCCGCTCTGCCCGAGGCCGATGTCGTCCATCGGCCCGCATCCGGCAAGTGCCCCGGTCAGTACGGCGGCCGCCACCGAGACGACGGCGACAGCCCTGGTTCCACGCCCGCCCACTGCCACCCCTAAGTAATGAAATCGCACACTTAGGTATAACAGTGCCCAAAGAAAGGGCAAATTAGGCGTTTACCGAACGTGTCGGATGCGGCCGCCCGGAAACACCGCCGCATCAAACCGATCAGGCCGGGATCCACTCCTGCCAGACGATCTTGTTGGCCTCGACCCACTTCTGCGCGGCGGCCTCGGGGGACATCTTGTTCACCGCGATGTCGTACGCGACCGAGTTCTGGTCGTCGTTCGTCCACGAGAAGTTCTTGACCAGCTCGTACGCCCTGCCGCCCGACTGGGCGAACGTCGTGCTGACAATCTTGTCGAGCAGGTACGGCGGGTAGTCGCAGGCGACCTGCTTCGGATCCTTGTCGCACCCGATGGCGTACGGAGGAAGGTTGATCTTGACGAGTTTGAGCTGGTTGAACAGCCACTGCGGCTCGTAGAAGTACATGAGCAGCGGCTTCTTCTTCTCGGTGGCCTCCTGCGCCGCCTTGATCAGCGCGTCCTCACTGCCGGAGTAGACCACCTTGAACGGCAGGCCGAGGTTCTTGACGAGCGCCTCGTCGTTGGTCACGTAGGACCGGTCACCGGCCAAATATTGACCCAGATCGCCACTCTTGTCCGTCTTGAACAGGTCCTTGTACTTCGACAGGTTCCGATAGTCCGTGATGTCCGGGTATCGCTGCACCATCCACTCGGGGACGTACCACCCGATGACCCCCTTGTTGCCGTTCTGTCCCGCGCTGATCGCGAGCTTGGAGTCCTCGATGTACGTCTTCTTCAACTCGGGATGGGCCCAGTTCTCGATCACGACGTCCACGGTGCCGTCCTCGAAGCCCTTCCAGGAGTCCGCCTCGCCGCTCTTCTTCAACTCGACCTTGTAGCCGAGCTCATGTTTCAGCAGGTAGGCCACGACGGCTGCGCTGGCCTCGTATCCAACCCACGGGTTGATCGCGATCCGTACGGTTCCGTCGGCGCCCTTGGGCGCGGAGCGCTCCGCTGAGTCGCTCCCACCGCACGCGGTGACCATCGCGATCGTCAGCAAACCGGCAAGGAGACGGACCCTCTTCATATAGACCTCACCCGATCTTGAACGGCCGGCGGGCACGCGTTGCGGGGGGCGCGACGCGCACCTCGGGCCCCGCGGAAACTCCGAGCCTGCGCGGAATTTTCGCGCGTAAAGCATCGGGCAGAGTATCGCACAACCGGAAAGGCCGTATCGGTCGCGCCGACGAGACCGCGGCCGGTATGCCGCGCACGTCCTGCCCGCCGGCCGCGGTGGTGGCTATGAGACAGGCCTTACAGGCCGTACTCCTTGGAGATGCGCTCGTGCCGCTCCGCCTCGATCCCGACCTCACGCGCCAGGTCAAGCCAGGCCAGCGGGTGGGACCACTGCTCGGTGACGTCGTCGAGCACCGCGTCGAGCTCGGCCGGCCGCACCGTGGGCGGGATCGCCACCCAGCCGAACACGCCGGACAGCCGCTCACCGGTCGCGGGATGGGTGACCGTGTAGTTCTCGTCACTGTAGACCCACATGGGCCAGCCCCGCTCGGCCAGCACCTCGTTGAACTCCGCCCACTCCTCCTCAGAGGGTGCGGCTCCGTCGAAGAACCAACTCGTGTAACCGCCCGGCCGCAGCATGGTCACCCCGGCGAACGGGATGACGAAGCTCTCACGCTCCTGCTCGTTCTCCGGGATCGGCTCCAGCGGACGGGGATCGATGACGATCACATCACCCGCGTTGTACTCCATGCCGCGCGGCTGCGGGATGGCCAGCCTGGCCGTGGCCGGGCCGGTCCGCACCGCGAGCACCTCACGCTGGCTGCCGTCGGGAGCCGGCAGGATGGCCCGGACCAGGTGCCACTCCTCCTCGATCGGGCCCTCCGCCGACTGGATCGGCATGCCCAGCTTGGCGGCGCCGGCTCGGACGGTCGGCCAGTCCTCGATGGCGGTGGACAGGACGATGATCCGCCAGGTGTCCTCTTCCTCGCCCTCGCCTGACTCCAGCAGCGGCCGGAGGATCTCGGCGGCCTTGGCGTTGTCGCCCAGTTGCTGGGCCGCACCGGACCACAGTCGGCGCGCCTCGACCGTCGGATCGGCGGCGACGGCCCGCTCGCCCTCGGCGGCGGTCTCCTCCCAGCGCTCGCGGGCGCGGTAGAGCCGGGCCAGGGTCAGGTGCGACCCGGTCTCCGGCAGGCGGGCGGCGAGCCGCTCGACACGCTCGTCCTGTCCGGCCTCGATCAGCAGACCGGTGAGGTAGGCGATGTCCTCGTCCGAGGCGGCGACCGGGTCCCCGTCCTCCGCGATCATCTTCCAGTAGATGTCGGCGCCGATGGGCGCGTACCCGAGGAACCCGAGCGTCGTGGTGTGACGGCGGGTCGCCTCCAGATCGGTGCCGGACAGCGACCACAGCCACCCGACCCACCGCTCGGGGTCGGCGGTACGGCCGTCGGCGGCGTCGAAGTAGGCGACCAGCTCGTCCTGGGGGCCGGGCAGCGGCGACTCGGCCGCGGCGTCAGCCGTCGCACGCAACTCGGCGACCCGCTCGGCGAGGCCCTCGGCGCCGCTGAGGTCGGCCAGCACGGACTCCGCGTAGTCGGCGAGCAGCCGGGCCTGCCAGACGCCCTGCCGGGCCACGGCGAGCCGACCGGCCGTGAGCGCCAGCTCGAAGCGTGCGCGGTGCCCGCCCATCGTCTCGAAGTAGGTGATCCACTGCCGGAGGATGCGGCCGAGCTGCCAGGAGTTGGTGATGGAACCGCTCGACGCGAGCAGGCTGACCGCGTGTGCCCACTCCACCCACTCGCGGGGGTGCTCCCCGATGACGTCGAGGTCCGGCAGCGCCTCCACCGCCTCCTCGGTGCGGTCTTCGGTGGCCAGGATCAGCGACTTGAGCAGGTTCTCACGGCGGTCCTTCGCGACGGGGTCGTCCGGCTTGAAGCCGGTGGCGGCCTCCAGCCTCTCCAGCGCGTCCTGCGTCCGGCCGGCGGCCAGCAGCGCGCGGGCCGAGGCGGCGGCCAGTTCCCAGCTCGCCTCGCTGCCGGACTCGCGCAGCCGGTTGACGGCGGTCTCGGCATAGGCGACGGCCTCGGCCGCCTTCCCTGCGTCGAGCAGCGCGGCGACGTACTGAGTGATCAGACCGGAGAACGCGGGCGACTCGGGCCCGACTCCGCTGAGCGCGGCATTGAGCGCGGCCATCCGCTCACCCGCCAGGCCCGGGCCGTCGGTGTTCGCCTGGGTGATCGCGAGCACCTCGACGGCGGCGGAGGCGGACGGGCAGTCACGGACGTCGGCACGGCCGGCGAACTCCACCAGGGCCGCCGCGTCGTCGAGTGCGACCGCCCCGTTGGCCCGGTCGCCAACCCTGCCGATCATGTGCCAGTAGCGGGCGAACAGTTCCAGCCAGGGCTGTTCCAGGGTCTCGGCGTGCTGGGCGATGGCCGGTGCCATGACGTCCAGCTGGGCATACCGGCCCTCCAGCGCCTGCGCCGGGATGTCGCTCAGCGCCATGGCCAGCCCCATGTTGCCGGTCTCGTGCAGTTCACGCTGGGTGCCACCGACCCAAGCCCAGATGTCGACGTCCATGAGCAGTCAGTCTGCCAGGTCGCCGACCATGTCCAAAACAGCCCACGGCGCGTCCCGAACAGCCCAGGGTGCCAAAGCCTGCCTCCGATCCTCACCTGTGCCGTGTGAACAGCACGGTCGTGAACAGCACGGTCATATACACGGTCATATACACGGACATGTAACAGCCGCGGCGCCGCACCATGCGAGGTGCGGCGCCGCGGTCGCTGCGGAAAATCAGCTAACGACAGGCGAGGGGATCAGATCCGCTGCCAGAGCGCGGGCACGTTCGGCGGCTCCCAGCCCGGCAGGGAGGTGTGCGACTGGAGGCACCGGTAGGTGGCGCCGCCGTAGGTCACCGTGGATCCCGCGGTGTACGAGGTGTACGTCTTCCAGGTGCCGCCGGGGTTGGGCGGGGTCGTCGGGCCGGTCGTCGGGCCGGTCGTCGGGCCCGCCGTCGGGCCGGGGTTGCTGCCCGGGGTCTTCAGCGTGAGGCCGTAGACCGAGAGGATCTCGTTGACCGGCTGGTAGTAGGTGGTGCCGCCGCTGCTGCAGTTGCCACTGCCGCCGGAGGTCACGCCCTGTGCCTGGTCACCGGAGATGAACGAGCCGCCCGAGTCGCCGGGCTCGGCGCACACGCTGGTGCGGGTCACGCCGCTGACGGTGCCCTGGGAGTAGGTGACGCTGGTGTTGTGCTGCTGGACGGTGCCGCAGTGCCAGCCGGTGGTCGAGCCCGACCGGCAGATCGAGGCGCCGACGAGCGCCTGGGTCGAGCCGCGGACGGTCAGGTTGCCGCCGTTCTGGTTCACGTACGGCTGGGCGGTCCAGCTGCTGTTCGCCGCGACCCACGCGTAGTCGTTGCCGGGGAACGACGAGCCCTGGAAGGTGCCCTGGGCGACCCGGTTGGAGCCGCTGGTGGAGGCGCCGGTGTTGCCGCAGTGACCAGCGGTCACGAAGCCCTGCGTGGTGCCCCGGGTCACCGGGAAGCCGATCGAGCAGCGGCTGCCGCTGCCGATGTAGTAGGCGTCGCCGCCGCGCAGGTCGTAGTAGGTCTGCGGCTGCTCGCTGGACTTCTCGACGCGGACGATCGAGCTGTCGAGGCCGCTGGCCGCGACGAACTTCTCGGCCGCCGCCGGCTCGGAGGACAGCACGACGACGCTGTTGTTCTGCACGTCGACGTACCAGACGGGCGCCGTCTTGGGAGCCTTGCTCGCGGCCCGGTCGAGGGCGTTCTTGGCCGAGACGAGCTTGGCGTACGGGTGCCTGACCACCTTGGCCTCCGCACCCTCCGCCGCGATGTCGGACTTCGCGGCCGAGTCGGTGGTGGCGACCACGAGCTTGGCGTCCGGGCCGGCGAGCCAGGAGCCGGCGAACCGGTTGCCGAGCCTGCCGCGCAGCCTGGCCTCGGAACGGGTGGCGCGATCCTCGTTGGCCAGCCGAGTCCTGGCCTGGTCGGCGTTGAGGCCGAGGTCACGCTGCATCGCCTGGACCAGGCCGGCCGGGGGGTCGCCCGCGGGGGCCTGGGCTGCCGCCTGCTCCTGCGCGGTCGGGCCGGGTTCGGCAACAGCCGCGCCGATCGGAATCGTGAGTCCGGCGGCCACCAGGGCACCGGCCACGATGAGGGAGTTCCTCCGGAACATGCAGTGTCTCCTTGAGAGAGCTGGGGGATGCCCCTCAAGGTAGCTGCGACCAGTTCTTTTAGGTATCTACCGTTTATCCCCTATCGCGGCGTTATGGCGTGGCCGAAAATGCGGGGACCGCGGGGTTTCCATGAGCGGATCCTGATTCGAGGAGTCCCGGCTCGATGACCCCGGACGCGACGAGTACGGCGGGGCCCGACAGGTAGCTCGTGTCCGCGTCGAGGGTGACGGTGACCGAGCCGCCCAGCACGCGGACCTGCCAGGCGCCGGTCGGCTCCCCGGCTGCGCGGGCGGCGGCCACCGCGGTGGCGACCGCCCCGGTACCGCACGACCGGGTCTCCCCCGAGCCCCGCTCGTGCACCCGCATGGCGACAGCGTGATCACCTACCACGTTGATCAGTTCGACGTTGACGCCATGGGGGTAGACCTCCCGGTCGAACTCCGGCTCCCGGCCGAGGTCGAGGCCGGCGACAGGGTCGTCGATCAGGCAGGCCAGGTGCGGGTTGCCCATGTTCACGTTGAGGCCGTCGTACGTCCGCCCGGCGACGGTCGTACGGCTCTCGCCCAGGATCCGGGGCCGGCCCATGTCGACGGTGACGTCCCCGGTCCCGCCGAGCCGTACGCGCTTGATCCCACCCCGGGTGGCGATGCCGAACTCCCCGGCCGCGGCCAGTCCCGCGTCGACGAGGTAGCGGGCGAACACGCGCACGCCGTTGCCGCACATCTCGGCGATCCCGCCGTCGGCGTTGCGGTAGTCCATGAACCACTCGGCCGCCCCGGCCAGATCGGCGACCTCGGCACAGCGCTCGGTACGCACGACCCGCAGCACGCCGTCGGCGCCGATCCCGGCGCGGCGGTCGCACAGCGCGGCGACCTTCGCCGGGGTCAACTCCAGCCGGGCGTCCGGGTCCGGCAGGATGACGAAGTCATTCTCGGTGCCGTGTCCCTTGACGAAGCGCATGTCACAGAAGTCTAGAGCGTTCCGGATTCGGCGTGTCCGCCCCAGTGCCCGGTCCGCCCCAGCGCCCGGTCCGCTCCAGCGCCCGGTCCACGAGGTCGGCGAAGGCCGCCGAGCCGGCGCCCGGGTCGAACGGCAGCCACACGACCCGGGGATCCCGGCGGAACCAGGACTCCTGGCGGCGGGCGAACCTGCGGGTCGCCCGCACGGTCTCCTCGCGGGCCTGCTCCTCGGTCCACTCCCCGGACAGGAAGCGCAGGACCTGGGCATAGCCGAGCGCCCGGCTCGCCGTCCGTCCCTCGGCCAGGCCCTGCTCCAGCAGACCGCGGACCTCGTCCACCAGCCCGGCCTCCCACATGCGGGCGACCCTCAGCTCGATCCGCTCGTCGAGCACCGGCCGGGGCACCTCGACCCCGATCTGCACGCTCTCGTACACCGAGTCGTACGACGGCATCGTGGCGGAGAAGGGCCGGCCGGTCAGCTCGATCACCTCGAGGGCCCGGACGATCCGGCGGCCGTTGCTCGGCAGGATCGTCTCGGCCGCCACCGGGTCCCGACTCTTGAGCCGGTCGTACAGCACGGCCGGGCCGACCTCGGCGAGCTCCCGCTCCAGCCGGGCGCGCGACTCCGGGTCGGTGCCGGGGAACTCCAGATCGTCGAGGACGGCCCGGACGTAGAGCCCCGACCCGCCGGCCAGGATCGGCGTCCGCCCCCGCGCGAGCAGGTCCTCGACCAGCGGCCGGGCCAGCCGCTGATATTCGGCGACGCTGGCGGCCTGAGTCACCGGCCAGATGTCGAGGAGGTGATGCGGCACGCCCCGCCGCTCGGCGTGGGACAGCTTGGCCGTGCCGATGTCCATGCCCCGATAGAGCTGCATCGAGTCGGTGTTGATGACCTCGCCGTCCAGCCGGAGCGCCAACTCGACGGCCAGATCGGACTTTCCTGCCGCCGTGGCGCCCACGACCGCGATCACTGGTTGCTCTCCTGGTTGCCGGCCCACACCGTCCAGTGTGGCAGTGCCGGGAAGCGCAGATGTCCCGGTGGTCAGATGTGCCGGTGTCAGATGTGCCGGTGGTCAGATGTGCCAGTCGAGCGTCGGCGGAAGATGGCCTTCGAGGGTCAGCAGCCAACGCTTGGACTCCACGCCGTCGCCGCCGCTGAACCCGCCCAGACCGTTGCCCGCGACCACCCGGTGGCACGGCACGATGATCGGGATCGGGTTGCCACCCATGATCGCCCCGATGCCGCGGGCCGGGACGCCGGTCCCGCTACTGGCCGCCAGCTCTCCGTATGTCACGACTTTTCCGTACGGAACGGTCGCGAAGAGCGTGCCGAGGACCTGACGCTGGAGCGTCGAGGTGAGCCGCCAGTCGACCGGGACGCCGAACTCCCGCAGGTCACCATGGAAGTAGGCGGCGAGCTCGGCGCGGGCGGGAGCCGTACGGGCGGGATCGTCGGCCACGGCCAGCCCGAGGCGGGCGGCGATGCGTGTCCGTACCCGCGGATCGTCGCGGAAGTGCGTGGCGACGACGCCCTCCTCCGTCACGGCCGCGAGCACGTCGCCGAGCCGGGTCGGGACGCTCCCGAACGCTACGGTTTCCCCCACTCGTCCATTCTCCACCGGGATCGGCACGACACGCACGGAAGTTCAGGGCGAGATCAGGGCGCCCACTTCGGCGCTATGTCCCTTTTGGGCACGGGGATCCGCATGAGGTCGCGCGCCACGATCACGTCCCCCGCGTACGTCTCGCGGACCTCGGCGACGAACCGGGGCTCGTCTTCGAAGGAGTAGCGCTCGGAGAAGTGGGTCAGCACGAGACGCCGCACCCCGCACTCCGCCGCCACCCGGCCGGCCTGCGCCGCGGTGAGGTGCCCGTAGGCGACGGCCAGTTCCGCCTCGGCGGACAGGAACGTCGACTCGATCACCAGCAGGTCCACGCCGTCGGCCAGCGCGAACACCCCGTCGCACAGCCGGGTGTCCATCACGAACGCGGCGCTTTGGCCCGGGCGTGGCGCGCTGCATTCGGCCAGCGTCACCGTCGAGCCATCGGGCAGGGTGAGCGAGCCGCGCCGCTGCAACTCGCCGACCATCGGCCCGTGCACACCCCGCCGGGCCAGCTCCTCGGGCAGCATCCGGCGGCCGGCCGGCTCGTCCAGGCGGTAGCCGTACGACTCGATGGGGTGTGACAGCGGCCGGGCGGTGAGCGTCACCGGACCGGCCGGCCACTCGACCAGATCACCGGAGACCGGGCGTCGGACGATCACAGCGGTGTCGCCGAAGGAGGTGGCGTGGCGCAGCCGCCGCCAGTAGTGCTCGCCGGCCGCTGGATAGGCGGCCTGGACCTGGTGGTCCACCCGATCTCGCGCGATGCGCTGGATCACCCCGGGCACACCGAGGCAGTGGTCGCCGTGGAAGTGCGTCACGCAGATCCAGGTGAGGTCGTGCGAGCCCACCCCGGCGTGCACCATCTGCCGCTGGGTGCCCTCCCCCGGGTCGAACAGGAAGCCCTCGCCGTCCCAGCGCAGCAGATACCCGTTGTGGTTGCGATGCCGGGTGGGGACGGCGCTCGACGTACCCAGGACGACCAGTTCGCGAACGGACACACTCGCGATGCTAGGCGCTGCTTCCGTCGGCGGCCCCATCTCTCACGACATGAGCAGAAGATCACCGCGACGGTAATTTAACTGTCAACTTTGTAAAAAAACAATCGGGCACCCTTGGCGATCCACCGGGTCTCCGAAGATCAAAAGAGTCTCGCTGTCGTACAAAATCCCAGGTGGAGCGGGGATTTCAGGTGCGATCCGACACTGAAGGAGGGCGAGTGAAGGACCGCTGTTCACCGCGGGTAGTTTGTACAACATTCTTCGTGAAAAAACTAAAGCAGTCAGGCGCCCAGGGAGGATGAGCGAGGATGTCGGACATCACCGTCGAGCAGTCGGCCGAGGACGTTCCTCCGGCCAGACCCGATCCGGATTCCCCGGGCAGGCGAGCTCGCATGATCGGCCGCGGCTGGGTCCAGGCGGCCGTCCTGGTCACCGCCGTCGGCTTCCTCGTTCTCGGACTGCTCGCGGTCCGCACCTACCAGGCGGAGCCGCCCATCCCGCAACGCGTGTCCACCTCTGACGGACAGGTGCTCTTCACCGGCGACGACGTGCGAAACGGTCAGAAGGTCTTCCTGAGCACCGGTCTCATGCAGTACGGCTCGATCTTCGGGCACGGCGCATACCTGGGCCCCGACTTCACCGCGGACTACCTGCACCGCAGCGCCACGTTCGTGCAGGAGCAGCATCGCAAGGCCGGGGCACAGGACGCGCACGCCGCCACCGTCTCCGATTTCCGTACGAACCGATACGACGAGCGCACGGGCACACTCGTCTGGACGGCGGCCCAGGCCGCGGCGTTCAAGCAGATCACGGCCCACTACGCGGACCTTCTCGGCCGTCCCGAGGGCAAGCAGGGGCTGCGCCCGGAAGCGGTGACCGACCCGAAGGACATCCACAACCTGACCGCCTACTTCGGCTGGTCGGCCTGGGCCGCCGCCGCGCAGCGGCCCGGCGAGACCTACTCGTACACCAACAACTGGCCCGCCGAGCCACTGGTGGACAACGGGCCGACCGGCCACATGGTGACCTGGAGCGTGCTCTCGCTGATCTTCCTGCTGGGCGGCGCCGGAGCGCTGTTCGCCGCGTTCGGCCGGTGGAACTTCCTGGGCTGGCACGGCCGCGACCAGCGGACCCTGCGCTTCCATTCGCCGCGCGACGTCCTGCTCACGCCGGCGCAGCGCACCACTGCCTGGTTCTTCTTCGCGATGGCAGGGCTGTTCCTGGTGCAGGTCCTCGTCGGCTCGGCCACCCAGCACTACCGTGCCGACCTCGGCACCTTCTTCGGCATTCCGCTGGACCGCTGGCTGCCGTACAACCTCACCCGCACCTGGCACACCCAGCTGGCGATCTTCTGGGTGGTCACGTCGTTCCTGGCCATCGGCATCTTCCTGATGCCGCTGATCTCCCGCGGCTGGGAGCCGCGCAGGCAGGCGCTGCTGTCGCGGCTGCTGCTCGGGGCGCTCGTCGTGGTCGTCGGCGGCAGCCTGCTGGGCGAGCTGGCCGGGCAGCGGGGGTGGCTGGGCTCGATGTGGAGCTGGCTCGGCAACCAGGGCTGGGAATACCTCGACCTCGGGCGGCTGTGGCAGGTGCTGCTGGTCGCCGGGCTGACCCTCTGGGTGGTGATCCTCTTCCGGGGGCTGCGCAGACGGCTGCGCAGCGAGAGCGTGGCCAACATGCCGTGGCTGTTCTTCCTCGCCGCGCTCGCGCTTCCGGCGTTCTACGCCGTCGGCCTGCTCGCCACGCCGGACTCGTCGTTCACCAGCGCCGATTTCTGGCGGTTCATCGTGGTGCATCTGTGGGTCGAGGACTTCATGGAGCTGTTCACCACGGTCACCGTCGCCTACCTGTTCGTCATGCTCGGCGTGGTGCGCGAGCGGGTGGCACTGGCGGTGATCTATCTCGACATCGTCCTCTACAGCGCCGGCGGCGTGATCGGCACCATGCACCACCTGTACTTCTCCGGCGAGCCCGCCGAGCACCTCGCCCTCGGCGCGATGTTCTCCGCGCTCGAGGTCATCCCGCTGCTGTTCCTGACCGTGGAGGCCTGGAGCTTCCTGCAGCTCGGCGCCCGTAAGAAGAGCCCGTCGAGCACGCCGTTCCCGCACCGATGGGCCGTGATGTTCCTGGTCGCCGTCGGCTTCTGGAACTTCCTGGGTGCCGGGATCTTCGGGTTCCTGATCAACCTGCCGATCGTGTCCTACTACGAGATCGGCACCGGGCTGACCGCCAACCACGCGCACGGCGCGATGATGGGCGTGTACGGCATGCTGGCGGTGGGGTTCGCCCTGTTCGCGCTGCGCTACCTCATCCCGGAGGAGCGCTGGTCCGACCGCTGGCCGCGGCTGTCCTTCTGGTCGCTCAACCTGGGCCTGGCCTGGATGTCGTTCGCCACCCTCCTGCCCGGCGGCGCGCTGCAGCTCTACAAGGTCCTCGAAGCCGGATACGCCGACGCCCGCAGCCTGGGATACCTCCAGGGCAAGGCGAACGCCGTGCTGGAGTGGCTCCGGCTCCCGGGCGACGTGGTGTTCATGGTCGGCGGCGTGCTGCCGCTGCTGTGGATGACCTGGCTGGGGATCCGCTACCGGGTCGCCGCGGCACGGCGGGTGGACGCACCGGAGCAGGTCCTGCTCTTCACCGAGGTCGTCGAGCCCGATGATGTGGCGGCCGTCGGCGGCGACCCGGCCGAACCGGTGGGCCGATGAGCGGCGAGGTCGTGTTCATAGCCGCGTATGCCGTGGCGCTGCTCGTGGTGGCCACCGTACTGGAGATCTACGGCCGCCAGCCGACCAGCGCCTGGGCCTCACGGGTGTTCGCCGGCTATCGGCGTGCGGTGCCGGACGCGCCGGGCCCCGCCGACCCCGAGGATTGGCCGCACTCCGAGGCGAGCCGCTTCCACCAGGTGGTGTCCCTGTTCGTCACGGTGGTCGCCGTGGCCCTCGTCGCGGGCGAACTGGTCCGCCACCACCGGCCGTTCGAGGCACTGACCCTGATCGCGGCCGGATCGGCGCACGGCCTGCTGGCCGCGCGGATCGTACGGCGACTGCGCCACGCCCGGGCGTCCCGTACGACTGGGCCGACTAAACGCGAGGAAGACCCGGTTGTGGAAAACGTCCCCGAGGCGAGACACCGGCGAGCACACTGAACGTGAAGGACAGAAACGGTCCGTAGCGATCAGGAAGAATCACCACGTTGCCGCAGTATGACCCCATACCGGAAACCCAGGAAACCCAGGAAACTCAGAAGACCCGGCGTAGAGGTTCCGGGATTCTCGCCGTAGCGGGGATCACGGGCGTGGTCGCCCTCGCCGGCTTCGCCATCGCCCTCGGTGCCGCGCCCGAGCGCTCCCCGGCCGCCTCGGCACGATCAGGGGCGGATGGAATGCCCGCGCACTCCTTGGAGGAACCGCGCGACGTGCCGGCCGCCGGGACGGGTCTCACACCTGAAGCCGACGCGCAGCGTGTACGGGACGTGGGGTCTCGTCCGGGTCCCGCCCCGATGCCGTATGCCGGGGCGGCGCCTGGGGCGCGAGCCGCGACGAGCCCGGAGACCGCACCGAGCCCGGCCCCCGCGCCTACCGCGAGCGCGCGGCCCGAACTCGTCCCGGCCGAGCGGGTGACCGTGGGACCGGTCCCGCGACCCACGGACACGACTCGCGAAGCGACCGGCCGGTCCCCGCACCTGGAAGGAGGCGGTACGGAACGCCACGTCGGTCCGGCCCGAAGACCGGGCGGCACCTCCTCGGGCGGCACCTCCTCGAGCAGCACCTCCTCAGGCAGCCGCGAATCCCGCTCCGGCCGCCCGTCGGTGCAACAACCGGCGGCGGGAAAGGCCTCGCCGAGCGCGGAACCGGCACCGCGGAGGATAGCGTCACCACGGAAGACACCGGCACCGCGGAAGACACCGGCACCGCGGAAGACACCGGCACCACGGGAATCCACGGCTCCGGAGAAGTCATCGACGGCGGAAGGATCGGCGCGGCCGGCACCGGAGGACCCGGAAAGGGAGGCGCCGCGGCAACGTCATGGCCCGGCGCCGAACCCCTGCGCGACCTTCCACGACATACGCCGGGACTACTGCTACCAGGTGCTCGACCGGCTGATGAACGGCTAGAGCCGACTTCCCAGGCCTGCCCGGGTCGCTCTAGACGGCCGAGCAGGCGGGAGGGTCGGCGGGGGCGGGAGCCGGACGGCCGATCGTGGGCATGCCGAGGCTGACGGCACGGCCCCGTTCGGGGGCGCCCTGGCGCGCCTCCCACGCGTCGCCGGCGCGGGTGCGCCGTACGGACAGGACCTTGTCGGCCACCAGGTGATGCGGCGCGGCATAGGTGACCTCGGCGGTCACCATGTCACCCGGCCGGGCGTCGGCGGCGGCGACGTGCACGAGGCGGTTGTCCGCCGCGCGCCCGGACAGGCGGTGCGTGGCGTCGTCCTTGCGGCCCTCCCCCTCGGCGATCAGCACCTCGACGGTCCGGCCGGTCTGCGCCCGGTTCTCCGCCCAGGAGATCTCGTCCTGGAGGGCGACCAGGCGCTCGTACCGCTCCTGCACGACCTCCTTGGGCACCTGGTCCGCCATCGTCGCGGCGGGTGTGCCGGGACGGATGGAGTACTGGAAGGTGAACGCGCCCGCGAAGCGGGCCTGCCGTACGACGTCGAGCGTCTGCTGGAAGTCCTCCTCGGTCTCGCCGGGGAAGCCCACGATGATGTCGGTCGAGATCGCGGCGTCGGGCATGGCCGCGCGAACCCGGTCGAGGATGCCGAGGTAGCGCTCGGAACGGTACGACCGGCGCATCGCCTTCAGCACCCGGTCGGAGCCGGACTGCAGCGGCATGTGCAACTGGTGCATCACGTTCGGCGTCTCGGCCATCGCGTCGATCACGTCATCGGTGAACGCGGCGGGGTGCGGCGAGGTGAAGCGCACCCGCTCCAGGCCGTCGATCTCCCCGCAGGCCCGCAGCAGCTTGCCGAACGCCAACCGGTCGCCGAACTCGGCGCCGTAGGTGTTGACGTTCTGCCCCAGCAGGGTGACCTCCAGCACACCCTGGTCGACCAGCGTGCGCACCTCGGCCAGGACGTCGCCGGGACGGCGGTCCTTCTCCTTGCCGCGCAGCGACGGCACGATGCAGAACGTGCAGGTGTTGTTGCACCCGACCGAGATCGCCACCCACGCGGCGTACGGCGACTCGCGCCGGGTCGGCAGCGTGGACGGGAAGGTCTCCAATGAGTCCTTGATCTCGACCTGCGCCTCCTGGGCGATCCGGGCGCGTTCCAGCAGCACCGGCAGCGAGCCGATGTTGTGCGTGCCGAACACGACGTCGACCCACGGAGCGCGGCGGACGATCTCGCCCTGGTCCTTCTGGGCGAGGCAGCCGCCGACCGCGATCTGCATGCCCTCCCGCGCCATCTTGATCGGCCGCAGGTGGCCGAGGTTTCCGTACAACCGGTTGTCGGCGTTCTCGCGCACCGCGCAGGTGTTGAACACGACGACGTCCGCGGCCTCCCCCTCGAGGGCCCGGACGTATCCGGCGTCCTCCAGCAGCCCGGCCAGCCGCTCGGAGTCGTGCACGTTCATCTGGCAGCCGTAGGTCCGCACCTCGTAGGTCCGGGTCGCGTCCTCGGTGCCCTGGGTGGTCTCAGCATTCGTGGTCGCAGTCATCGCGATACAAGCCTAGGCGTTCCCCGGCACCTTCCCGTACGCCAACCGAATCGATGACCATTCGTGACGTTTTCCTAACACTCCGATGTATGGCCAGGTAGATTGCCCTTCGCGACCGCATGCGAAAATGAGAACGGACCGATTGCTGGAAGTGGTGAGCCGCGATGGCGATGCCCGCACGAACCGCGGAGGCGTCAATGGAGGCGGACGAGTCGCCGGCGACGACCAGCCCCTGGCACACGCCTGGCGAGCTCAGCGTCGAGGAATGGTTCGAGCTCAACGAGCGGGCGGGCGACGGCAGCCGCTACGAGCTCATCAACGGGAGCCTGATCGTGTCCCCCGCCCCACTCCCCCGGCACCAATTGATCGGTGACAACCTCCGCTCGGTCCTGCAGGATGCCGCGCCGGACGATCTTGTAGCCATCACCGCGATGGGCCTGCTCCTCGATGGCAGACCCGGTGTCATCCCTGACGTCACCGTCGTGGAACGCCGGCCGATCCGGGACGGCGCCACCGTGGCCAGGCCGGACTGGGTCCGCCTGGCGGTGGAGATCGTGTCGAAGTCGACCACGGCGATGGATCGCATGGTCAAGCCTGCGAAGTACGCCGAAGCGGGCATTCCGTACTTCTGGCGGGTGGAGATGTCACCCTTCCGGGGGCAGGCGGGGGACCGGCTCCCCGTCGTCTTCACCTACCGGCTCGACGAAGACGGTCAGTACCAGCTCACCCATCGGATAGGGGCGGGCGCTTCGATCGTGCTCGCCGAACCGTTCAAGGTGACGGTCGATCCGGCCGCGCTCGCCTGGCTCTGATCTCCACCTCCGTACGCCCGGTGATCTACGAAGCGGTGCATATCGGCTCTGATCAGGAGAGTTCGCAGGTCGTGACCGGATCGGTACCAGGTGGTTAGTGACTTGGCAGTATCAACCCGCCTACGTTGTTGACCATGACTGAGCCCGGTGGTTCCGCCCCGCTGGTAAAGCTCGAAGGGGTGAACAAGCACTTCGGCGCGCTGCACGTGCTGAAGGACATCGACCTGGCCGTGGAACGCGGCGAGGTGGTCGTGGTCATCGGCCCCTCCGGCGGCGGCAAGTCCACGTTGTGCCGCGTGATCAACCGGCTGGAGACCATCGACTCGGGGACCATCGTCTTCGACGGGCGGGAGTTGCCGGCGGAAGGAAAGGCCCTCGCCCGGCTGCGCTCCGAAGTCGGCATGGTGTTCCAATCCTTCAACCTTTTCTCCCACAAGACGATCCTGGAGAACGTCACGCTCGGCCCGACCAAGGTTCGCGGGATCTCCCGGCAGCAGGCCGAGCAGCGGGGCATGGAACTGCTCGAACGGGTCGGCATCGCCGCCCAGGCAGGCAAATACCCGGCGCAGCTGTCTGGGGGCCAGCAGCAGCGCACCGCCATCGCCCGGGCTCTCGCCATGGATCCCAAGATGATCCTCTTCGACGAGCCGACCTCGGCGCTCGACCCGGAAATGGTCCAGGAAGTGCTGGACGTCATGACCGCTCTGGCCCGCGAGGGCATGACCATGATGGTCGTCACCCACGAGATGGGCTTCGCCCGGCGGGCCGCGGACCGGGTCGTGTTCGTGGCCGACGGGCAGATCGTCGAGCAGGCCCCGCCCGCGGAGTTCTTCACCCAGCCCAGCAGCGAACGGGCCAGGGACTTCCTTTCCAAGATCCTCACCCATTGATCACACACGTCCCCGGCCCGGACCGGGCCGGGGCGAGGAAGTAGAGGTGGCAGTCAATGCGAGTGCGTCGAATAGGGGCGGTCCTCGGCGTCGCGGCCATGGTCGTGGGCCTCGCGGCCTGCGGGAGCGACAAGACCTACGACAGCGTCGCCGACAAGGTGAAGGACGCCAAGAAGATCGTCGTCGGCACCAAGTGGGACCAGCCCGGGCTCGGCCTGAAAGACCCCGCCAAGGGCGAGCCCGAAGGGTTCGACGTCGAGGTCGCGAAGTACGTCGTCAAGGAGCTGGCCGGCGGCCAGGACGTCGACATCGAATGGAAGGAGTCGGCCTCCTCCAACCGTGAGGCGTTCCTCGCCAACGGCACCGTGGACCTGATCGTCGCGTCATACTCGATCACTGAAAGCCGTAAGGAGAAGGTGACCTTCGGCGGGCCGTACATCGTCGCCCACCAGGACGTCATGGTCCGCGGCGACGACACCGGCATCGCCAAGCCCGAGGACCTGGCCGGCAAGCGGATCTGCCAGGCCGCGGGCTCCAACTCCTACAAGCGGATCACCGACCCGCCGCCGGACGGCGCGCTCGACCTCGACGCCGAACTGGTGGGCGCGGCCACCTACTCCGAGTGCGTGAACAAGCTCGGCGGCAACAACCTCGACGCGGTCACCACCGACGACCTCATCCTGGCCGGGTTCGCCACCCAGGCCGCCGAGCAGGGCGGCGCCAGCTTCAAGATCCTGGGCAAGCCGTTCACCGACGAGAAGTACGGCGTCGGCCTGAAGAAGGGCGACACCAAGACCTGCGAAGCGGTCAACGCCGCGATCACCAAGATGTACCAGGACGGCACCATCCAGCAACTGTTCAGCAAGTGGTTCGGAAAGGCCCAGGGCCTCAGCGCCCCCACGGCCGCCCCCGCCTTCGAGCCCTGCGCCTGACCTGTCGCATGGCGCGGCCGGTGACCCGGTGCCCCGGGTCACCGGCCGACGTCGCCCGACAGAACAGCACGGCAGAGCAGCACCGTGGAGCACGATGAATGATCTGATCAAATACGCGCCCGACCTGGCCGCGGGCTTCCTGGTGAACGTGGAGCTCTCCCTCGTGTGCGCGGTCCTGTCACTGATCGCCGGCACGGTGCTCGTGTCCCTGCGGGTCGCGCCGACACCGGTCCTGCGCACGGCCGCCGCCACCTACATCAACATCGTGCGCAACACACCCCTGACGCTGGTGCTGGCCTTCTCCGCGCTGGGGCTGAGCGACACGCTCGGCCTGTCCTTCTCCAAGGAGCCCAGCACCAACGCGTTCTGGCTGGTGGTGCTGGGCCTGTCCGCGTACACCGCCTCGTTCGTAGCCGAGACGCTGCGCTCGGGCATCAACACCGTGTCCCTGGGACAGGCGGAGGCGGCCCGCGCGATCGGGCTCACCTTCTTCCAGTCCCTGCGACTGATCATCCTGCCGCAGGCGTTCCGTGCGGTCATCGCGCCGATGGGCAGCGTCATGATCGCGATGATCAAGAACACCACGGTGGCCATCGCCGCCGGCTACCTCGCCGAATCGGCATTCGTGATGAGGGACACCTTCGACGACACGGGCGTGTCGATCCCCATCTTCATCGGGCTCGTCCTCGCCTTCATGGCCATCACCCTGCCGGTCGGCTTCCTCACCGGCCGACTCTCCCGACGTCTGGCGGTGGTCCGATGAGCGGCCCAGTGACCACTTCGGTGCTGTTCGACGCGCCGGGACCCCGGGCACGGCTGCGCAACAACGCGCTGACGCTGCTGGCCTTGATCGGGATCGCGGCGATCGCCTACCTCGTCTATCTGAGGTTCGACGAGAAGCACCAGTGGGAGGGGAGGATCTGGGAGCCGTTCACCGAGTCCGCGACCTGGACCGGGTACATCATCCCCGGCCTACTCGGCACGCTGAAGGCCGCTGGTCTCAGCGCGGTGTTCGCGCTCGTCTTCGGCTCGGTCTTCGGTCTGGCCAGGCTCTCCGACCACCGATGGATCAGGGTGTCCGCAGGCGCGGTCGTCGAGGTCTTCCGCTCGATCCCGCTGCTTCTTCTGATCTTCTTCCTGTTCTTCCTCGCCCCCAGCGTCTTCGGCGGCGGTGACTACACGCTGATCGCGCTGGTGGCCGGTCTCACGCTCTACAACGGTTCGGTCCTCGCCGAGGTGGTCCGAGCCGGCGTCCTGGCCGTGCCGAAGGGCCAGTCGGAGGCGGCCTACGCGATCGGGTTCCGCAAGAACCAGGTGATGCGGCTGGTCCTGCTTCCGCAGGCAGTCACCGCGATGATGCCCGCCATCGTGAGCCAGCTCGTCGTGCTGCTCAAGGACACCGCGCTGGGCTACATCATCGCGTACGTCGACCTGCTCAACTATGGATTCAGGGTCCTCCCGGCTCGCTTCTTCGGATCGCTCATCCCCGCCGCGATCGTCATCGGAGTCATCTACGTCGGTCTCAACATGACGCTCAGCGCCCTGGCCACCTGGCTGGAGAGGCGGAGCAGGCGCAGCCGCAGAACATCCGTGAAACCGATACCTGCGACGGCGGACATCGGCGAGTAGCTCGGTTTGATCAGGCCGGTCCGGTCATCCATGGGCAAGTGTTTGCCGTGTCGCTCCTTGCCGCCCGTCGGACCGGCCGTGATCCTGGGCAGGTGCGGCGTGTCGTGGCCCTGTTAGCAGGCGTAGCGATGGCGGGCACGCTGCTCACGGGATGCGGGAGCAGCGGCACGCTCGTCGTCGGCGTGCGTCAGGGACAGCCTGGGCTCGTCACACCCCTCCCCGGCGGGAGAGTCTCCGGCTTCGACATCGCGGTGGCCCACTACGTCGCCCATGAGCTCGGCTACCGTGACGACCAGATCACCTACACCGCCGACCCGGAACAGGCCGACCTGGTCCTCGGCACGATGGGCTCACCCGCCCTGCGGAACGTCGCCGGGCCCTACCTGGAGACCAGCACCGACATCCTCGTCCGCGCGGGCGACCTGACGATACGCAAGCTGCGTGATCTCGCCCGCAGACGCGTCTGCGCGACCAGCGCGTCGGCGAAGCGCCTCATCCGGGCGTTCGGCGGGAAATGGAAGGACGCGTTCCTCGCGGAGGCGAACGTCCCGGCCGCGTGCGCGCCGCTGCTGGCCGACGGGAGGATCGACGCGATCGTGGCCGACGCCCCCGTCCTCGTCGGTCTCGCCGCGCAGTACCCCGGCCGGTTCCGGATCAGCGGCCGCCCCCTGACCACCGAGCGGTACGGCATCGGCACCGGATCGGACACGCTCAGGGACCAGGTCAACGACGCCCTGCGCCACATGTTCGACGACGGCGCCTGGAAACGCGCCGTCATCGACTATCTCGGCGTGCTGGCCACGCGATACACCTCACCCCCGGCCCTGCCGCGCTCGCAGCTGTAGCGCGGTCGGCGGTGGAGGGGGTCGGTGGTGTAGTGGCCGATGGCGTACTGGCCGGCGACGGTCAGCGGGCGAACTCGGTGGCCCGCGACTCGCGGACCACGTTGATCCGGATCTGGCCCGGGTAGGTGAGCTCCTCCTCGACCTGCTTGGCGACATCCCGCGCGATCACCTGGGCCTGGATGTCGTCCACCGCATCCGGTCGCACCATCACCCGGATCTCCCGGCCGGCCTGCATCGCGAACACCTTGTCCACACCTTCGTACGACTGGGCGATCTCCTCGAGCCGCTCGAGCCGCTTGACATACGCCTCGAGAGACTCGCGCCGCGCCCCCGGCCGGCCACCGCTGATCGCGTCGGCGGCCTGGGTCAGCACGGCCTCGACCGTACGGACCTCCACCTCGTTGTGATGCGCCTCGATCGCGTGGACCACGTCCTCGTGCTCGCCGTACCGCCGGGCGATCTCCGCTCCGATCAGCGCGTGGCTGCCCTCGACCTCGTGGGTGAGCGCCTTGCCGATGTCGTGCAGCAGCGCGCACCGCTTCACCAGGTCACGATCGAGCCGCAGCTCCGAAGCCATGATCCCGGCCAGATGCGCCGACTCGATCAGGTGCTTGAGCACGTTCTGCCCGTACGAGGTGCGGTAACGGAGCTGCCCGAGCAGCGTGACCAGCTCCGGATGCATCTCGGTGATGCCCAACTCGACCAGCGCGTCCTCTCCCGCGCGGACGCACAGGTCGAGCACCTCTGCCTTGCTGCGTTCGTGGGCCTCCTCGATGCGCTGGGGATGGATGCGCCCGTCGAGGACCAACTTCTCCAGCGTCAGCCTCGCCGTCTCCCGCCGCACGGGGTCGAAGCACGACAGGAGCACGGCCTCCGGCGTGTCGTCGATGATCAGGTTGACGCCGGTCGTGGACTCGAAGGCCCGGATGTTGCGGCCCTCACGGCCGATGATGCGACCCTTCATCTCGTCGCCGGGCAGATGGAGCACGCTGACCACCGACTCGGCCGTCTGCTCGGTGGCCACCCGCTGGACGGCCAATGTCACGATCTTGCAGGCACGCTTCTCGCCTTCCTTGCGCGCCTCACTCTCGATCTCCCGCACGATCAGCGCGGCCTCGCGCTTGGCCTGGTTCTCGATCTCCCTGACCAGCTCGCCCTTGGCCTGCCCGGCGGTGAGACCCGCCACCCGTTCCAGGATTTCCCGGCGCCGCTCGGCGGCCCGGTCGAGCTCCTCACGGCGGTCGGCCAGCTCGGTCTCCGTCTCAGCCAGCTTGCGCGCCCGATCGGCCTGCCGGCGGGCTTCCTCGTCCAGCCGCTGCTCACGCTCGGCCAGCCGGCCCTCCCGCCGTTCGAGGTCGGTCCGGAGCTCCTTGATCTCCGTCTTGAGGACCCTGGCCTCCTCCTCGACCTCCTTGCGCATGGCCGCGGCGCTCTCGGCCAGGGAATCGGACTTCTTGAGGATCTCCTCCGCGTCCTTCTCCGCCTTGATGCGGATCTCCTCGGCCTCCCGCCTGGCCCGCTCCAGCTCCTCATCCATCTCAGCCGTCACCGCGCTGAGCTGTTCGGGCGAAGGACCGGCCGACGGGAGCAGGCCACCGGTACGACGCACGACGATCACGAGGGCCGCGACCGACACGAGCGCCAGCAGCACCACCGCAACCGCCAAAACGATCACGACCGTATTCATGCGCGCTCACCCTCTCCTCGCCTTGCGATCTCTGCCAGCGAGGGAGCACACGCGCAGCACGACAGCACCCGGCGGCGTCACCAGGACAAATATCGTCTCAATCTCCGGGCATCCCGGAGGACGCCCGACATGGCCCGGAGGCCGGTCAATATCTATCGCCTGTCGTTCACCGTTATGGAAATCCGCGCTGCGCGGAGTGTTACTCCTCACTGCGGTCGAGATTAAGCGTCAGAGAGGTAACGAGCAAGCAAAGACTGTCAGGATCTCCCCACATCGGGCCGTCGGTCCGGCCACATGGGCGCTCTCAGCCGATCTCCTCGGGGAGATCGTCCACGTCGCAACCCTCGGTTTCCAGGGCCTCCCGGACGACCCGGAACGCCAGGCCCGGCGAGTAGCCCTTGCGGGCCAGCATCCCCACCAGCCTCCGGGTCCGCGCCCTCGGGTCGGCACCATGCGTGGCGGCCAGCCTGCGTGCGACCAAGATCCGCGCGGTCTCGACCTCCTGCTCCGGATCGAGTTGTTCCACCGCGTCCTGGACCGTCTCCTCATCCACGCCGCGATGCCGCAACTCCTGGGCGAGCGCCCGCCGGGCCAGGCCTCGGCCGTGATGCCGCGAGCTCACCCAGGCCGCGGCGAACGCCTCGTCGTCGATCAGCCCGACCTCGGAGAACCGCTCAAGCACGGCCCGAGCCGCCTCCTCTGGGACCCCCCGCCTGCTCAGAGCGTCCGCGAGCTGAGCCCGGGTCTTCGGCGCCATCGTCAGCAGCCGCAGGCAGATCGCCCTCGCCACCGCCTCCGGATCGGCATCGGGCTCCCTGGGGTCCCCGTCCGGTCCCCGGCCCTCACGCCGGCCGGGGAACTCGTCGCGTCTCATCCTGGAGATCAGACGTCACCCGGCTTGGGCGTGCTGGCCTTGCTGCCCCGCCCGGATGTGGAAGCGGCCCGCCCGGATGAGGGAGCGGCCGGGGCGGCGGGAGCCGCCGGAGCCGCCTCGCCGGGGGTGTCGAGGCGCGGCCCGATGCCGAGCTTCTCCTTGATCTTCTTCTCGATCTCGTTGGCGATGTCGGGGTTGTTCTTCAGGAAGTTTCGGGCGTTCTCCTTGCCCTGCCCGAGCTGGTCGCCCTCGTACGTGTACCAGGCGCCTGCCTTCCGCACGAACCCGTGCTCGACCCCCATGTCGATCAGGCCGCCCTCCCGAGAGATGCCCTGACCGTAAAGGATGTCGAAATCCGCTTGACGGAATGGCGGACTGACCTTATTCTTCACCACTTTTACCCGGGTCCGGTTGCCGACCGGCTCGGTGCCGTCCTTCAGCGTCTCGATCCGCCGCACGTCCAGCCGCACCGACGCATAGAACTTCAGCGCCTTACCACCTGTGGTGGTTTCGGGTGATCCGAACATGACTCCGATTTTTTCCCGCAATTGGTTGATAAAGATAGCGGTTGTCCGGGTTTGGTTGAGTGCGCCGGCGATTTTGCGGAGGGCCTGCGACATGAGGCGGGCCTGGAGGCCGACGTGGCTGTCGCCCATCTCGCCCTCGATCTCGGCCTTCGGCACAAGTGCCGCCACCGAGTCGATGACGATGATGTCGACGGCGCCGGAGCGGATCAGCATGTCCGCGATCTCCAGGGCCTGCTCGCCGGTGTCGGGCTGGGAGACGAGCAGCGCGTCGACGTCGACGCCCAACTTCTTCGCGTACTCCGGGTCGAGGGCGTGCTCGGCGTCGATGAACGCGGCGATCCCCCCACCCTTCTGGGCGTTGGCCACCGCGTGCAGCGCGACGGTCGTCTTACCGGACGACTCGGGTCCGTACACCTCCACGATCCGGCCTCGGGGGAAGCCGCCGATGCCCAGGGCGACGTCGAGGGAGATCGAGCCGGTCGGGATGACCTCGATCGGGGGGCGCGTGTCATCGCCGAGGCGCATGACGGAGCCCTTGCCGAACTGCCGCTCGATCTGCGCGAGGGCGGTCTCGAGGGCCTTCTCGCGATCGTTGATTGCCATTACTGCCCCCTGGAGGGTCGTCGTCTGCTCGGTCACCAGAAAACTACGGGGTGCCACCGACATTTTCCGGGGCTTCCCGGGAGCCCTCGGGACTCCCATCGGCTCCGCCGCACCCCGGCGGCGACGAGTCAAATATAGCCGAACGGCTGTTCGATCACATGCCATCTCACGTCATCGCTCCGATCCCTCCGATGATGGCGTCCGCCACCCGCCCTCTCGGGTCGAGCACACCCGGGCGGCGAAGGCCTCGACCGCGACTTGGCCGCGTCCATGTGGTCGAAGATGCGGCGATGTGGCAGGCGGCCAGGTGAGGGGCTCGATCAACGGCCAGGCTCGGCCTCGACAACCGGACCCAGATCGCGCTCCTCGCGCACGACGCGGGGCTGGCCTGACCCGAACCTCTCCGTTAGATGTCCGGGCCTTACCCCGGCATGGTTGTCAGCTGACTGACCTGCGGCAATGCTTGTAGGAAAGTCGGATCCCCGGAGAAGGCGGCGACGGTGACGAGCACCAGTGAGTACGGCTGGCGGCGCCGTTCCCTCCTGGAAACCCTCGCCGGGCAGCTTCCGGAGCGGGGGCTCGCCAGCCGGATGATCGGCGGGGAGGAGCCGGTGCTGTGGATCTGGCACCCGCGCACCAGGAAGCAGACGATCGTCTTCGCCTCCCCTGCCAAGGAGGGCTGGGTGTTCCTGTGGTCCCCCGACGGACAGGAGAACGCCGATGAGCCCGGCCTGGCGGCCGACAGGATCAGGAAGCTGCTGTCCCAACCCGTCTGAGCGTTGCCCGTCTCTCCATTCCCCAAGGCGCGAAGGCCGCCCCGATCTCAAGGTCGGGGCGGCCTTCGGCGACCGGGGCCTGTGCGCAGGCGCTGTCTATCGGATGACCTCGCCGAGCTTGACGCGGGCGCCGGTACGGAGCACGGCCCGCTCGTAGACGCGGGCGCCGGCGAGTAGCACGACCACGACCGCCGCGATCATCAGTGCCGCGGCGAGGACGATCTCCCCGAGCGGCACCTCCGCCGCCGCGGTGCGCACCGGCATGACCATCGAGGAGAACGGCGGGATCAGTGACAGGATCCTGGCCGGCGTTCCGGTCGGCTCGGCGGCCGCCAGGTACGACACCAGATAGGTCAGCGTCATCAGCATCGTCATCGGCGTCAGCACACCGTTGAGCTCCTCCTGTCTGGAGACCAGCGAGCCGAATGCGGCGGCGAGCGTCGAGAAGAAGGCGTAGCCCAGGATGAACCACACCACCGCGCTGATCACGATCCCGGCCATTCCCGGCGGGAGATCCGTGGCGAGCCCGCTGGCGAAGGCCGCACCGAGGCCGACCGCGATGACGACGCCGAGGTTGATCAGACCGAGCACGCCCAGGCCGACGATCTTGCCGCCCAGGAGCTGCCAGGGCCGCACGGAGGTGAGCAGGATCTCGACGATCCGGCTGCCCTTCTCCTCGACCACGCCCATCGCCACGAACATCGCGGAGTAGATGAGCAGGAAGAACAGCATCATCATCAACAGCATGGCGAGACCGGCTCGCACTCCCTCGTAGGCGGCGTCGGCCCCGACGGACACGACACGCAGCGGAGTGATCGTGAGACCGGCCTGCTTGATCTGGGCGTCGCGGTGGGCGCTCTGCAGGATGAGGCCGAGCCGGTCGTTGATCTCGCCGTCGGCCAGCACGGTCTGATCGTCGATCAGGGCGGCTTCGACGTCTCCGTCGATCACTGCCTTTCGCGCGGCCGCCTCATCGGCGTACGTCACGAACTTCACCTGCTCGACGGCGGCCGGAGCCGTACCGACGACGCCCACGTCGTAGGTGTCGTTCCCGCCGAACAGCTTCGGGATGAACGCGAACGCGCCCACCAGCACAGCGGTGATCGCCAGGCTGACGATGAAACCCTTCGTCCTGATGCGCGTGCGGATCTCCCGCTGCGCCACCAGCCACAGCCCGTTCATGCGACCGCCTCTCGGAAGATCTCCACGAGTGTCGGCTCCTGGCGGCCGAAGTGCTCGACGTGTCCCGCCTGTACGGCACGGCGGAGGATGGTCTGGTCGTCGCCGTCGGCGCTGAGCAGCACCTGCCGGTCGCCGTCCACGGTGATCTCGCCGGGAAGCCCCTCGGCCCAGCCCGGTGCGGCGCCCCGGACGACGACCTTGAGCAGCCCGCGTCCCTCTCCGGCGCGCAGCTCGGCCACCGAGCCGCAGGCGACCATGCGGCCGGCCGAGATGATGCCGACCGAGTCGCAGAGCCGTTCGACCAGTTCGAGCTGGTGGCTGGAGAAGATGACCGGGACGCCGGATGCCGCCCGGTCCTTCAGCGCTTCGGCGAGGGCGTCCACGGCGAGCGGGTCGAGGCCGGAGAACGGCTCATCGAGGATCAGCACCCCCGGATCATGCACGAGCGCCACCGCGAGCTGGACGCGCTGCTGGTTGCCCAGCGACAGCGCCTCGACCGCGTCGCCGCGCCGCTCGACGAGGCCGAGCCGTTCGAGCAGTTCGGCGGTGGTCCGGCGAGCCGCGGCCGGGGTGAGCCCGTGGAGCCTGCCGAAGTATTCGACCTGCTCGGCGACCTTCATCTTCTGGTAGAGCCCGCGCTCCTCCGGCATGTAGCCGTACGCACGGCGGTCCTCGTACGTGACGGGGCGGCCCTCGTGACGAACCTCGCCCGAGTCGGCCTCGAGGACGCCCATGATGATCCGCATGGTCGTGGTCTTGCCGGCGCCGTTGGCTCCGACGAAGCCGAACATCTCGCCGGGCCGTACGGCGAAGCTCACCCCGTCGAGGGCGACCTTGTCTCCGTAGCGTTTGCGTAGGTTATCGATTTCAAGCAAGGGGGGTTCCTTCGGTGATCCTGTGGAGTACGTCCATGTAGTTCTTGAACGCGGCCCGTCCGCGGTCGGTCAGCGAGAGCCAGGTGCGCGCCCGCTTCCCGACGAAGGTCTTGTCCACGCGGACGTATCCGGCCTCTTCCAGGGTGAGGATGTGCTTGGAGAGCAGGGAGTCGCTGACCTCGATCGTGTCGCGCAGGAACCGGAAGTCGGCCTTCTCGGCGGCCGCCAGCGCCGCCATGATGGACAGCCGGACCGGCGCGTGGATGATCTCGTCCAGCTCGTGGCGCGGGTGGGTGCTCATCGCCTGCCCAGCAGCCGCCATACGGCCGGCACCATGCCGTCGACGAGGAGCATGATCGGCCAGTAGACCATGGTGGCCACACCGACGATCAGGAACATCCAGCCGGGTCCACGCGAGGAGTCGCGCACCCGGCCGTCGACCCGGCTCACCTCTCGCAGCGCCTGGCCGGGAGAGAGTTCTTCTTCAGCGTTCATGTCCTTCCTCCTCCCTCATCCCCTTAAAAAGCTAACAAGTACTCAACCAGCGTTCAAGTACAAGAGCAGCGGTAAAGAGAGTGTGGACAAAAGGAAAGGTCAGCGGAGCTTTGGCTCCACGTCCTCGACCTGGCAGACGGCGTGCCAGACCCGCTTGGCGGAGATCCCCCCGGCGAGGGCCTGCTCGACCGTCCGCCCGCCGAGCTCGGCGAGGACGTAGTCCTTCGCCCAGGACTCCGCGTACGCCTCTCCGAAGTGGCGGTGCATCCGGCTCCAGAAGTCAGTGAGGCGCATCCCTCAAGTATGGTCCGCCCCGGCGGCCGCCCGTCCCGCCTCCGACGGCGATCCTCTCCGTCTCGCGGGGCGTTTTCTGTCAGTGGGCGGAGGCATTATGGGCGGGTGAGCGCGCTCGACGGTTTCAGCACGGTGACCAGGCAGTGGTTCACCGGCGCGTTCGCCGCGCCGACGACGGCCCAGGAGGGCGCCTGGTCGTCGATCTCGCGCGGCGACAACACGCTGGTGGTCGCCCCCACCGGTTCGGGAAAGACCCTGGCCGCCTTCCTCTGGGCGATCGACCGGCTGGCCGTCGAGCAGTCGACAGACCCCCTCGAAACCGGCACCGCCGGGGGCTCCAAGGTCGAGCGGCTGTGCCGCGTGGTGTACGTCTCGCCGCTGAAGGCGCTCGCCGTCGACGTCGAGCGGAACCTGCGCGCCCCACTCACCGGGATCAGGCAGACCGCGGCGCGGCTCGGCCGCCCGGTGCCCGAGATATCGGTGGCCATCCGGTCGGGCGACACGAGCGCGGAAGACCGCCGCCGTTTCGCCGCCAACCCGGCCGAGATCCTGATCACCACACCCGAGTCGCTGTTCCTGATCCTCACCTCGCAGGCACGGGAGGCGCTGCGCGGGGTGGAGACGGTGATCGTGGACGAGGTCCACGCGGTCGCCGCGACCAAACGCGGCGCCCATCTCGCGCTGACGCTGGAGCGGCTCGACGCCCTGCTGCCCAGGCCTGCTCAGCGCATCGGCCTGTCCGCGACCGTGCGGCCGGTCGCCGAGGTCGCGGCGTTCCTGGGCGGCTCCCGCCCGGCCGCCGTGGTGCAGCCGCCCGCCGAGAAGGTCATCGAGATCGACGTCATGGTCCCGGTCGAGGACATGACGGAGCTCGCCCCGCCCCCTCCCGGGATGGCTGCCCCGGACGGGATCACGGGCATGGTCGGGGAGCCCGCCGAACACCGCCGCAGCATCTGGCCGCACGTGGAGGAGCGCCTCCTCGACCTCATCGAGGCCCATCGGTCCACAATCGTCTTCGCCAACTCCCGGCGGCTGTCCGAGCGCCTGTGCACGCGGCTCAACGAGCTGGCCTGGGAACGGCGCGGCGGCACGGTCGACGGTCCGGGGGACGGTCCCGGGGATGGTCCGGGGTACGGCTCGGCGAGCCCACCGGTCTCATCGATCCCGCAGGCGGCGCCGGCCGCGATGATGGCACAGGCGGGGGCGTCGAACGGGGTGGTGCCCGAGGTCGTGCGCGCCCACCACGGATCGGTCTCCAAGGAGGAGCGGTCCCAGATCGAGGAGGCGCTGAAGTCGGGCCGCCTGCCCGCCGTGGTCGCCACCTCCAGTCTGGAGCTGGGCATCGACATGGGCACGGTCGATCTGGTGGCCTGCGTCGAGTCGCCGCCGAGCGTCGCGAGCGGCCTGCAACGCATCGGCCGGGCCGGGCACCAGGTCGGCGCGGTGTCCCGCGGGGTGATCTTCCCCAAATATCGCGGCGATCTCATCCAGACGGCCGTGGTCGCCGAACGCATGAAGACCGGCCAGATCGAGGAGATCCGCTACCCGCGCAATCCCCTCGACGTGCTGGCCCAGCAGATCGTCGCGATGACCGCGCTCGACGAGTGGACGACCGACGCGCTGGAGGCCCTGGTCCGGCGGGCCGCGCCGTACGCGACGCTGCCGCGCTCGGCGCTGGAGGCGACGCTCGACATGCTGGCGGGGCGTTATCCGAGTGAGGAGTTCGCCGAGCTGCGGCCGCGCATCGTGTGGGATCGGGTGACCGGCACACTGCGCGGCCGGCCGGGAGCGCAGCGGCTGGCGGTGACCAACGGCGGCACGATCCCCGATCGCGGCCTGTTCGGCGTGTTCCTCGCCGGGGACGGCGGCTCCGGCGCCTCGGCCAGGCACTCGACCCGGGTCGGCGAGCTGGACGAGGAGATGGTCTACGAGTCGCGGGTGGGCGACGTGTTCGTGCTCGGCGCGACCTCGTGGCGGATCGAGGACATCACCACGGACCGCGTGCTGGTCTCGCCCGCCCCCGGCCGCCCGGGGAAGCTGCCGTTCTGGCATGGCGACGCTCCCGGACGGCCCGCCGAGCTGGGCCGGGCGATCGGCACGTTTCTTCGCGAGCTGTCCACGTCCGAGTCGGCGCACGACCGGGTCAGGGCCGCTGGGCTGGATGAGTTCGCCACCGGCAACCTGCTCGCCTATCTGGCCGAGCAGCGGGCGGCGACCGGCTATGTGCCGGACGACCGGACGCTCGTGGTGGAGCGTTTCCATGACGAGCTGGGCGACTGGCGGGTGGTGATCCACTCGCCGTACGGCGCGCGGGTGCACGCCCCGTGGGCGCTCGCCATCGGGCGGCGGCTGCGCGAGCGGTACGGCGTCGATGTCCAGGCCGTCCACTCCGACGACGGGATCGTCCTGCAGATCCCGGACACGCTGGACGAGGCGCCGACCGATGTCGCGGCCTTCGACGCGGAGGAGATCGAGCAGATCGTCACGGAGGAACTGGGCGGCTCGGCGCTGTTCGCGGCGCGGTTTCGCGAGTGCGCCGGACGGTCGCTGCTGCTGCCGCGCCGCAGCCCGGGCAGGCGGACTCCGCTGTGGCGGCAGCGCCAGCGGGCGGCGCACCTGCTCGGCGTCGCGAGCAGGTACGCGAGCTTCCCCGTCGTGCTGGAAACGATGCGCGAGTGCCTGCAGGACGTCTTCGACGTGCCGGGCCTGGTCGGGCTCATGCGGGACGTGGCGGCCCGGAAAGTGCGGGTCGTCGAGGTGGAGACCGCCCAGCCGTCGCCGTTCGCCGCGTCATTGCTGTTCAACTACATCGGCGCTTTCATGTACGAGGGCGACGCCCCGCTGGCCGAGCGCCGCGCCCAGGCGCTGGCCCTCGACACGGCGCTGCTGGCCGAGCTGCTCGGTCAGGCCGATCTGCGCGAGCTGCTCGACCCCGATGTCGTCACGGAGGTCGAACGGGAGCTGGCCCGGCTGGACCGGCCGCTCCGGGATGTCGAGGACCTCGCCGACCTGCTGCGTTCCCACGGCCCGCTGTCGGCTGAGGACGTCTCGATCCGTGAGGGAGACCCCGCCTGGCTGGCCGGGTTGGAAGGGGCACGTCGCGCCATCCGCGTGCGCCTGGCGGGCCACGAGCAGTGGGCCGCGGTCGAGGACGCGTGGCGGCTGCGGGACGCGCTCGGCGTGCCGCTCCCGGTGGGCGTGCCGCACGAGTTCCTGGAGCCCCCGAATATGAGCGGCGTCGGCACGGGTGGCCCAGGCACGGGTGGCACAGGCACGGGTGGCCCAGGCACGGGTGGCACAGCCTCCGCCGGTTCCGCTGCCCGGGGGTTCGTGCCTCACGGCCCTGACCCGCTGGGTGATCTGGTCGCCCGGCATGCCCGTACGCGAGGGCCGTTCTCGTCCGGGACGGCGGCCGCCCGTTTCGGCGTGGGCGTCGCCGTGGTCGAGGACACCCTGCGCCGCCTGTCCGCGGCCGGCCGGGTGGTCGGTGGTGAGTTCCGGCCGGGTTGCCGGGGTGAGGAGTGGTGCGACGCGGGTGTGCTGCGGCTGCTGCGCCGCAGATCGCTGGCCCGGCTGCGCAAAGAGGTCGAGCCGGTCGCGCCCGAGGTGCTGGCCGCTTTCCTCCCCACGTGGCACGCCATCGCGCCGATCTCCAGCGCCTCGACCTCCACGGCACCGCAGAGTGCGGCCCACCAGCCGGCGCGCGCCATGGACGACCTGGTCAACGCGATCGAGCGGCTGCAGGGCGCGGCGGTTCCCGCTTCGGCGCTCGAGACCCTGATCCTGCCGGGCCGGGTGGCAGGCTACTCCCCCGCCCTGCTCGACGAGCTGACCTCCTCGGGTGAGGTGATCTGGGCGGGCCAGGGGTCGCTGCCCGGCGGGGACGGCTGGGTGTCGCTGTACTTCGCCGACACCGCTCCGCTGCTGCTCCCCCCGCCGCAGGACATCACGCTGACCCCGCTGCACGAGCGGATCCTCGAGATCCTGGGCGGCGGCGGAGCGCTGCTGTTCCGCGAACTTTCCGGCCGCGTCGCGGGCGCGGCGCCGTGCGGTGAGACCGGCCCGTATGGAAGCAGCGTGCCGGACGACGCGGCGCTGGCGGCGGCGCTGTGGGATCTGGTGTGGTCGGGCCGAGTGACCGGAGACACGCTGGCCCCGCTCCGCTCGGCCCTGGGCACGGGGCGGCCGGCCCACCGGCCCGCGGCCGCCCGGCGCCGGCGGGCTGTGCTGCCCACCAGGAGCGGCCCGCCGACGGTGAGCGGCCGGTGGTGGCCGGTGCCCGATCCGGCTGCCGACGGCACCCGGCGGGCGCAGGCCATGGCCGAGGTGCTGCTCGACCGGCACGGCGTGCTGACCAGGGGCGGCGTCGCCGCCGAGCGGCTTCCCGGCGGTTTCTCCTCGGTCTATCAGGTGCTCCGGGCGTACGAGGAGAGCGGCCGGTGCCGCCGGGGCTACTTCGTCGAGGGCCTCGGGGGCGCGCAGTTCGCTCTCCCGGGGGCGGTCGATCGTATGCGAGCCGCGGCATCGGGTCCGTCCACCGTCCCCTCGCCGATCTCCATGACGGTGCCGGGCGCCGAGCCGTACCCGTCTCCTCCCTGGACAGGCCCGGCGCCGCGCCGCGCGGTGGTCCTGGCCGCCGCGGATCCGGCCAACCCGTACGGCGCGGCCCTGCCGTGGCCGGACCGCGGAGGCGACGTGGCCCATCGGCCGGGACGCAAGGCGGGCGCACTGGTGGTGCTCGTGGAGGGGAGGCTGGTCCTCTACGTCGAGCGGGGCGGCAAGACGCTGCTTTCCTTCAGCAACGCGGAGCGGCCGGACGGCGAACCGGACGACCTCCGGCCGGCGGTGAGCGCGCTGGCGACGGCCGTACGGCAGGGCGCGCTGGGGAAGCTGACCGTGGAACGGGCCGATGGGACCGCCATCGCGGAGTCACCGCTGGCGGCGGCCCTGGAGGCGGCGGGATTCCACCCGACACCACGCGGCTTGCGCATCCGTGCCTGACGGCCGGAGCAGGGCGCGGTCCGCCTCCCGAAGCCGGCCGGGTTCAGTCTTTCGGGCGGACGAACAGTTCGAGATGAGAGCACCGGGTGCATCGGTAAGCGTCGATGATCCAGCGCACTTTGCCCAGGCGCCTGGCGCCGCCGAACACGCCGCGCTCGAGGGGACCTTCGATCCAGCGGCCATAGCCCTGAGAATGCTCGCCGCCGTCTTCGATGAATCCCGGCTCCAGGTTTGGACCGCCGCACTGGGTGCACTTCACACCAACCAGTATGTCGGCAAATATCTCCACAATCAGGATGTTCCGTCAGACGGTGTCGGAGAAGACCTCCTCGCGGGCCCGGCCGAGCGCGGCGACGATCGCCCCGCTCAGCACCGGGTTGCCCTCGACCTCGGTCACCGCGACGGTCGGACGGCTGGGGCAGATGCGGCCCACCGCCTCCTCGACCGCGGCCGCCAGTGCCTTCCCCCCGGCGCGGCCGATGTCTCCGCTCAGGACCACCAGTCCGGGGTCGAGCACGACGGACACCGCGGCTACGCCGATCGCCAGCCGTCCCGCCAGTTCGTCCAGGAAGCTCTGGTTGCCGGTGGCGAGAGCCGTACGGACCAGGTCCGCGACGCCGGCGTCCGCGCGCAGGTCGGTGTGCAGGCCGTGGGCACGGCCGAGCCCGACCAGCGCGTCCCTCCCGACGAGACGCTGGAAGGACCCGCTCTGCGGCGCGGTGACGTCGATCGGCAGCGGCTCGCCGGGGACGGGCAGCCAGCCGATCTCGCCCGCGCCGCCGGTGATGCCTCTGTGCAGCCTGCCGCCGAGCATCACCCCGAGACCCTGGCCGACGCCGGCCCACAGGATCGCGAAGTCCTCCAAGCCCCTGGCCGCCCCGTGCGTCTGCTCGGCGAGCGCGACGAGGTTGACGTCGTTCTCTATGATCACACAGTCACCCAGGATGTCGCGCAGGCCGGCGAGGACGCCGAGGTGCCAGGCGGGCAGGTCGAAGGAGTAGCGCACCTCTCCGCTGACGGGGTCGACCACGCCGCGCGTGCCGATCACCAGGCAGCGCAGCCGGGGCAGCTCGACCTGTGCGGCCGCGCAGGCCCGCGAGACGGCTCCGTGGACCATTCGCACCGGGTCCCCGGCGTCGGTCGGGTCGACGGTGATCTCCGCGATGACCGTGCCGGTGATGTCGGCGACGCCGACGGTGACGCTGTCGGGCAGCACGTCGATGCCCGCGACGTACGCGCTCGCCGGGTTCACCCCGTAGAGGGCCGCGTTGGGCCCGCGGCCACCCGGCCGCTCCCCCGCCGAGGTGACCAGCCCTCTGCTCTCCAATCGTGACAAAAGCTGACCTGACGTCACCTTGGAGAGCCCGGTAAGCTCTCCCAACTCGGCCCTGGTCAGCGGGCCCTTGGAAAGGAGCAGTTCCAGTGCCGCGCGGTCGTTGATCTGCCTGAGCAGCCTTGGTGTTCCAGGTCGTTGAGACACCGGCTGATTCCCCTCTCGTCACGATCCGCTAACGCCAGTTTCTTATAAGAAAGTTTCTTGTTAGTTTAGCGCCAGCCACCCCGGAGGCAACCGATCAAGCCTCGGGACGCCATGAGCGCCGACCGAAAGGAGAGCGCCTCGACCAGGTAGACGGCGTGCCGTCCACCTGAGAGGCACTCGCCGGACGCGAAGCCGGGAAGGGAGATAACCCAACGTGAAGATCGCAAAAATCGCGGCCGTGACCACCACGACCGCTGCTCTGGCTCTTGCCCTCGCCGCCTGCAGCAGCAGCGACGGCTCATCTGACTCCTCCTCCTCTTCGTCCGCCGCCCCGTCGGCGGCGGAGAACGGTAAGAAGTTCGAGGGCCAGACGCTCAAGGTCTGGCGTCTCGGCGGCACCAACCCCGACGCAGAAAAGTACATGGAGGAGCTGAACGCCGAGTTCACGAAGCAGACGGGCGCCGCGGTCGACCTCCAGTGGATCGCCTGGCCGGACGTGCAGAAGAAGTTCTCGACCGCGGTCGCCGGCGGCGAGGGGCCCGACGTCACCGAGATCGGTAACGACCAGATCTCCTCGTGGGTGGAGCAGGGCGCGCTGGCCGACATCACCGACGCGGTGAAGGGCAACGCCGACTTCCAGCAGATCCCGCAGAACCTGTGGGGCTACGAGACGATCGACGGCAAGATTTACGGGGTCCCGTGGGGCGCCGGCACCCGCGCCGTCCTCTACCGCAAGGACTGGTTCGAGAAGCTCGGCATCGAGATCCCCAAGACCTGGGACGAGATCGTCTCAGCCGCCAAGACGATCGTGGAGAAGCAGGGCAAGGACGTCGACGGCTTCGCCTACAACGGCGGTTCCGACTCCAACATGTCCCTGGCGCCGTTCGTCTGGTCGCTGGGCGGCGACTTCGCCACCTTCGAGGGCGGCAAGTGGGTCGGCAAGCTGACCGAGCCGGCCTTCAAGGAAGGCTTCCAGTTCTACACCGACCTGGTCGCCAAGGAGGGCGTCTCCGGCAAGGGCCGCCTGGCGCAGAACTCCCAGGACATCGCCACCCGGTTCGCCGCCAGCAAGGTCGGCATGTACGTCACCGCCCCGTGGGACGTCGCGACCATCAAGGACCAGAGCAAGGGCAAGGTCGACGAGTCCAAGATGGGCTTCTTCCCGCTTCCGACCAAGGACGGCAGCGGCATCGCCCCGGCCTTCCAGGGCGGTAACGACATCGCCGTCTGGGGCACCACCAAGAACACCGAGCTCGCCACCATGTACGTGACCCTCGCGGCGGGCAAGGAGTGGGGCGTCCGATACGCCAAGGAGGGCGGCCTGCTCCCGCCGTACCCCGACGCGCTGGACCAGATCGCCCAGGAGGACCCGATCCAGAAGCCGTTCGCTGAGACCTTCAAGGTGGCCAGGGGCTTCCCGAACACCCCGAACTGGGACGAGGCCAACCAGGTCAAGGCAGTCCTGCAGAACGCGGAGCGCGACGTCATCGAGGGCAAGAAGAGCGTCGACGATGCCCTGACGGCGGCGAACTCCGAGCTTGAGTCCATCCTCAACCAGTAAAGATCATGGCGCATACGTCAACAACCGTCCGGGGCGGAGGCCACCCCTCCGCCCCGTCGCGGCGCAGACGGGCACCGCGCGGGTCGGGTCTGCCTGACTGGGTGGTGCCCTACGGCCTTCTGCTTCCCGGCTTCCTGGTCATCGCGGCGCTGCTGCTCTATCCGCTGTACCAGCTGGCCGACATGTCCTTCTACGACGTGAAGCTGAAGAACATCCGACCAGTCAACCCGGTCCCGCCGGAGTTCGTGGGCCTCGACAACTACACGAAGATCTTCGACTCCGATCTATTCTGGCCCGCACTACGCAACACCGTCGTCTTCGCCCTGGTGACCGTCATTCTGACGATCGCACTCGGCACACTCGTCGGCCTCCTGCTCCACCGGCTCGGCCCGAAGATGTCGACCTTCGTCGTCATCGGCGCCATGGCCGCCTGGGCCACCCCGCCCACCTCCCAGGCCATCATCTGGAAGTGGCTGTTCGACTCCGACGCCGGTGTCGTCAACTGGGCGTTGAACCTACTACCCGACTGGCTGTCCAACCTGCTTTTCGGTATGTCGGACTGGAGCGGCCATCCCTGGCTCAACGATGCGTCCACCATCTACCTCGCCCTGATCGTCTCGGTGGTCTGGGGATCGTTCCCGTTCATCGCGGTGTCGGTCCTCGCCGGCCTCAAGAGCATCCCCGGTGAGCTGTACGAGGCGGCCAAGATGGACGGATCCGGGCCGGTCACGACCTTCATGAGGATCACCGTCCCGATGCTCAAGCCGGTCTTCTCGGTCCTGATCGTGCTGTCGATCATCTGGGACTTCAAGGTCTTCACCCAGCTCTATCTGATGGCCGGCGGAACGGTGAACCGCGAGGCGTTCAACCTCTCGCTGTGGAGCTACGCCGAGGCGTTCGGTGGGGGCGCGAACGTGAAGATGGGCCTGGGCGCCGCCATCGCGGTCGTACTGACCATCATCTTGCTGATCATCACGTTCGTACACGTTCGGCAGATCGTGAAGACGGAGGACGTCCGATGAGCCCGCTCGCCCGTAAGAGGCTTGGGAAGGCCGCGCTCAACGGCGCCGGGATCATCGTGTTCCTCTTCGCGATCTTCCCCGTGTACTGGATGATCGGCATCGCTTTCAAGCCGAACGACCAGATCTTCACCACCGATTTCATCCCATTCCCGAGCCCGCCCACCCTCGACCATGTCGAGCGGGTGTTCACCAAGGGGATCGCCGGGCACTCGATCTGGCAGTTCCTGCTCAACAGTACGATCGTGGCGGTCAGCGCCGTGCTGATCGGGGCGGTGTTCGCGCTGCTCGCGGCGACGGCGGTGGCCAGGTTCCGGTTCCGGTTCCGCACCTCGTTCCTGATCCTGCTGCTGATCGTCCAGATGGTGCCGGCAGAGGCGCTGCTGATCCCGCTGTTCCTGATGGCCAGGCGGCTCGGCCTGGCCGACCAGCTCCTCGGCCTGATCGTGATCAACGTCGGCCTGACGCTGCCGTTCTCCGTCTGGATGCTGCGGACGTTCGTCGCGGCGGTCCCGAAGGAACTGGAGGAGGCGTCCTGGATCGACGGCGCCAGCCGGTTCACCACGTTCTGGCGGGTGCTGTTCCCGCTGGTCGCCCCCGGCCTGGTGGCCACCAGCATCTTCGCCTTCATCACCACCTGGAACGAGTTCGCCTACGCGCTCACCCTCATCAACGACCAGGGCAAATACACCATGCCCGCCGCCCTCGGGTTCTTCATCGGGCAGCGGTCGACCGACTGGGGCGCCATCATGGCCGCCTCGACGCTGATGATGATCCCGGTGCTCATCTTCTTCCTCCTGGTCCAGCGGCGCATGGTCTCCGGCCTCGTCGCGGGCGCTGTCAAGGGATAACCCCACAAGCGCACGGTTACGGCTGCCGCCTCACGAGGGAGGTAGCCGTACCCGACCGTGCCCGCGAGCCGTACCCATCAATTTTTCAGTAAGGAATCGAGACGCATGTCTGACGTGTGCGCGAGCACTGGCGATCGGGGGCTGCGTCGTCTCGCGGCCGGCACGCTGCTTGTCTCCTTCCAGGGACTGCAGGCCCCGGACTGGGTCCTGCGCGGCCTGGAAGGCGGCCTGGGCGGCGTGACCCTCTTCGGCTTCAACGTACGCGACCCCGAGCAGGTCGCGGGCCTCACCGCCCAAATGAGCGGCTCAGGAAACCCCGTGATCTCGCTGGACGAGGAGGGTGGCGACGTCACCCGGCTCGCCTACCACATCGGCAGTCCCTACCCCGGGAACGCCGCGCTCGGAGCCGTCGACGACGTGGAGTTGACCGAGCGGGTCTATCACTCCATCGGCTCCGATCTCGCCCGCTGCGGGGTCAACCTCGACATGGGTCCCGTCGCCGACATCAACACTGCCGACGACAACCCGGTGATCGGCACCAGGTCCTTCGGCTCCTCGTCGGATCTGGTCGCGCGGCACACGGTCGCGGCCGTCCGCGGCCTCCAGTCCCTGGGGGTCGCCGCGTGCGTCAAGCACTTCCCCGGCCACGGCGCGACCACCCAGGACTCGCACCTGGAGATCCCGCTCGTGGCGGCGTCTCGCGAACTCCTGTGGGATCGCGAGCTGATCCCCTTCCGGGCCGCCGTCGAGGCGGGCACCAAGTCGATCATGACTGCGCACGTGTCGGTCCCCGATCTCACCGGCAACCTGCCCGCCACGCTCAGCGGGGAGGCGCTGACCACCCTGCTGCGGCGTGAGATGGGCTACGACGGCGTCGTGATCTCCGACGCCCTCGACATGCACGCCATCACCGAAGGCGTCGGCCTGGTCGGCGGCGCGGTGCTCTCGCTGGCGGCCGGCTCGGACCTGCTGTGCCTGGGACCGCTGCCCACAGCGGAGGAGATCGAGCGCGTGCTGACCGGGATCGCCGAGGCGGTCGCCGAGGGCCGGCTCGCGGCCGCTCGCCTGGAGGAGGCGGCCGAGCGGGTCGACAGGCTGCGTGAATGGTTCGCCGCGCCCCGCCGGAAGCCCGCGGAGAGCAACGGCATCGGTCTGGAGGCCGCCCGCCGTGCGGTCGCACTGTCCGGCGCGGTGACGCCGCTGACCGATCCGTTCGTGGTCGAAGTCGACACTCCACCGACGATCGCCGTCGGCGACGTCCCGTGGGGAATCGCACCGTGGCTGCCCAACGCCGAGGTCGTCCGGGTCAAGCCCGAGGACGCCGACGCCGCGGCGCTGCTCGGCCGCTCACACGATCGCTCCTTGGTCATCGTGGTGAAGGACGCCCACCGATACCCGGGTACCAGGACCCTGGTCTCCGCGCTGCTCGCCGGTCGTCCGGATGCCACCGTAATGGAGATGGGCCTGCCCATCTGGCGGCCCGGTGCCGCCACCTACATCGCGACATACGGCGCCGCCCGGGCCAACGCCCAGGCCGCCGTGGAACTCCTGACGAACTGACTCTCCTCCCCCTCAGGGGGTGATCTTGCGAATTCTCGCAAGCGGGTGCCGTGAGCAGGCACTTTCCCATTCATGATCTTGCAGTTTCTTGCAGGCCCGCGCCCTGAGCAGCGCATGCATCGTTGGTGATCTCGCATCTGTACGTCAACTGCGAGATCGCCAACGGTGGCGTTGCAGCTCAGGGTGCGGGCCTGCAAACAATTGCAAGATCATTAAATGGTTCTGCGCAGGTCAGCAGAGTGTCCTGCAAGCATTCGCAAGATCATGGGGAATCACCCGCGGGGGAATCACGGGGAGGCGTCAGGTGGTGGAGGTGAAGATCTCTTCGCGGGCCCGCTCCAGCGCGGCGAGGACCGCGCCGCGCAGCACGGGTTTGCCCGCCACCTCACTGGTGACGACCTCGGGCCGGATGGGGCAGATCCGGGCCACGGCCTCCTCCACACGAGAGGTCAGGTCCGCTCCCCCGGCCCGGCCCACCTCGCCGGCCAGCAGGACCAGGCCGGGATCGAGCACCACGCACACCGACGCCACCCCGAGCGCGAGACGCGAGGCGATCTCGTCCAGCAGCCGCTCGCCTCGAGGCCCGGCCGCCACGGCCTCGGTCACGCACTCGGCCGCCGTCTTCCCCGTGAAGCCGTACGTCTCCGCGAGCTCGGTGACGGCCTCGGAGCTGACGAGTGATTGCAGGCCGCCGGCGAGCGACGGCAGCCGGCCCGGGGTGGCCTTGACGTCCTCGGCCAGGGGAACACCGGGCACCGGCAGATAACCGATCTCACCCGCGCTGCCCGATCTGCCGCGGTGCAGTCGCCCGTCGAGCACGACGGCGAGGCCGATGCCGCGGCCCACCCAGACGAGCACGAAATCGTCCACCTGCTGAGCGGCTCCCTGCGCGCGCTCGGCGATGGCCACGAGGTTCACGTCGTTCTCGATGGTCACGACGCGGCGCAGGTCCCTGGCGAGGGCCTCGTGAATGCCCTCGTGCCAGTGCGGCAGGTCGAAGGAGAACCGAACGTCGCCGGTGCGCGGGTCGACGACACCGGGCGTGCCGATCACGACGCCGCGCAGCTTCGACAGTGCCACCCGACCGGACCGGCACGCCTTCACCACCGCGTTGTGGACGATCGACACGGGATCGTCATGGCCGTGCGGCGAGGCCGTCACCTCCGCCACGACGTCCCCCTTGATGTCGGCCACCGCCGCGGTGACCGAGTCAGGGCCCACATCGAGGCCTGCCACGTACGCGCACGAGGGAACCACTCCGTAGAGCGCGGCGTTCGGCCCGCGGTTGCCCGCATGCTCGCCCACGACCTCAACGAGCCCACGCTCTTCCAGGCGCGCCAGCGTCTGGGAGGCCGTGACCTTCGACAGGCCGGTGAGCTCACCGATCTGGCCACGGGTGAGCGGCCCCGATGCCAGCAGCAGTTCCAGGGCGGCCCGGTCGTTGATCTCCCGGAGCAATCTGGGCACGCCAGGACGTCGCTCCATGCTCCTGCTTTCTATGCTCGGTCCCGCCACGCCGTCACACTCTGCCCGTTTAATCGCCAACAAAGGTTCACTTAATCGCCAACAAAGCTTCCTGAAAGCTTACCGAGCCCTCGCGCGAATGGAACGCCCTCCAGGCCCTTCTGTGGAAACGCTCCCACAACTCGCCCACATCAATCGAATCGTGAGCATCCAGATGGATCCCGTTCTCCGGCCATCTTCCGGTCGTCGTACGGCTCCGCCTCCGCTGACCGGCGAACCGCCGCGAACTCACGAGGGCCGGCGACGTGAGGCCCCTGGCCAACAGACGCCGACCAGGCGGGATAATCGACCACATGCGACTTTCCGCCCGCGTCGACTACGCCCTCCGTGCCGCCGCCGAACTCGCCGCCGCGGGTGAGGGGCCCACAACGGTCGGCGAGCTGGCCAAGGGACAGGACATGCCCCCCAAGTACCTGGAGAACATCCTGCTGCAGATGCGCCGGGCCGGCCTGGTCCGTGGCCAGCGCGGCCCCGAGGGGGGCTATGTCCTGGCTCGGCCGGCCGCCCAGATCTCACTCGCCGACGTGATCAGGGCCGTGGACGGACCCCTGGCCAACGTCCGGGGCGAGCGTCCGGAACACGTCGGCTACCAGGGCGCCGCCCAGGCCCTGCAGCAGGTGTGGATCGCACTGCGCGCCAGCGAGCGCGCGATCCTCGAGGAGGTCACCCTGGAGCACCTCGCCACGGGCGACCTGCCCGCCCGGGTGACCGAGCTCGCCTCCGATCCCGCGGCATGGAACTCACACCCGCCGGCCTGACCGTAGGGCCATGCCCGAAGGCGACGCCGTCTATCGAACCGCGAAGCGGCTCAGGGAGGCCCTCGACGGCCGGATCCTGACCCGATCCGATTTCCGGGTGCCCCGCCACGCGACCGCCGACCTGCGCGGCCGTACGGTGCTCACGACGGTCTCACGCGGCAAGCATCTGCTGACGCGCGTGTCGGGCGGCCTCACCGTGCACACGCACCTGCGGATGGACGGAAGCTGGCGGGTGACTCCGGCGAGGCACCCGGGATCCGGCGTGCGCCCGGTCCCGGGCGGCGACGTCGTGCGGCTCGTGCTCGCCAACGAGCGATGGCAGGCCACCGGGATAAAGCTGGGCATGGTGAACCTCGTGGCCACAGATCATGAGAACCGGGTCGTCGGGCATCTCGGGCCGGACCTGCTCGGCCCGGACTGGGACGCGGCGCTCGCCGCGCGAAACCTGAGCGGGCGTCCCGAGCGCGGCATCGGGGAAGCGCTGCTGGATCAGCGGAACCTGGCGGGGATGGGCACGATCTGGCGGGCCGAGACGCTGTTCGTCGCGCGTCTTTCGCCCTGGCGGACGGTCGGGTCGATCCCCGCGGACGAACTGGAGGCACTGGCCGGGCTCGCGCACGACCTCATGGACGCGAGCAGGGACGCACCGCTGCCGGTCACGACGGGTGATCTCCGGCCCGCCAGGAACATGTTCGTGTACGGCAGGGCGGGCCGCCCCTGCCGCCGCTGCGGGGCCCTGGTCCGCCGCAGCGAGGTGCCGTCGGCCGCGAGCCGGGGGACCGAGCCGTACGAACGGCTGGTCTTCTGGTGCCCGGCGTGCCAGCCGGGGTGACCTTCTCGCCGCGGTCAGGCGGCGACCATGTCCTTGACCTCGGGGCTGTAACCGTGGAAGTCCTCGCCGAACTCGGGGGCGGGGATGCCGCCGGGCACGGTCTCGGGGATCGCCAGCCGCTCACGCTCCGGCACGTCGGCCAGAACCGGGGCGGCCTGCAGCTCGGCCAGCGCGAACTGGTCGGAGACCTCGCGCAGCACCTGCGACAGGGGCACGCCCAAGGCTCCGCAGATCGAGGCGAGCAGCTCCGAGGAGGCCTCCTTCTGGCCACGTTCGACCTCGGACAGGTACCCGAGCGAGACGCGCGCCAGCGTGGAGACTTCGCGAAGAGTGCGATTCTGGCGCACCCGCAACCGTCGCAGCACGTCGCCCAGCAGCTGACGCAGCAGAATCATCTGTCGCTCCCTCCCGGAGGGGGGCGCCTTCACGACGCCTCGCGCGGTGGGCCCATGTCGCCCCTTCTTCGAATGTCCTTCGTGCATGCTCCTCGCCGTCACCGTTGGTTCGCTCGGCCCTTTCGCCGGGCGCGTGCCTGACTTGCTCCTCGCCGATGGCTCACGGACCTCACTCACAGTTCCACCGTACCTGTAGAGGGCAACACCGCGGCAGACCGTGGTGAGCATGTTCGCTGGTGACGTAACGCGGTAATCACCCCGAATGTTCCCCCAAATTTGCCTCCAGCACACCTCTCAGCAGGCTTAAGGCCTCTCGGCACGTCCCCTGCCTGATCTGGTCCCTGCCCCCGTCGAGCATGATGTCACGGTGCCAGACGCGTTTTCCGGGACCGGACAGCGCGATGTGGACCGTGCCCACCGGCCTGCCGTCCTGCGGATCGGGGCCGGCCACTCCGGTGACCGCGAGGCCGTAGTCCGACTTCGTGCGCTCGCGCACCCCCTCGGCCATGGCCGCCGCGACGTCCGGATGCACCGCGCCCTCCCGGGAGAGCAGTTCGGACGGCACGCCGAGCAGTGCGGCCTTGAGGTCGGTCGCGTAGGCCACCACGCCACCGCGGAAAGCAGCCGACGCTCCCGCCGGCGCGGTGAGCGCCACTCCGATCAGACCTCCGGTCAGCGACTCCGCCGCCGAAACCGTGGCGCCTCGGCCGATCAGCAGCGCCAGGATGTTCGCCGCCGCGTCTATCTGGCCGTCCGTCGGGCTGTCCATCGACATGTCCCCGGGCGTGTCCTCTGCCGTATCCTCCGCCACATCGCCCATCAGCATGCCCTCCCAGGCCTCTCAGGCCCTCCTCCTGTGCCCTCGGTGCGCCTTACCGCACCCGTGCCTTACTGGGCCCGTGCCCTGGTCGCCACCTGCCGCAGCCGGATCGCCCGCACCACGTAGTCGAGACCGGTTCCGACTGTGACGATCAGGGCAAGACCGATGGCCGCCCACCTGACCAGGCCGGGCACGCCCGGCACGATGTAGAGCGCGATGGCGACGATCTGCAGGACGGTCTTGACCTTGCCCCCGTAGCTCGCCGGGATCACGCCGTGCCGGATGACCAGGAACCGCAGCAGCGTGACTCCCGCCTCCCTGCCGAGGATCACTCCGGTCACCCACCAGGGGATCTCATCGAGGAAGGACAGACTCACCAGTGCCGCACCGATCAGCGCTTTGTCCGCGATCGGGTCGGCGATCTTGCCGAAATCGGTGATCAGCGCGTACTTCCGGGCCAGCCAGCCGTCGAGCTGATCGGTGAACGACGCGAGCAGGAAGACCCCGAGCGCAGCGAGCCGCCAGGTGGGCCCCTCCAGGAACAGGAAGACCGTGAACACCGGGACGATCACCAGTCGTCCGACGGTCAGCGCGTTGGCGATGTTCCAGGTGCTCACCCGCCGCGTCGACGCGGACGACGCGGTCGACACAGACGGCGCGGGCGGTGCGGGCTGCGGGACGGGTGGCGGCTCGCTGCGCTCCGTCATGGGCCTGCCTTGATCCGGGCGATCAGGTCGGCCCCTTCGGAGTCGACGGCGACTGCCTGGACGATCTGGCCGGGAACCAGTCCGATCCCCCGGACGGTGACCGACCCGTCCACCTCGGGACCCTGATGCGCCGCGCGGCCCTCGTAGCCCCCGTCCCCCAGGTCCTCCTCGATCAGGACCGCGATGTCGGTGCCGATGCGCTCCTCCGCGCGCTGGGAGGTCAGCTCCTCGGCCAGCTCGCTCAGCTCGGCCACCCGTTCGTCGATCACGTCCTGGTCGAGCTTGCCGTCGAAGGAGAACGCCTCGGTGCCCTCCTCGTCGGAGTAGCCGAAGACACCGATCACATCGAGCCTGGCCTCCTCGAGGAAACCCACCAGCGTGTCGAAGTCATGCCGGCTCTCGCCGGGGAAGCCCACGATGAAGTTCGACCGGACGCCCGCCTCCGGCGCGCGCTCGCGGATCCGCGCCAGCAGGTCCAGGAACCGCTCCGGGTCGCCGAACCGGCGCATCCGCCGCAGCAGGGGGCCACTGGCGTGCTGGAAGGACAGGTCGAAGTACGGCGCGACGCCTTCGGTTCCGGCGATCACGTCGAGCAGACCGGGCCGCAACTCGGCGGGCTGCAGGTAGTTGACCCGGACCCGCTCGATGCCTTCGGTCGCGGCGATCCGCGGCAGCAGCTTCTCCAGCGCGCGCAGATCGCCCAGGTCCTTGCCGTACGAGGTCGAGTTCTCGCTGACGAGCACGAGCTCCGTGACGCCCTGCCCGGCCAGCCATCGCGCCTCGGCGAGCAGGTCCTCCGGCGGCCGCGAGACATAGGATCCGCGGAACGCGGGGATCGCGCAGAACGTGCAGCGGCGGTCGCATCCGGAGGCGAGTTTCATCGAGGCGACCGGGCCGCCGCTCAGCCGCTTCCTGAGCGTCCTCGGGCCACTCGCCGGCGCCACACCGTCCGGCAGGCTCTGGTCGGCCCGGTTCTGGTCGGCCCGGTTCTCGTCGGACGGGGCGCCGTGGCCCGGGATGTGCGCGCCGGAGGCGGCGGCCGCGCGGGCGACCGGCGTGATCGGCAGCAACGTCCGCCGGTCGCGCGGCGAGTGCGGCTTGAGCGCCTTGCCCGCCAGCACGTCGTCGAGCCGCTCCCCGATCTCGGTGTAGTCGTCGAAGGAGATCACGGCGGCCTCGGGCAGCGCCTCTGCGAGCTGCTCGCCGTACCGCTCGGCCAGGCAGCCCGCCGCGACCACTTTGGCACCGGTGTCGGCCGCCGCGAGCAGGGTGTCGATCGAGTCCTTCTTCGCTGAATCGATGAAGCCACAGGTGTTGACGACGACGACGTCGGGATCGTCGTCCCCCAGGCGCCATCCGGCCGCGTCGAGCCGCGCGGCCAGCTCCTCGGAGTCGACCTCGTTGCGGGCGCAGCCCAGCGTGATCAGCGATACGGTTCGGCGAGCAGAAGACATGATGAAACTACGGTATCGGCAGTTGGCCCTCAGCGGGCACGCGGGCCACCCGCCTCGAAGGTGCGGTGCACCGTCTGACCATCCTTACCCAGGCTACCGACGTCCTTGCCGTTCACCTCCAGCCGGACGGCTCCCGCGTCGCCGACCGTCACCCGCATCCGGCCCTTGGCGGTCCAGGTCGTCGCCTTGCCCTCCGACAGCGTGCCCTGGAAGACCTTGTGGCCCTGGCCGTCCCTGACGTTGATCCACGTCGGCTTCTTCGCCACGGCCTTGAGGGTGACGACGCCCTGCGCCTGCGCGGGCTTTCCGGGCTCGTGGACCTGGTGGGGCCCCGCGTTCGGCACGGCGATGGGCAGCTGCGCCGTGGTCTCCCCCGCCTTGCCTCCGGAGCCGCTCAGCAGCCGAACGACGGCGAACACCACGACGAGGGCCAGGGCGACCACCGCGGCCATGGTCCAGTTCGAGGCGTGACGCGACCGGTTCCTGACGAGGTCCTCTCCCCGGAACACGGCGGAGGCCCGGACCGGGGACCGTGAGCCGGTGTGAAGCTCGTCGTACTGCCGGACCAGGTCCTCCGCTTCCAACCTCAGGCAGGTCGCGAGGGCCCTGATGTGGCCGCGCGCGTAGAAGTCGCCGCCACACACTGAGAAGTCATCCCGTTCGATGCCCTCGATGACACTCTCGCGGATGCGCGTGCGTTCGCTGAGCTGAGCCACGGTCAGGTCTGCCCGCTGTCGCGCTTCCGACAATGCAGCGCCAACGCTCATAGGTCGCCCCCTTGCCCGAGCTGCCGCTCGTCCTACATTGCGTAGTTAGTCCCATTCAACCAGTAGTCTGCTACGCAACGTGCTCGGAGGTCTACCCAAGGTTATTCAATCTCCGCGGAGATCCGCCAGTAGGCCGGGCAGGTCGTCCGGCTTGACCAGGACTTCCCGCGCCTTGGAGCCCTCGCTGGGGCCCACGACGTTACGGCTTTCCAGCAGGTCCATCAGCCGACCGGCCTTCGCGAAGCCGACCCGCAACTTGCGCTGGAGCATCGACGTCGAACCGAACTGGGTCGAGACGACCAGTTCGGCCGCCTGGATCAGCAGGTCGAGGTCATCGCCGATCTCCTCGTCGATCTCCCTCTTGGCCGTCGCGGGCGCGGCCACATCCTCGCGGTACTCGGCCTGCATCTGGGTCTTGCAGTGGGCGACGACGTCCGCGATCTCCTTTTCGGAGACGAACGCGTTCTGCAGCCGCATGGGCTTGCTGGCGCCCATGGGCAGGAACAGCGCGTCACCCTGCCCGACCAGTTTCTCGGCCCCCGGCTGGTCGAGGATGACCCTCGAGTCGGCCAGCGACGAGGTGGCGAACGCCAGCCGGGAGGGTACGTTGGCCTTGATCAGACCGGTGACGACGTCCACCGACGGCCGCTGCGTCGCGATGACGAGGTGGATGCCCGCGGCCCGGGCGAGCTGGGTGATGCGGACGATCGAGTCCTCGACGTCGCGTGGGGCGACCATCATCAGGTCGGCGAGCTCGTCGACGATCACCAGTAGATACGGGTAGGGCTGGTACACCCGCTCGCTGCCGGGCGGCGGCACCAGCTTCCCCGCCTTGACGGCCTTGTTGAAGTCGTCGATGTGACGGAAGTTGTTGGCGGCCAGATCGTCGTAGCGGCGGTCCATCTCGCCGACCACCCATTCGAGGGCCTCGGCGGCCTTCTTCGGGTTCGTAATGATCGGTGTGATGAGGTGGGGGATGCCCTCGTAGGTGTTGAGCTCGACGCGTTTGGGGTCGACGAGCACCATCCGCACCTCGTCCGGCGTCGCCCGCATCAGGATCGAGGTGATCAGGCCGTTGATGCAGGTGGACTTGCCGGCCCCGGTGGCACCCGCGATGAGGATGTGCGGCATCTTGGCCAGGTTGGCCACGATCGTCCGGCCCTCGACATCCTTGCCCAGCCCCACGATCATCGGATGGTGGTCACCCTGGGCCACCTCGGAACGCAGCACGTCGCCGAGGGAGACCAGGTCCTTGTCGACGTTGGGGATCTCCACCCCGATCGCCGACTTGCCGGGAATCGGGGACAGGATCCGGACGTCCGCCGATTTGACGGCATACGCGATGTTCTTGGTGAGCGCCGTGACCTTCTCGACCTTGACCGCCGGGCCCAGCTCGATCTCGTACCGGGTGACGGTGGGACCACGGGTGAAACCGACGACCTGCGCATCAATGCCGAACTGCTCCAGCACGCTGGTCAGCGCGTTCACCACGGTCCGGTTGGCCTTGGTCTCCGGCTTGGGTGCGGTGCCCTGGTGCAGCGACTGCAGATCCGGCAGGACGTACGGCCCGCCCTGCGTCGACAGCATGAGTTGCTCGACCTTGCGCGGCGCCGGAGTCGGCAGCGGCGGCTGGAGCGGCTGCCCGCCCTGCCCGTCCTGTCCTGGCTGTCCTGGCTGTCCCGAGCGCACCCTCCGCGCCTCGGCTTCCGCGGCACCGGCCTCGTCCACCAGACCGGGCACGATCTCCGGAGAGTGCTCCTTCAGCACCGGCGTGTCGTACGGCTTGGCGCCGCCGGCTTCACCGTCGCCCGGCTGGTCGCCTTCGCCCGCCTTCTTGCGCGAACGTTTCCTGGACGCGCCGGGCTTGGACTCGCCCGGTCCGGGCCGGGCGGCCGACTCCGGCCGCTCCCCCGGCCGCCCCTCCGGCCGGTGGAAGAGCATGTGCTGGATCTCGGCCAGCCGTTCGGGGATGCGGTGGACCGGGGTCGCCGTGATCACCAGCAGGCCGAACCCCGACAACATCATGAGCAACGGGATCGTGATGAACGGGGGCAGAATGCTCGACGGCGGGGCCGACACGATGAAGCCCAGCATGCCGCCGGCCTCCGACACGTGCCCCATGCCGTCGTTCGGCCCGCCGGACGGGTACGGCGTGCCGTGCGCCACGTGGACGATCCCGAGGATGCCGGCGAGCAGCGCGGCCCACCCGATGCCCATCCGCCCGGTCTCGGCGTTCTGGTCGGGGTGGCGCAGCAGCCGCCAGGCGAGCAGGGCCAACAGCACCGGAACCGCCCAGCCCAGCGCGCCGACCATGCCGCGTACCACCGCGTCCGTCACCGCGGCCGCTCCGGTCTTGGTGTCCCGCCAGGTCATCGCGGCCACCACGATGGCGGCGGCCAGGACCGCCAGGCCGGCCCCGTCGCGGCGGTGCGCCGGGTCGAGATCGCGGGCCCCCTGCCCGAGTGCCCTGGCCGCCACGCCGAGAGCATTGGCGATCAGCGACCAAAGGCCGAGGACGAGCTTTCCTATGATCAGGAAGACCCAGCTGATCGGATCCTGACCTGCCGCCACCGGCCGCTTCTGCGCCGGTCTCTGGGCGGGTTTGCTCGCGGCCCGGCCACGGGAGGCCGAGCGCTTCGCGGAAGCCGTACGGGACCCGGAGCGCGGCGTCGGGCGCTTGCCGGACCCCTGTCCGGACGTACGGGTGGCCATGATGCCGAAGTTACTCGCAGGGACGGGAGATGTCCGGGAGGCTCGCCGAACCGGCCGGCACGTGCGGCACGGGTTCCGCCATCTCATACCTCCCTGGCCGCGGTCCGCCTCTCGTTGTGGTCCGCTCTCCCATGTCAGGCCCGCAGGCGGCCGTCCACCCGTTGCGGCACGCCAGGGGGGTTGTCATCGCGCAACTCGGGGGGGAGCAGGTCCGCCGGCCAGTCCTGGTAGGCGACCGGGGTCTGCCATCGCCCGATGGCGGCCGCCCCGACCGAGGTGTGCGCCGGGGCCGTCGAGGCGGGCCAGGGGCCGCCGTGATGCATGGCCCGGCACACCGCGACGCCGGTCGGCCAGCCGTTCCAGATCAGGCGGCCCGCCAGGCGTCGCAGCACCGGCACGAGGTCGCGTGCCTCGGTCGGATCGGCCGCGTGCACGGTCGCCGTCAGCGATCCCGGCAGGCGTCGCAAGGTCTCCGGCAGGTCGGCGGGATCACGGTTAGGGCCCGGGACCGGCGTACCGGACAGCGGCCGTCCAAGCGGTGGAGGTGTCAACATGAAGGAGCGCTACATCAGGTTGGTGCTGGAGGGGTGATGCGGGTCATCGTCGCGCCCGACTCGTTCAAGGGCAGTCTGGCGGCCGGTGACGCCGCCCGCGCGCTCGCACGGGGGTGGCTTGCCCGTCGCCCGGCCGACGAGGTGCGTCTGCTCCCCCTCGCCGACGGGGGCGAGGGGGTCGTCGACGCGTTCGCCGCCGCACTGCCCGCAGGCGAACGCAGGACGGTGACGGTGCCCGGCCCGGACGACCGGCCGGTTTCCGCCGCGTGGTTGCTGCTGCCCGACCGGTCGGCCATCCTCGAACTCGCCCAGTCCAGCGGACTGCCGCTCATGCGCCACCTGGATCCGCTCGGTGCTCACACCTATGGGCTCGGCGCGGTCATGCGCGCGGCCCTCGACGCCGGCGCCTCCCGCCTGGTCGTCGGACTGGGCGGGTCGGCCTCGACCGACGGCGGCACGGGCGCTCTGCGCGCGCTGGGCCTACGGCTGGTCGACGACCGCGGGCGTGATCTACAGCTCGGCGGCGCGGCGCTGGCCGAGCTGGCCCACATCGACACCGGTGACCTGCTCCCCCCGCCGCCCGGCGGAACGCGGTTGCTGGTCGATGTGACGGCACCGCTGCTCGGGCCGGCCGGAGCCGCGGCGACGTATGGCCCGCAGAAGGGCGCGCAGCCGGGCGATGTCGATCTGCTGGACCGGGCGCTGCGACGGCTCGCGGAGGTGGCCGGCGGCGACCCAGGCCAGCCGGGGGCCGGTGCCGCCGGGGGCGCCTCCTATGGCCTGGCCACCCTGTGGGGCGCCCGGATGATGCCAGGCGCTCGGACGATCGCCGCCCTGGTCGGGTTGCCGGACGCGCTCGCCGACGCCGATGTCGTCATCACCGGTGAGGGATGTTTCGACGAGACCTCGCTGACCGGCAAGGTCGTCGGCTCACTGCTCGACCAGGCCCGGGAGGCCGCGGTGCGGGTCGGCGTCGTCGCCGGCCGACTGGCAGGTCCGGTGCCCGGTTCGGTGTCGGAGGCGGTCTCGCTGGCCGACCTCGCGGGGTCGGCCACCGCCGCGCTGAACGACCCGGCGAGATGGCTGGTCGAGGCCGGTGGCGTGATGGCGCAGCGGCTGAGCCGCGGCTGAACTCCGGTAACTCCTGCTTACCCATTTGGGCCCTGCCTGCCGTACCAGTCTCGGCCGGGGACTCACTTCGGTATCCGGGCGTCCAGGGAGTCCTTCGCGCACGGCATCCACGTCACGGTGCTGACCGGTGCGGCCATTCTGCTCTGTCTGGCGGTCGCCGCCCTGTTCGCACTGCGCGGCGTGCCCAAGGTGATCCCCGAGCACGACCTGGACGAGTCGGCGGAAACGGAAGCGGAGCCCTCCCGGGTCGGCTGACTGACCTGGGAAAGCCCGCAGCCATGCATCCCGCGGGGCTACGAAGCGCCCCCGCGTCCATCAGCCAGGCGGCCGACTCTTCCGCCTGGCTGATGACGTCTCCCGGGTAGCCGTACCGGGCCTGGTGCTTCGGCGAACTCGTCCTCTTCGTCGAACACCAGGCGGCCGTGTCATACTTCGACGACCACCGGGATGATCATCGGGCGACGGCGATAGGTGTCGCTGACCCAGCGCCCGACCGTACGGCGGATCGTGCGGCGGATCTGCATGGCGTCGGCCACCCCCGCCGCGGCGACCTCCTGCAGCGCGCTCTCGATCTGCGGGATGACCGCGTCGAACGCGTCGGGGTCGATACCCGAGCCGCGTGCGGTGATCTCCGGCCCCCCCGAGAGCTTCCCCGTGGTGGAGTCCACGACCACGGCGATGGAGATGAACCCCTCGTCGCCGAGAATGCGCCGGTCCTTCAGCGCCACGTCGGTGATGTCGCCGACCGAGGTGCCGTCCACGAAGACGTAGCCGCATGCCACCGCGCCGACGATCCGCGCCTGGCCGTCGACCAGATCCACGACGACGCCGTCCTCGGCGATCACGACGTTCTCGTCCGGGACCCCCGTCAGGCCGGCGAGCTTCGCGTGCGCCCGCAGGTGCCGCCACTCGCCATGGATCGGCATGAAGTTGGACGGCTTGGTCAGGTTCAGCACGTACAGCAACTCACCGGCGGCGGCGTGACCCGATACGTGCACGCGGGCGTTGCCCTTGTGCACCACACGGGCGCCCCATCGGTTGAGGCCGTTGATGACCTTGTTCACCGCGGTTTCGTTGCCCGGGACGAGCGAGGACGCGAGCAGGATCGTGTCGCCCGCCGCGATCCTGATCGGGTGATCACGGTTGGCCATCCGCGACAGCGCGGCCATCGGCTCGCCCTGGGAGCCGGTGCAGATCAGCACCACGTCCTCCGGCGGCCACTCCTCGATCTCACGGGAGTCCACCAGCAGGCCACCCGGGACCTTCAGATAGCCGAGCTCGCGGGCCACCCCCATGTTGCGGACCATCGACCTGCCGATCAGGGCCACCTTGCGCCCGTGTTTCTCGGCGGCGTCCATGATCTGCTGGACTCTGTGGATGTGCGAGGCGAAGCTGGCTACGATGATCCGTTTGTCCGCGGTGCGGAACACGTCGTCGATGACCGGGGCGATCTCCCGCTCGCTGGTGACGAAACCCGGCACCTCGGAGTTGGTGGAGTCCGACATCAGCAGGTCGACGCCCTCGGATCCCAGCCGGGCGAACGCCCCGAGGTCGGTCAGCCGCCCGTCCAGCGGAAGCTGGTCCATCTTGAAGTCGCCGGTGTGCAGCACGATCCCGGCCGGGGTGCGGATGGCCACGGCCAGGGCGTCGGGGATCGAGTGGTTCACTGAGATGAACTCACACTCGAACGGGCCGAACGCACGGCGCTCGTTCTCGACGACCTCGACCTTGACCGGCTGCATCCGGTGCTCGGAGAGCTTGCTCTCGATCAGTCCGAGCGTGAGCCGCGACCCGACCAGCGGGATGTCCGGGCGCTCCCGCAGCAGGTACGGCACGGCGCCGATGTGGTCCTCGTGGGCATGCGTGAGCACGAGAGCCTCGATGTCGTGCAGGCGGCCCCGGATGTAGTCGAAATCGGGCAGGATGAGATCGACTCCCGGCTGGTCCGGATCGGGGAACAGCACCCCGCAGTCGACGACGAGCAGCCGCCCGTCGAACTCGAAGACCGCCATGTTGCGGCCGATCTCGCCCAGGCCGCCCAGCGGAACGATGCGCAGACCGTTCTCCGGCAGCGGCGGTGGCGGCCCGAGTTCGGGATGCGGATGGCTCATGCGAGCTCCTCCCCCGTCCTCCGCCGATCAGCGCCGCTGTTCCATGTGTTTCGCTCGCTCATTCGTCTCCATATGTTTAGCTGTCTGCAAGCTTGACGCCGCCCGCGACGAGGTCCGTACGCAACATCGCGACCTGCTCCTCCGTGGCATCGACGAGCGGGAGCCGTACATGACCGCCTTCCTGGCCGACCAGTTTCAACGCGGCCTTCGCCATGATCGCGCCCTGGGTCCGCGTCATGATCCCCGCGACCACGGGCAGCACGCGGCGGTGCGTCTCAAGGGCGCCCGCGACGTCCCCGGACCGGTAAAACTCGATCATGGAGGCGAGCTGTGCGCCGATCACATGTCCGGCCACGCTGACGAACCCGGCGGCGCCGACCGACAGCCACGGCAGGTTGAGCAGGTCGTCCCCTGAGTAGAACACGAGATCGGTGGCCATCATTACCTGGGATCCGCCGAACAGGTCGCCCTTGGCGTCCTTCACCGCGACGATGCGCGGGTGCTGCGCGAGCCGTAGCAGGGTCGCCGTCTCGATGGGGATACCGCTCCGGCCAGGAATGTCGTAAAGCATCACCGGCAGGCCAGTCGCGTCGGCGACGGCGGTGAAGTGCTGGAACACGCCCTCTTGAGGAGGCTTGTTGTAGTAGGGGGTGACCACCAGCAGCCCGTGCGCCCCCGCACGCTCCGCGGCCTTGGCGAGCTCGACGCTGTGGTGGGTGTCGTTGCTCCCGGCACCGGCGAGCACGCAGGCACGGTCGCCCACGGCCTCGATGACCGCACGGAGGATGCGGTCTTTCTCCTCGCCCGTAGTGGTCGGGGACTCCCCGGTGGTGCCACTGATCACGAGGCCGTCGTGGCGCTGCTCGTCGACGAGATATGCGGCGATCCGCTGGACGCCCTCGTAATCGACGGCGCCGTCAGAGGTGAACGGCGTGACCATCGCGGTCAGCATGCGACCGAAGGGGGCGTCGGAAGTTCCGGTTGGCGATGCCATAGACCGAACGCTACCCGGATCCCGGCGGGTGTAGGACCCCGCCACCCCGTTATGCCCCGTGTCGCCGGGACTGCACACCGTTCGTCACGGCGTTTCCGCCCGGGCTAGCAGTCGCCGCGGGTCCGAAAGAGGCCGCCGATATGTGCTCGGGGGTACACACATCAGCGGCCTCTAACCCATCCATCGGCGTGTCTTACGCCCGCGTTACACGCTCCTGCCGAAAATTTCCACCGATCCGCCGCCGGGCAGCCGACGCCTCACCGAGCCTCGCCGAGGAGGAGCCGGTTCCACAGGACTTCCATGCGTACCGAGATGAGCCGCTCGGTCTCGTGGACGTCCAACCGTTCCGGTCCCCGGATCGTGCGGCGGATGAACACCAGGCCACCGGAGTGGCACAGCTCGTAGATCGTCGCCTTGCATTCACAGGTGTGCCGGCGAACCCGCACTCGGTCACTGCGGGCGGCGGGCTTCAGCCAGTTGATCTTCTGATGGCCCATCTGGACCGGGGCCACATGTATACCGTGATACGGCGGCGGAAGGGGAATTTCAGGACCTGACTGCTTAGCGAGAGATTGGCCCATTCGCTGACCTTTCTACGGGCAAAGTTGGAGTCACAGGTTTGTTCCGTTACTCTGAGTTGCTCTTCGGATACGCCAAGATTGGGGAGCTTTAGTCAGCCCCTCAGGGAATGGATTCATGGCCAGCTCTGATCCGGTCTACCTGCGCGTAGTCGAGGACATTCGCCGCCAGATCATCGACGGCACGCTCCCGCCGGGGGCGCCGATCCCGTCTCGCCACCAGATCACCAGGAAATACAGCGTCGGAGAGACCGCCGCCCGCCACGCCCTCCGCGTACTCGTCGGGGAGGGTCTGATCATCGGCAGGGTGGGATCGGGGCATCGGGTGCGGGAGAAACCCATCCTGCTCCCCCTGCAGCGCGGCCGCGCGCCCGACCCCCAGTCCGCGTTCACGATGGACATGCAGGCCTGCGGACGACTGCCGACGTTGCACTGGCGAAGCGAGCTCGCCGAGGCACCCCAGGAGATCGCGCAGCGTCTGCGGCTCGAAGACTGCGGCCCGGTCATCAGGGTGAGCTTCGTCTTTCGCGGCGACGGCCGTCCGATGCAGCTCCTCACCTCCTATGAGGTGATCGAGTTCGGCCAGAGCCAGGCGCCCGAAGACGGCATGGGCGAGCGCAGAAGCATGCTCTCCCGGCTGGCCGCCGCGGGCACCCCTGTCACGGAGATCAGCGAGAACGTCCACGTCCGGGTGCCTCAGCCGACGGAGATCGACCTGCTGGAGCTGCCCGCCGGCGTTCAGGTCCTGCACGTCGAGAGGACCACCTGGACCGGGGACCGCCCGGTGGAGACCAGCGACATCGTGATCCCCGGCGACAGGTTCCGACTCTCGTACGGGATTCCCGTCCACGCCTGACTGTCGGTCGCCGCTGGTAGAACCGTTCCGGATTCCCCATCCGGAGGTGCCGATGCGCGTCAAGGACCTGCCCCTGGCCGACCGGCCTCGCGAGCGGCTGATGACAGCCGGCGCGGCGGCACTCGCGGACAGGGAGTTGCTCGCCCTGCTGCTCGGCTCGGGCAGCAGGGGCGTCAGCGCCGTCGAACTCGCCTCCCAGCTCATCGCGTACTGCGGCGACCTCGGTGAACTCGCCCGTTCCGACCCCCACCGGCTGCTCGCCGTGCCGGGCGTCGGCCCCGCCAAGGCGGCGCGCGTCGCCGCCGCCTTCCAGCTCGTCCGGCGGGCCCGGGCCGAGCCTGAGCGCGTCCGCATCACCTGCTCGGCGGACATCGCCGCGGCGGCCGCTCCCATGCTCCACGGGAACCCCAAAGAGCGACTGGTCGCCGTGATCTGCGATCCACGCGGCGCGGTCATCCGCCGCACCGTCATCAGCGAAGGTGGGAGCGACCACACCTCCGCGCCCGTTCGCGACATCATCACCACCGTCCTCACCTCCGGCGGAGCCGCTTTCGGCCTCGCCCACAACCACCCCAGCGGCTCGCTCGATCCCAGCTACGCCGACCTCGAGGTCACCGCCCGCCTCCACGAGGCCGCCGACACCGTCGGCCTCCGATTCCTCGACCACGTGATCGTCACCGACACCGCCTGGCGCCGGGTTCCGTTCCCGCCTCTGGAGAACGCTTGATTGCAGGGTACGTCTAGTTGTATCGCTCCGTCTACTCGGAAAAGTACTCGCCTAACGGTCATATTCGTACGGAAGGCCTCGTTACGGTTCATCTATCGTGCGGGTGTGCTCGACCACGATGGGGATACTCACCTGTACGTCCAGATCGCCGAGATCATCCGGCAGCAGATTCTGGACGGGGATCTGACACCTGGTCACGCGGTTCCGAGTGAGGCCGCGATCCAGAGCCGGTTCGGCGTCGCACGCACGACGGCCCGCCGCGCATTTCACATGCTTCGCGAAGAAGGGCTCATCTATACCGTTCAGGGCGAGGGCACCTTCGTCGGCCAACCCGAGATGCCCAGGGAAGAGCGCAAGATCTCGTTGTATCGAAAGATCGCCAACGATCTGGTCGACCGGGTACGCCGTGGGGATCTGCAACCGCGGCGCCCGATTCCAAGCGAGACCGCGCTCGTGCAGGAGTACAAGGTGGCGCGAGAAACGGCGCGCAAGGCGATCACGTTCCTGCGCGAACAGGGATGGGTCTATACCGTCCCGCAGCGGGGCAGTTACGTATCGCCAGAGGAGCAGTGGCCGGGAGACTGATCTGTTTCCTCGTCTGGTCGTCACTAGACGACTACTGTAGGTCCATGCTCGATCGTGATGGACCAGTGCCCATCTACAAGCAGATCGCCGAGATCATCCGTGCTCAGATCGAGCACGGGGACTTCGTTCCCGGAGATCCATTACCAAGTGAGGCCGAACTGGAGGCCGAGTACGGCATCGCCCGACTCACGGCACGGCAGGTGGCCCGCGAACTGAGGGAGCAGGGCCTCGCCCACACGATCCGCGGCGAAGGCACGTTCGTCGGCGACGGAACGGTCCGTCGAATCCGTCGCAAGGCTGCCCTCTTTGAGGAGATCGGCAAGGAGATCGCCGACCGCATTCGGCGAGGGGAACTCAAACCTGGCCGGCCCATTCCCAGCGAGAAGACGCTGATGCAACAGTACGGGGTAGCCAAAGCCACCGTCCGGCACGCTGTCGTGTTCCTTCGTGAGCATGGGTGGGTGTGCACCGTGTCCTACCGAGGAACGTACGTGTCCCCTCCCGAGAGTTGGCCCAGCGACTGAGCCGCATCCTGCCGGCACCTCCAAGGAGACGGACGGCCATACAGACGCCGGCGCGTCTACTCTTCACCGGAGAACCTCTCCCAGGCCGATTGACGGGTCATACCGAGGGCTGCGCCGATCCTGGCCCAGGTGACACCGCGGCCGCGCAGTCGACCGACCAAGATCCGCAGGTTCGCGTCGACCTGCGCGCCGACGGCGGCGACGCGGGGCATGAGTTCGAGGATCTGCTCGTCGGTCATGCTGTCCGGCCAGGAGACCTCGGGGTTCGCCGTGGCCTCGGAGGTCAGGTTGAGCACGTCGTTGCAGAGCCCGACGCACTCGTTGCAGATGTAGACGCCCGGACCGGCGATGACCTTGGCCACGGCCGTCTTGGGCTTCGCGCAGAAAGAGCAGTGGATCTCCTGCTCGGCAAGAGAAGGGGCCGGCATCGCATCCTCCGATCGGCATGTATGTCAGGTCAATCCTGACATCTGTCGACGAACCTAGCCCGTCAAGGCGAGCCTGACAAGAATTGAACGCTACGAGATCAAGGTTTCACCCTCCGCGATCATTCACGGACACGTATTCTCACCCGCATGCCGATTACAGAGGAGCGCATCGACGCCATCGAGCGCGACAACGCCGAGATCAAGCGCGACCTCCGTGAGGTCAAGAGCCACGTCCGTGAAGTCAGGTCCCAGCAGACCCTGCAGACCCAGGTGCTGACGAGATACCTCGAGGACATTACCGAACTCCGGACAGGGCAGGACGAGCTCCGCACCAACTACCAAGAACTACGCAAAGGACAGGACGAGCTCCGCAGCAACTACCAAGAACTACGCAAGGGGCAGGACGAACTCCGCACCAACTACCAAGAACTACGCACGATGGTCGAGCGCAACACCGAGACTCTGGCGGAGTTCCGATCCGCATTCAACATCGTGCTCGACGAGCTCCAGGCCCAGAAGGCATGGCGTGAGGAGTTCTCCAGCAAGGTCGCCTGGTTGATGGCCAAGGCAGAAGGCGTCACGAACTAGGGCCCTGCGGCGGAGAGCGCACGGACCTTCGCTCGTTCCATCAAGGTGACTCTCGAAAATCGACGGCGTTCGTACGGCACCGCGCCTTCTTACGGCATCGCGTTTCCCACCGCGCCGGGAGTCACCTGACAAGACCATCAGTTGATCAGAGCGAGGGCTCGGTCGGACAAGCCCGCGGGGCCACACCGACACCGCGTCGTACCGTCACGACATTCAAGGCCTGCGGCCGGCTTGCGTGGCGGCCACGCACACGAGCACGGCGAGGGCTGCCGCGACGGTGGCCACGCCGAACCGCTCGCCCAGCAGCAACCAGGCCCACACGAGCGTGAGCAGCGGCTGCGCGAGCTGGAGTTGCCCGGCACGGGCGATGCCTCCCATCGCCAGCCCGGCATACCACGGGATGAACCCCAAGAACATGGACACCAGACCGACGTAGGCGAACCCGGCGAGCGAGACCCCGGTCGGCTCTGGATGAGTGGACACCGCCAGCAGGGCCGTCACCGGCACCGTGATCGGCGCCGCCAGGACCAGAGCGTACGAGATGACCTGCCAGCCCGGTGTCTCCCGAGCCAGCCGCCCGCCCTCTGTGTAGCCGACGGCCGCCGACAGCAGCGCGAGCACCAGCAGCAGGTCCGCCATCGCGAAGTGCCCGCCGCCCCGGGTGAGCGTGAACACGGTGACGGACAGCGCCCCTGCCGCGCACGCGATCCAGAAGAGCGGCCGGGGCCGCTCCCCCGCCCGCAGTACGGCACAGGCGGCGGTCGCGGCGGGAAGCAGGCCGGTGACGACCGCGGCGTGGGCCGCGCTCGCGCCGCCGTCCAAGGCCAACCCGCTGAACAGCGGAAACCCGAGAACCACGCCGAGCACGATCAGCACGTACGGCGCCAGCCGATCCCGAGGCGGCAGCAGCGGCAGGCCTGCGGCCCTGAGACAGATGAGTGCGGGGACCGCCGCCACGGCGGCCCGTCCGATCGCGACCAGATAGGGGTCGAACCCGCGCATCGCGAAGATCGTCGCCGGAAACGATCCGGAGAACGAGACCGCTCCGGCCGCGGCGAGGAGACTGCCCCGCCACGCCGCCTTCCGGTCCGTTCGCCCCGGTCTCCGTGAGGCCCCGCCGGACTGCTGCGCTATCGGGACAGATGGGGTAGCGCTACTGTTATTTCTCATGAGTGACGATAGCAGTATCGTCCGGCTCGCCGCCATACTCCGGGACGAGGCGGACCGGTCCCGCCCCGGCGACCGCTTGCCGTCGAGCAGGGAGTTGATGCGCCGGTACGGCGTCAGCCCGATCACCGTGTCCCGGGCGATCGCGTGGCTCGCCGCCGAAGGCCGGGTGGTGAGCCGGCCCGGCAGCGGCGTGTTCGTCGCCCCCGTCCGCGGGCCCGCGGCGGAGGCACCCGATCACTCCTGGCAGACGGTCGCCCTCGGGGACCGTGTCGTGGACGATGCCGCCGTCGCGTCCCTGCTCGCCCATCCCTCCGACGGAGTCATCCCACTGACCGGCGGCTACCTCCACCCGGAACTGCGGCCGGTGCGCGCGCTCACCGCCGCCGCGGCGCGAGCCGTACGGCGCGCCGACGCCTGGGATGTGCCGCCGCTGAACGGCCTGGCCAGTCTGCGCAGGTGGTTCGCCGGCGAGGCGGGCGGCGCGGTGACGGGCGACGACGTGCTCGTGGTCAGCGGCGGTCAATCCGCGCTGGCACACGCGTTCCGCGCGCTCGCGGCACCCGGCGCGCCGGTGCTGGTGGAGACCCCCACCTATCCGGGAGCGCTCGCGGCGGCCAAGGCGGCGGGCCTGCGGGCGACAGCCGTGCCGATCGACCAGGACGGGGTGCGGCCAGACCTGCTGGCGGAGGCCTTCGCCGTCACCGGAAGCCGCGTCTTCTACTGCCAGCCGACCCTGCACAACCCGACGGGGGCGACGCTGAGCCTGGAGCGCCGGGAGCAGGTGCTGGCCGTCGCGCGGGCGGCGGGTGCGTTCGTGATCGAGGACGATTACGCCAGATATCTGACCGCAGGCCCGATCCCGCCTCCGATGGTGGCACTGGACGCCCATGGCACGGTCGTCCACATCCTGTCACTGAGCAAGATCTCCTCACCCAGCCTGCGGGTGGCTGGACTGGTCGCGCGTGGGCCGGCGGCGCGGCGATTGCGCGCCGGCCAGGTGGTGGAGTCGTTCTTCGTCTCGCGGCCGCTACAGGAGACGGCGCTGGAGTTGGTCGGCTCGCCCGCCTGGCGGCGCCATGTCAGCGTGATCCGACAGGAGATCACGGCCCGTCAGGCAGCCCTCCTCACCGGCCTGGCCCGGCACGCCCCCGAGGCGACCGTCCATCTCGTCCCCCACGGTGGTCTGCACGTCTGGGTGCGGCTGCCTGCTGGTGCGGATGAGGCGGCGGTGGTCGAGGCCGCGCAACTCAACGGGATCCTGGTCAGCCCGGGCCGCATCTACCATCCGGCCGAGCCGCCCGGCCCCCGGCTGCGGCTGACGCACACCGCCGCCGCGAGTCTCGCCGAACTCGACGCGGGTATCCGCCGCCTCGCACCCGCCCTGCGGACGGGGCCGAACGCCGGCACCGGCGAGTGAAGGCGTTGATTATTCGACCCCGCCGACTGCCGTACAGTGGTCACCAGGGGTGATCGACCATGACTGGCCCGGCGGAGTTGCTCCGCGACTTCGTGAACACCTACGACGTGGAGGATGACGCCGACGATCTGGCGTCCCCTGCCGAGCTGTCGGTGTGGCTGCGCGAACGAGAGTTGATCGCAGATGGAGACCGCGCCGCCGACGAAGACATGATCATGGCCACCCGGCTACGGGAAGGGCTGCGGCGCGCACTGCGACACAACAACCACGTCGCCGAGCCGTACGACCTGCCGGAGGACCTGGAGACGACGCTGACGGCGCTTCCGGTACGGATCGCACTGGCCGGGGGGACGCCCGCGCTGGAGCCGACGTGCTCCGGGGTGGCGGGCGGACTCGCGCGGATCGCGGCGTTGATCCCGGCGGCCCACGCCGAAGGGACCTGGCGACGGCTCAAGGTGTGCGCGGAAAGCACCTGCCAGTGGGCGTTCATCGACTCGTCCAAGAACCGGTCGCGTTCCTGGTGCTCGATGCGGGTTTGCGGAAACCGCACCAAAACGAGGGCATATCGGGCACGACGCCGGGCGGAAGGTTCGCCTAGGCCGTCCTGACCAGTACGGTGTTACAGGTACAGAAAGGAGCCGGATCAATGGGTGTACGACCTGCCCGTCTCGAAGACGTCGACGCGGTGACGAGCACCCAGATCCGGGCGTGGAAGTGCGCCTACCGCGACTTCCTGCCTCCCGGCCCGCTTGAGCAGATGACCGGGCCCGCGGCGGAGAAGATGTGGCGTCGCCAGTGGGACGAGGCGATCCTGTCGCCACCCACCCCACGACACCGGGTGCTGGTCGCGGTCGAGCGCGTGGTGCCGGACACGGACGCCTTCACCGCCCTCGGACCCGGTGGAGTCCTGGCCACCGCGGCGCAGCGGGCGTCCGATCGGGTCGTCGGCCTGGCCTCGCACGGACCGGCCGAGGACCCGGATCTGCGCCCGGGCACGACCGCGGAACTGCTGACACTGCTCATCGACCCCAACCACATCCGGCGTGGCCACGGCAGCCGCCTGCTCAACGCGACCGTCGACTTCCTCCGTGAGGACGGCTATGACACGGTCGTGACGTGGGTGTTCGCCGACAACCACGCGATGCTCGGCTTCCTGGAGTCGGCGGGATGGGGCGAGGACGAGGCCGAGCGGGTGCTGGACATGGGCCGCCCCATTCGGATGATCCGCCTCGGCACCGACATCCGCTGACACATCGCCCGTGCCGTTTCCACGCCCGCCTGGGTTCTTCGGTCGGCCGTGCCGTATCGCTTCCCCTGACCGTCGCCTGCTCCGCGTGCCCCGACCCTAATGTCAGTGTGCACCGAAGGGATGGCCCGACTTGCGTTGCCCTCGTCGCGTGGCTTTACAGTAAGAAAAGGGAGATGAAGTGGCCACCCCAGCTCAGTGGTTGGCGGGCGCACGCCCTCGAACGCTGCCCGCCGCCGTCGTCCCGGTCGCCGTCGGCACCGGTGCCGCGATCGCCGAAGACGGCGCGATCTGGTGGCGCGCCCTGGTGGCGTTGTTCGTCGCGCTGGCCCTGCAGGTCGGGGTGAACTACGCCAACGACTACAGCGACGGCATACGCGGCACCGACACTGATCGGGTGGGCCCGATGCGCCTCGTGGGCTCCGGCGCGGCCACCCCCAGATCTGTGCTGGCCGCCGCCCTTTTGTGCTTCCTCGCGGCCGCCGTCGCCGGCCTCACACTCGTGATGGCGACCGGGGCGTGGTGGCTGCTGCTCGTCGGACTGGCCGCGATCCTGGCCGCCTGGTTCTACACCGGCGGCTCCCGCCCGTACGGCTACCGGGCCCTCGGCGAGATCTCAGTCTTCGTGTTCTTCGGCCTCGTGGCGGTGGCCGGAACGACGTACGTCCAGGTCGAGCGCCTCGACTGGCTGTCACTGGCCGCCTCCGTTCCGGTCGGCCTCCTGGCCTGCGCGCTCCTCGTGGTGAACAACCTCCGGGATATCGCAACCGACGGGACATCGGGGAAGCGGACCCTCGCCGTCGTGCTGGGCGACACCCGGACGCGAGCGCTCTACACGGCGGGCCTGATCCTTCCGTTCGTGATCGCGCTCTCCCTGGTGCCGATACGGCACTTCGCCGTACTCACCCTGGTCGCGCTCCCCCTCGTTGTCGCGCCGATACGAACAGTCCGATCAGGGGCGACCGGACCGTCCCTCATCGCCACGCTCCAGCAGACCGGGCGCCTGCAACTCGCCTTCGGCGTCCTCTTCACGCTCGGCCTGGCTCTCTGACACCCACCGGTACGGCTGCCGCCCCTCCCCCTGCGGCAGCCGTACCATGGACGCTCGTCAGCCCCTCGCCGTCCCGGCGGAACCAGAGGCCAGTTGCTTGAGGAGCACCATCACCTCGTCGAAGCGCGCGTCCAT
>NZ_BOOG01000010.1 GCF_016863115.1 Sphaerimonospora thailandensis
CCGCCTCGAACCGGGCGTCCACCTTGTCGAAGCGGCGGTCGACGCCATCGAACCGGGCGTTCACCGCGGCGAACTGGGCATCCACCTCACCGAAGCGAGCGTCCACCTTGTCGAAGCGAGCGTCCACGCTCACGCGGAAGTCCACCATGTCGTCGCGCAGCGCCTGGAACATGCGCACATTGGCGCCCTGCGCGTGCTGCAGGTCCAGTCGTAGACGCTCGACCTTGTTGTCGACGGCGCCGACCAGAATCTTGATCGACTGCACGTCGATCTCGAGCCCGGTGATGCGGTCCTCGAAGTCCATGTCGGCCATGGTAACCATGCCTTTCTCCAGGGGGTTGTCGTTTCGCGAGCCGCCGGGTGGCGACCCGCGACAACCATGCCGCATGCCCGGATGGCCTCGGACCACAGAAAAAGGTTCTGTGGATGGACTTCAACCCGATGGACAACGTTTATGAACCTGGAAGGCCAACCAGCCCTCCCGGAACCGCCATCGGCGGCCTGAACTGCGCAGACTCTGCCAGAATCGCCGAAGACGACCGGATCGCGATGGAATTGACCGGAGTCGAGTCTCCACGTTCGCCCAATCGGGACCGGCTTCACCGAGGTTCGGCGGTACCACCCTTCCTGAGGTGGCGGCTCGTTGATCACGCGCCGCAGGCGCCTGCACAGGCTACAGGTCGAGAAGGTGCTCCAGCCCCACCGTGAGACCGTCGAGTCCGCCGACTCGGCGTACGCCGAGCAGGACGCCGGGTGTGAAGGACGCGCGGTTCATCGTGTCGTGGCGGATGGTGAGGATCTCCCCCTCGCCGCCGAGGATGACCTCCTGGTGAGCGATCAGCCCAGCGAGCCGTACGGCGTGCACGTGCACATCGTCCACGGTGGCCCCGCGGGCACCGTCGAGCTGGGAAGTGGTGGCATCGGGACTGGAGCCGAGACCTGCCTCCCGGCGGGCCTCGGCCACCAGCTCAGCCGTGCGGCGAGCCGTACCCGAGGGGGCATCGGCCTTGTTGGGGTGGTGCAGCTCGACGATCTCGACCGATTCGAAGTACTTCGCCGCCTGGCGGGCGAAGTGCATCATCAGTACCGCAGCGATGCCGAAGTTGGGGGCGATCAGCGAGTTGGTCCCGGGGTTGGCGGCGAGCCAGCCGCGCACCTGGTCCAGCCGCCGCGCGTCGAAGCCAGTCGTGCCCACCACCGTATGGATGCCGCGGTCGATGCACCACCGCATGTTCCCCATCACGACGTCGGGGTGGGTGAAGTCCACCACCACCTCGGCCTTCGCCAGCGACTCCAGCGGGTCGTCCTTGTCGACGGCCGCCACGAGCTCCAGATCATCGGCCGCATGCACGGCCTTGCAGACTTCCACGCCAACACGCCCGCGGGCGCCCAGAACACCGACCTTTGTCACGCGCCCAAGGCTATAGCCCCGGACAGGCGAGACGGCGCCAGGGCACGGACGGACCGAGTGAGAGCGGCGGGAGGAACGCGCAGGAGACGAAACGGCCGCGCGGGTCACGACGTGAACCCGCGCGGCCTCCGTGGTCACCGCTGCTCAGGCGATCGCGAAACTGAAGTCCTTGTCCGCGTACGGTCCGATAACGGTGAGGGTGAGCGGCCGGTTGAGCACGTCACGCGCGATGTCGGCGATGTCCTCCGCGGTCACGGCCTCGATCCGGGCGAGCACCTCGTCCACCGACATGAGCTCTTCGTACACCAGTTCACTCTTGCCGATACGGGACATGCGCGAGCCGGTGTCCTCCAGCCCGAGCACGAGCCCACCGCGCATCTGGCCCTTACCGCGGGTGATCTCCTCTGCGGAGATGCCCTCGGTCACGACCCTCGCCACCTCGTCCCGGCAGATCTTCAGCACATCCTCGATCTTGGACGGCAGGCAGCCCACATAGATGCCGAACTGCCCGGTGTCGGCGTACTGCGAGGTGAAGCTGTACGCGCTGTAGGCGAGGCCGCGCTTCTCCCTGATCTCCTGGAACAGCCGCGAGGACATCCCACCGCCCAGGGCCGCGTTGAGCACGCCCAGGGCGAACCTACGATCGTCGGTACGCGAGAGGCCCGTGGTGCCGAGCACCAGATTGGCCTGCTCCGTCGGGCGGTCGATCACGCGGATGCCCGAACGCGGCTCCACCCCGGGACCCCCGATGCGCGGCGGCGACGGCAGCGCTCCGCCGTCCAGCGCGCCCGCACGCTCGTAAGCGGCCGCCACCAGCTCGACCACCCGCTCGTGGTCCATGTTGCCGGCGACCGACACCACGGTCCGGGGCGGCAGGTAGTAACGCTGGTAGTACTCGCGGATGCGGTCACGGGTGAGTGCGTTGATCGAGTCCTCGTTGCCGAGGATCGGCCGGCCGATCGGCGTGTCACCGTACAGTTCGGCGGAGAACTGCTCGTGCACCACGTCGGACGGGTCGTCGTCGTGCATGGCGATCTCCTCCAGGATCACGCCGCGTTCGGACTCCACGTCCTCGGCGGTGATCAGTGAGGAGGTGACCACGTCGGCGAGCACGTCGATCGCGAGTGGGAGATCCTCGTCGAGCACCCGGGCGTAGTAGCAGGTGTACTCCTTGGCCGTGAAGGCGTTGATCTCACCGCCGATGCCCTCGATGGACGCGGAGATCTCCATGGCATCCCGCGTGGGGGTGCCCTTGAACAGCAGGTGTTCGAGGAAGTGCGTGGCGCCCATGTGCTCGGGCGCCTCGTCGCGTGACCCGATGCCGACCCACATGCCGACCGCGACGCTGCGGACGGTCGGTATGGTCTCGGTCACCACCCGGAGCCCGCCGGGAAGGACGGTGCGGCGGATGACCCCCACGCCGTCCTTTCCGGGGTACAGAGTTGTGGTCGTCACGAGTTGCGGTCGTCCCGTCCGGCTCGGGTGCGGCTGCGGCGGCGCGGCGTCCGCTGCTCCTCCTCGGGCGCGGCGGCCTCCCCGTCGGCCCCGGTGGCCTCCCCGTCGCTTTCGGCGGAGGCCTTCTCCGCGGCCTCCTTCTCGACCACCTCGACCGGGACCAGGGAGAGCTTGCCGCGGGAGTCGATCTCGGCGATCTCCACCTGGACCTTCTCACCGACGTTCATGACGTCCTCGACGTTCTCGATCCGCTTGCCGCCGTGCAGCTTGCGGATCTGGGAGACGTGCAGCAGGCCGTCCTTGCCGGGCAGCAGCGACACGAACGCGCCGAAGGCGGCGATCTTCACGACCGTGCCCAGGTAGCGCTCGCCGACCTCCGGCATGTGCGGGTTGGCGATGCCGTTGATCAGCGACCGCGCGGCCTCGGCGGACGGGCCGTCGGTGGCGCCGATGTAGATCGTGCCGTCATCCTCGATCGTGATCTCGGCGCCGGTGTCGTCCTGTATCTGGTTGATCATCTTGCCCTTGGGACCGATGACCTCGCCGATCTTGTCGACCGGCACCTTGATCGTGATGATGCGCGGCGCGGTCGGGTTCATCTCCGCCGGAGTGTCGATGGCCTCCTGCATCACGTCCAGGATCGCCAGGCGGGCGCCTCTCGCCTGCTTCAGCGCGGCGCCGAGCACGTGGGCCGGGATGCCGTCGAGCTTGGTGTCGAGCTGCAGCGCGGTGATCAGGTCCTTGGTGCCCGCGACCTTGAAGTCCATGTCGCCCATGGCGTCCTCGGCGCCGAGGATGTCGGTGAGCGTGACGTACTGGTCGCCCTCGCCGATGAGGCCCATCGCGATGCCGGCGACCATCTCCTTGAGCGGCACACCGGCGTCGAGCAGAGACATGGTGGAGGCGCAGACCGAGCCCATCGACGTCGAGCCGTTGGACCCGAGTGCCTCCGACACCTGCCGAATGGCGTACGGGAACTCCTCGCGCGACGGCAGCACGGGCAGCAGCGCACGCTCGGCCAGCGCGCCGTGGCCGATCTCGCGCCGCTTCGGCGAGCCCACCCGGCCGACCTCACCGGTCGAGTACGGCGGGAAGTTGTAGTTGTGCATGTAGCGCTTGGTCCGCTCGGGATTGAGCGTGTCGATCATCTGCTCCATGCGCAGCATGTTCAGCGTGGTGACACCGAGGATCTGGGTCTCGCCACGCTCGAACAGGGCCGAGCCGTGCACCCTCGGCACCACGTGGACCTCGGCGCTGAGCAGCCGGATGTCCTTGGGACCGCGGCCGTCGATCCGCACCCCCTCCTTGAGCACCCGCTCACGCATGAGGCTCTTGGTCAGCGAACGGAAGGCAGCGGCCAGTTCCTTCTCGCGCCCTTCGAAGTCGGGCAGCAGCTTCTCGGCGGCGAGGGCCTTGACCCGATCGATCTCGAACTCCCGCTCCTGCTTGCCCGCGATGGTCAGCGCCGAAGAGAGCTCACTGCGCACCGCGGCGGTGACGGCCTCGAGCGCGTCCTCCTGGTGGTCCAGGTAGATCGGGTACTCGGCGGTCTCCTTGCCGGCGACCTCGGCCAGCTTGGACTGCGCCTCGCAGAGAACCTTGATGAACGGCTTGGAAGCCTCCAGCCCCTGGGCCACGACCTCCTCGGTGGGCGCGACGGCGCCATCGGCGACCAGCTTGAGCGTGTCCCGGGTGGACTCCGCCTCAACCATCATGATCGCGACATCGCCGTCCGGCAGCACGCGCCCGGCGACCACCATGTCGAACGTCGCGCCACCCAGTTCGTCGTGGGTCGGGAACGCCACCCACTGCCCCTGGATCAGCGCGACGCGGACGCCGCCGATCGGACCGGAGAACGGCAGCCCGGCGAGCTGGGTCGACATGCTCGCCGCGTTGATCGCGACGACGTCGTACAGATGATCCGGGTGCAGCGCCATCACCGTCGCCACGATCTGGATCTCGTTGCGCAGACCCTTGACGAAGGACGGGCGCAGCGGCCGGTCGATCAGACGGCAGGTGAGGATCGCGTCCTCCGACGGCCGGCCCTCACGCCGGAAGAACGAGCCGGGAATCCGGCCCGCCGCGTACATCCGCTCCTCGACGTCGACGGTGAGCGGGAAGAAGTCCAGGCTCTCCTTCGGATGCTTGGACGCGGTGGTGGCGGACAGGACCATGGTCTCGTTGTCCAGGTAGGCGACCGCGCTGCCGGCCGCCTGCCGGGCGAGGCGCCCGGTCTCGAACCGGATCGTACGCGTGCCGAATGAGCCGTTGTCGATAACGGCTTCCGTGTTGTGGACACCCTCCACGGGGGACCTCCTAGTTCGGTCGGTCTCCCGCGTCCTTCCGTGCCCGGCTCCCCGTTCAGGTGCAGCGCCGGTCTTCGATCGAAGCGCCCGGTTCCTCTCGTACGGCTGTGCCGTACCGACCGGAGGCCACTACCGAGGACCGGCCCTCTCACACCGCGGGATCGTGCGTGCGGCTTGCGTTCGGACGCGGGGCTTGTCTCTCGGGTGGGGCAGGCCCGATGGCCCGCCGCCCCCTCGGCTGTTCAGTTGTTCCATCTGTTCCGCCGCGCGCGGCGTTCAATCCGGCCTCTCACGCGGGACGGACGTCCTCCGGGCCCATTGTGGCCCGCCATGAGAAAGGAGCGGCGAAGGATCGCCGCTCCTTTCCACATTATCGGCGCAGACCCAGACGCTCGATGAGGGACCGGTAGCGAGTGATGTCCTTCGCCTGCAGGTACTTCAGCAACCGGCGGCGGCGGCCGACCAGCAGGAGCAGACCCCGGCGGCTGTGGTGGTCGTGCTTGTGGACCTTCAGGTGCTCCGTCAGGTCGCTGATGCGCTTGCTCAGCAGCGCGATCTGGACCTCCGGAGACCCGGTGTCTCCTTCGCCGGTGGCGTACTCGCCGATGATGGCCTTGGTGGTGGCCGCGTCAAGCGACACTTCTTCTCCTTCTGATGGGAGGCACGCACAACATTGCTCAGGTCGTCTCCGACTCCCCAACCCGCGAACGACCGCGCGTGCCTACAGTCGCCGTGAGGCCGGCCCGGTGGCCCGCCACGTCCGCCGGACATGACGCCACCTGAACATGGCTGACTTGCAAGGTTACCACCGAGTCGCAGACTCGCGCGCAACTCCGAGATGGCCCGCGCCCGTTATTGAGGAGGCCGGTCAGGCCGTGACCTCACGGGCGCGCGCGACGTCCTGGTGCATCTGCTCGATCAGCGCCTCGATCGAGTCGAACCGCAACGTGTCCCTGAGCCGCTCGGCGAAGTCGACCGCGACATGCGCGCCGTAGAGGTCGAGGTCGTCCCGATCCAGCGCGTACGCCTCGACCGTGCGCTCCACTCCGTCGAAGGTCGGGTTCGTCCCGATGGAGATGGCGGCCGGCCAGCGCTGCCCCTCGTACGGCGAGTGCGCCTGGACACATTGCATCCACCCTGCGTAGACGCCCTCCGCCGGGATCGCGGCGAGCGGCGGCGACTCGATGTTCGCCGTCGGGAATCCCAGCGCCCGGCCCCGCTGATGGCCCCGGACGACCACGCCCTCGACTCGGTGCGGGCGCCCCAGCGCGGCGGCCGCGCCGACGACGTCCCCGACGCCCAGCCGCTCGCGGATGAAGGTCGAGGAGATGGTGACGCCGTCACTGACCAGCGGCACCCCCACCGCCACGAAGTCGTACTTCTCCCCCAGCGTCCGCAGCGTGTCCAGGTCCCCGGAGGCCTTGTGCCCGAAGCGGAAGTTCTCCCCCACCACGACCCCCGCCGCGTGCAGCCGGTCCACCAGCGCCGTCTGCACGAACTCGTCGGGGGACATCCGTGAGAACTCGAGCGTGAACGGCAGCACGCACACCGCGTCGACGCCCAGTGACGCGAGCAGTTCGGCCTGCCTGTGCAGGGTGGTGAGCCGCAGCGGCTGGGTGCCCGGCCGGACGACCTCATCCGGATGCGGGTCGAAGGTGACGACGACCGATGGCAGGCCGAGATCACGGGCCATGCCCACCGTCTGCGCCACCATCCGCTGATGGCCGAGATGTACGCCGTCGAACACGCCGATCGTGACGACGGACCTGCCCCAGTTCTCGGGGACGCCATCCAGTCCGTGCCAGCTCTGCACTTCGACCTCGATTCCTGATACGGCTCGATTCCTGATACGGCTCGGCAAACCGGCAGTAGACAAGACTGCCATGCCGCCGAGGGTGCATTGATGTCAGGGCGCGAAAACCACCAGGGGCCTGGCCGTACCGCCGCGTTCCTCGACGAGGGCCAGCAGCGCCCCTTCCGGGCCGAAGACTCCGACCGGGCCGGGTCCCAGCCCGGCCGCGGGCAGCCGGCCGCCGTGCGCCACCAGCCGGGCATCCTGCGCGGTGACGTCCCTGCGGGGGAAGGCCGCGGTCACCGCGTCCGCGATCGGCATGATCACGCATTCCCTGGCGAGATCTTCGATCGTCCGGGCAGCGGCCAGGCCGTACGGTCCGACCCGGGTGCGCCGGAGGCGGGTGAGGTGGCCGCCGACACCGAGGGCGGCCCCGAGGTCTCGCGCCAGTGCCCGGATGTAGGTCCCGCTTGAGCAGGTAACGGTGGCGTCGACGTCCACGGCGTCCCCGATGGCCCCGATGGCCCGGCGGATCGCGGTCACCTCGAACGCGCGGACCGTGACCGGCCGCGCGGCGATCTCGACCTCCTCACCGGCCCGGGCCCGCTTGTAGGCCCGCTCACCGTTGATCTTGATGGCGCTCACCTGCGGGGGGACCTGCATGATCTCACCGGTGAGCGCGGCGACGCCGGTGCGCACGTCCGCCTCGGTGACGTGCCCGGCGGGGGTGACCGCGGTGATCTCCCCCTCGGCATCGTCGGTGTTGGTGACCACGCCGAGCCGGATCGTGGCCTCGTAGACCTTCTCGGTCAGCGCGAGGTGCCCGAGGAGCCGGGTGGCCTTCTCGACGCCGACGACGAGCACGCCGGTGGCCATCGGGTCGAGCGTGCCGGCGTGGCCGACCTTGCGGGTCCCGGCGATGCCGCGCATCTTGCCGACGACATCGTGGGAGGTCCAGCCAGCAGGCTTGTCCACCACGATCAACCCGCTCGGCGGCGGAGTTCTGCGAGGCCTTGCCGTACTCATGGATAGGTCCAATGCGAGATCAGGAGTTGCGGGGTTCTGGGAGATCAGCCGGGGAGGGAGTGAGGCGCGGGCGCAGGGAGGCGATCGTGTCCTCCGGGGGGAGCCTGGAGGAGAAGCCGGCCGCGCGGCTGTGGCCGCCGCCGCCCAACTCGGCGCAGGCCCGGCCGACGTCGACCGCGCCCTTGGAGCGGGTCGAGACGTTCCAGACCCCCTCGTCGTCCTCCTTGAGCACTACCGCGACGTCCGCCTCGTCGACCCGGCGGACCACGTCGATCACGCCCTCCACCTCGTCGTACGGCAGGCCGCCCAGCACACGGTCGGCACGGGTGACGTAGGTCCACACCAGACCGTGACCCGCCGCGGCCGACCGCTCCAGCGTGACCCTGCCGAGCGCGGCGCCCAGCACCCGCAGGTAGGCGAACGGCGAGCGGTCGTACAGTTCCCTGGCGATCTCGTCGGGTCTCAGGCCGGCGGTGATCAGCCGCCCCGCCATCGCATGGACCGCCGGGGTGGTCGCCGAATAGCGGAAGGAGCCCGTGTCGGTCACCAGCCCCGTGTACAGGCAGGTCGCGACGTCCCTGCCCACCGGCAGGGCCAGCCGGTGGATGAGCTCCTCGGTCAGGACGGCCGTGGCAGCGGCCGAGGGGTCGATCAGATGCAGCGACCCGAACCGGGTGTTGGACACGTGATGGTCGATTACGACGAGCTCCCCCGCACGGCCCGCGCTCGGGGCGAGCAGGCCGAGCCGCTCCACCGTGGAGGCGTCGAACGTGATCATCAGGGCCGGTTCCGCCGGGTAGGTCGCGGGCTCGACCAGCAGCTCCTGGCCGGGCAGGAACCGCAGCAGGCGGGGTACGGTGAAGCAGCGGTCACCGAACGACGCGACGACCCTCTTCCCGGTGCGGGCCAGCGCGAGGCCGAAGCCGAGCATGGAGCCGAGGGCGTCTCCATCGGGGGAGACATGACATGCGAGCGCGACGCTGTCCGCACCGCGGACCAGTTCGATCACCCGATCCCAGCTCGCCTCCCCGACAGTGGTGTCGATCGTCGTCACCTGGCCCGGCGCCGGTGTTCGTCCTCGCTGTCCACGTCGACGTCGACAGCGACGGCGTCCCCGGCCTGATCCTCCTCGAACCGGTAGGGGTCGGCGTCTCCGGCGAACTGGGCGCCCTCGGCCTGCCTGGCGATCTCCGCGTCTCTGGCCCGCGCCGCCGCGAACAGGTCGTCCATGTGGCGTGCGCTGTCGGGCAGCGGGTCGTGGACGAACGTGAGCGTGGGGGTGTGCCGCAGCCCGGTCTGGCGTCCCACCTCCGACCTGATGATCCCCTTGGCGCTCTCCAGCGCGGTGGCGGTCGCGGCCCGCTCGGCCTCTGAGCCGAAGACCGTGTAGTAGACCGTCGCGTCGCCCAGGTCGGCGGTGATCCTCGCGTCGGTCACCGTGACGAACCCGAGCCGCGGATCCTTGATCCGCCGCTCCAGCATCTCGGCGACGACCTGCTGGATGCGGTCGGCCAGTTTTCTGGCGCGCGCTACGTCCATGCTCACGCTCCCTCATTCACTCGTACGGCTGACGCGCCGACCCGGCCGCCTTATTCCTCGTGGTCGTTGAAGAGCCGCTGTCGTACGGACAGCAGTTCGATCTCGGGGTGGAATGCGACCACACGCTCACACGAGCCGAGCACCTCGTCGCAGTTGGCGGCCGACGCCGAAACCACCGCGATGCCGATCTCCGCGCGGCGGTGCAGATCCAGGTGACCGGTCTCGGCCACCGCGACGCTCGGGAACCTCCGCTGCAACTCGGCGATCAGCGGACGGACCACGGAGCGCTTCTGCTTCAGCGAACGCACGTCGCCGAGCAGGATGTCCAGAGTAAGTGCCCCAATGTACATGGATGTCGTCTTACCGCGGCGGTGACGTTCGGCCGCCGCCCCCGTGCGAGCACGGGGGCGGCGGCACGGACGTCAGACGCGCGGCTTCTCCCGCATCTCGAACGTCTCGATGACGTCTTCGAGCTTGAGGTCGTTGTAGCCGACGCCGATACCGCACTCGAAGCCCTCGCGGACCTCGGTCGCGTCGTCCTTGAACCGGCGCAGCGACGAGACGGTGAGGTTGTCGGCCACGACGACGCCGTCGCGGATGAGCCGGGCCTTGCTGTTGCGGGTGATCGTGCCCGTGCGCACCATCGAACCGGCGACGTTGCCGATCTTCGGAACCTTGAAGATCTCGCGGATCTCGGCGGTGCCCGTGCGGACCTCCTCGAACTCCGGCTTCAGCATGCCCTTGAGGGCCGCCTCGATCTCCTCGATCGCCTGGTAGATGACCGAGTAGTACCGGATGTCGACGCCCTCGCGCTCGGCCAGGTCGCGCGCCCGCACCTCGGGACGCACGTTGAAGCCGATGATGACCGCGTTGTCGTCGGCCATCGCCAGGTTGACGTCGTACTCCGTGATGGCGCCGACGGCGCGGTGCAGCACGCGGAGGCTGACCTCCTCGCCGACGTCGATCTTGAGCAGCGCGTCCTCAAGGGCCTCCACCGAACCGGAGACGTCACCCTTGATGATGAGCTTGAGCTCGTTGACCTGGCCCTTCTCGAGGTCCTTGAACAGTTCCTCGAGGGTGCGACGGCGACCGGACTTCGCCATGTCGGCGATGCGCTGACGTGCCGCCCGCTGCTGGGCGATCTGACGGGCCATCCGGTCGTCGGAGACGACGATGAAGTTGTCGCCCGCCCGCGGGACCGCGGTCAGACCGAGCACCAGAACCGGACGCGACGGGTCGGCTTCCTCGACCTGCTCACCGTTGTCGTCCAGCATCGCGCGGACGCGGCCGAAGGCCTCGCCACACACGATCGAGTCGCCGACCCGGAGCGTGCCGCGCTGCACGAGCACGGTGGCCACGGGACCGCGGCCCTTGTCCAGGTGTGCCTCGATGGCCAGGCCCTGGGCGTCCATGTCCGGGTTGGCCCGCAGGTCGAGCTCGGCGTCCGCGGTCAGCAAGATGGCCTCGAGCAGGCTGTCGATGCCGATGCCCTGCTTGGCGGAGATGTCCACGAACAGCGTGGAACCACCGTACTCCTCGGCCACCAGGCCGTACTCGGTGAGCTGCGCCCGGACCTTGGTGGGGTCCGCGCCCTCCTTGTCGATCTTGTTGACCGCGACCACGACCGGGACGTCCGCCGCCTGGGCGTGGTTGAGCGCCTCGATCGTCTGCGGCTTCACACCGTCGTCGGCCGCGACCACCAGCACCGCGATGTCGGTGGCCTTCGCACCGCGAGCACGCATCGCGGTGAACGCCTCGTGACCCGGGGTGTCGATGAAGGTGATCTTCCGCCGCTCGCCCTCGTGCGTGGTCGACACCTGGTAGGCGCCGATGTGCTGGGTGATGCCGCCGGCCTCGCGGGAGGCGACGTTGGTGTGCCGGATCGCGTCGAGCGTCTTGGTCTTACCGTGGTCGACGTGGCCCATGACGGTCACGACCGGCGGGCGCGGCGCGAGATCGGCCTCGTCGCCCTCGTCCTCACCGAACTCGATCTTGAAGGACTCGAGCAGCTCCCGGTCCTCCTCCTCCGGGCTGACGACCTGGACGATGTAGTCCAACTCGGCGCCGAGAAGCTGCAGGGTCTCCTCGTTGACCGACTGGGTCGCGGTCACCATCTCGCCCAGGTGCAGCATGATCTGCACGAGCGAGGCGGGGTTCGCGCCGATCCGGTCGGCGAAGTCGGACAGGGAGGCGCCACGCGGGAGCCGGATCGTCTGTCCGCCGCCACGAGGAACCTGCACGCCGCCGATCGCCGGCGCCTGCATGTTGTCGAACTCTTGACGCCGCTGACGCTTCGACTTGCGACCACGGGTCGGACGACCGCCCGGACGCCCGAACGCGCCCGCCGTGCCACCGCCGCGGCCACGGCCACCGCCGCCGGGACGGCCGGCGAACCCGCCGCCACCGGCGCCCGGTCCACCGCCGGCGCCACCGGGACGGCCCGCGCCGGCACCCGGCCGGGGACCGCCGAACCCGCCGCCCGGACGGCCACCGCCACCGGGACGGCCACCGCCACCGGGAGCGGGACGGCCACCGCCACCGGGACGGCCACCGCCGCCCGGTCCGGCCGGACGCCCCTGCGGCATCATCATCGGATTGGGACGCGGGCCACCCGGACGCGGACCCCCGGCGCCCGGACCGGGACGCGGACCACCCATACCGGGACCCGGCCGCGGACCGCCGGGGCCCGGACGAGGACCACCCGCGCCCGGAGCGCCGGAGCGACCGGCGGGCGGACGCGGAATGGCGCCGCCTGCGTCGCGACGAGGCTCGCGCGGACCGCGGTCTCCACCAGGACGATCTCCCCGTTCTCCGCCGTCACGACCGCCCGGCCGCGCGGGACGCTGCCCCATGCCGCTGGCGTTCGAGGAGAAGGGGTTGTTACCGGGCCGCGGGCCGCGGGGGCCGGGCTTGGGCGCACCGGGGCGCGGGGCGCCGCCTCCCGGCGCGCCGGCGCCGGCCGGCGCACCCGGCACCGGTCGCGGGCCAGGCCGGGGGCCGGGCTTGGGCGCGGCGGAACCCGGGCGAGGACCGGAAGCCGCCGCGGGACGCGGCGCCTCGGGGCGGGGCGCCTCGGGACGCGGGACGTCCGGACGCGGTGCCCGCGGGCGTGCGGCGTCAGGACGCGCGGCCTCAGGCTGTGGGACCGGCGGCGTCGGATGAGGCATCGGAACCGGCCGCGGGGCCGGACGCGGCCCCGGCTTCGGGATCGGCTTCGCCGCCGTTCCCGCGGGCTGGGCCGCACCTGTCGACTGGAGGGGGGACGGCGCCTGCGCGGCACCGTCACCGGCCGGGCTCTCTGCCGGCCTCGGCGCAGGCTTCGGCTGCGCCGGACGGGAGGACGGCTTGCCGCCGCCCTTGGAGGCGTCACCCTTGCCGAACGCCTCTGTTAGCTTGCGGACGACCGGCGCCTCGATCGTGGAGGACGCCGACCTCACGAACTCGCCCATCTCGGTGAGCTTGGCCATGACGACCTTGCTCTCGACTCCGAACTCCTTGGCGAGCTCGTACACCCGGACCTTCGCCACTGCACTCCCTAACTCGGTCCGGGAGGCTCGCAGTGCCGCCGGACCGTCGCTAACTGAACGTACTCATCGCCGCGTGCTCATCAGGCGCTCATAGCAATCTGACTCCGCCCATCAACTCGGCGTCCTACTTGACGATTTCTTCATGCCCGGCCCCGGACGTCCGGAGCCGAACGGTAACCATTCACCCGGTGCTATCCGGCGTCAAGCCCCTCCAGGTGAGCCCGCAGAACACTCACGTCAAACACTCCCTGTGCGCGAAACGCACGAGAGAACGCCCGACGGCGCTCGGCGAGCTCCAGACAGCGCAGGGACGGATGCAGTGACGCACCACGCCCCGGGAGCCGCCCTCCCGGATCCGGGATGACGACACCCTCGACCACCACCAGGCGGAGCAACTCGGACTTTACCGTGCGAACCCGGCAACCCACGCACGTTCTTAACGGGGTTGCCCGGCAACCATATTCCAGCTTACCGTGCCGACGCATCAGCGGGATCAGCCGGTGCCTCTTGGACGTCAGGACGGATGTCGATCCGCCATCCGGTCAGCCGCGCGGCGAGACGGGCGTTCTGCCCCTCCTTGCCGATCGCCAGCGACAACTGGTAGTCGGGTACGGTCACCCGGGCCATCCGGCCGTCCGGATCGATTACCTCGACTCGGGAAACGCGCGCGGGCGACAGGGCATTCCCGACGAAGTCCGCCGGTTCCTCCGACCAGTCGATGATGTCGATCTTCTCGCCGTGCAGCTCGGTCATGACGTTCCGCACTCGGGACCCCATGGGGCCGATACAGGCGCCCTTGGCGTTCACACCCGACCTGCGCGACCTGACCGCGATCTTGGTGCGGTGACCGGCCTCGCGGGCGATGGCGGCGATCTCCACGGTGCCGTCGGCGATCTCGGGCACCTCCAGCGCGAAGAGCTTCTTCACCAGGTTCGGGTGCGTACGCGACAGGGTCACCGACGGGCCCTTCGGTCCCTTCTTGACCTGGACCACATAGCAGCGGATGCGCTCGCCGTGCAGGTACTCCTCGCCGGGGACCTGCTCGTTGTGCGGCAGGATCGCCTCGATCTTGCCGAGGTCGACCAGCACGACCCTCGGATCCTTGCCCTGCTGGATGATCCCGGCGACCAGCTCGCCCTCACGGCTTGCGAACTCCCCGAAATTGATCTCGTCTTCGGCGTCGCGAAGCTGCTGGAGGATCACCTGCTTGGCCGTCGTGGCGGCGATCCGGCTGAAGTTGCCCGGGGTGTCGTCGTACTCCCTGGCCACCTCGCCGTTCTCGTCGAGCTCGGCGGCCCAGATGGTCACATGGCCGGAGACGCGGTCGAGCTCGGCGCGCGCCTTCGGCGCGGCGCCCTCGGTCCGGAAGTACGCGATCAGCAGCGCGTCCTCGATCGCCTTGACGACCAGGTCGAAGGAGATGTCCTTCTCCCGCTCCAGGCTGCGCAGGACGCTCATGTCAATGTCCACAAGGCTCCCCCCTAGCCCTCGTCGTCAGTGTCGTCGACATCATGGGCGCCGTCGAAGTCACCGCCGAAGGCGTCGTCGAACTCGGCCGGCCGGTTGAACTCCACCTGCACCCGGCCCCGGACCAACTCGTCGAACGCGATGCGGCGTGTCCCGTCCAGTTCCACACCGGACTCGCCCGTCCCGGTCACGCGCCCTTCCACGGTCGTGCCGTCCCGCATCTCGGCCTTCACCAGACGGCCACGCGCCCGGCGCCAGTGGCGCGGCTCGGTCAGCGGCCTGTCCACACCGGGGGAGCTGACCTCCAGCACGTACGGACCCGTGCCCAGAACGTCCGACTCGTCCAGCCGCTTGGAGACCGACTGGCTCACCTCGGCCACATCGTCCAGCGTGACGCCGCCGTCGCGGTCCACGATCACGCGTACGAGCCGCCGTCTGCCCGCCGGGACGATCTTCACGTCCTCCAGGTCGAGCCCCTTCTCGGCGACCACCGGGCCGAGCAGCTCCACCAGACGGCCGCGTCGCGGGTCACTGCCCATGCCGACCTCCCATTCACTGGTGTACCTCGCCCGATGTGCCAACAGCCTATCGACACCGCAGGGCGGAAATGGCGCCATACCCGAGCGGCGAGCCGACACGAGCCCGACCATCATCACGAAGCGGTGACCACTGGGCAGCGCGCCGTACGATGCTAGTGCCCCGGCCGACAAGATTCGCCCTGACGGCGCGGTCCTGGAGGGGACGCCGGCCCGACGGCGGAGAAGGCGGGAAGAGCTCGACGGGAGCCGGCGGGAGGACGTTGGTCGTGGAACGGAGCGGCGGAGCACGCGTGACCAGGCGCGCGCTGCTGGGCGCGACGGCTGCCGGACTCACCGCCACCGGCTGCTCGTCCCGCTCTCCCGAGCCCCCCGCGCCGAAACCGCCGGACCCTCAGGCGGTGTTGCTGAGCACGCTGATCCGCGACAAGGAGCGGCTGGTCTCGCTCTATCAGCGGGCCGCTCTCGGCTCGGTCAAGACGGCCGCCGCGCTAGAACCGTTCCGGCAACGGCATGTCGCCCATCTGGCCGCTCTGCGCGAAATGCTGCCACCTGGCGCCGAAGGCCGCGCAGGCGCCGCCCCGTCTCCCTCTCCTTCGGGCTCACCCTCGCCGTCGGAGGGCCCGTCTGTGACCGTCGGCAGACTCCGCGACGCCGAACGCCGTGCGGCGGCCGGGCGACCCGGTCAGCTGGCCAAGGCGTCCCCCGCGCTCGCGCAACTGCTGGCGAGCATCGGGGCGTGCGAGGCCGTCCACGCCGTCGCGCTGGGGAGACTGCGTGACTGACCCGGCCATCGCGCAACCGGCTGCCACGGAGCCGGCCGCCGCCGTCCCCGCGGCCGGCGGCGACGCTCTCGCCAGGGCGCTGGCAGCCGAGCACGCCGCCGTGTACGCCTACGGGGTGATCGGCGGGAAGGTCGCCGACGGGCTACGCGCGCGGGCCACGGGCGGGTTCGACGCCCATCGGGCACGACGCGATCAGCTCCGCTCGATGATCGCTCAGCGCGGCGGGTCGCCGACGGAGCCGGGGCCCGCCTATCACCTGCCCTTCGAGGTACGGACCTCGGCCGACGCGGTTCGCCTGGCCGTACTGGTGGAGGGCCGCCTGATCACCGCCTACCTGGAGCTCGCGGCCGATCGCGACCCGTCGCTGCGCCGACTCGCCGCACTGGCCGCCCAGGAATGCGCCACCCGGGCGTACGGCTGGCAGCCGTCGATCAGCGCCTTCCCCGGAATGCCCGGCCGGGCCGAATCCGGCCCCTCGCCAGTCGGCCCCACACCACCCTCGTCCCCGTCGCAGCCGAAGCCGATCGGCTAGCCACACCCCCCATCCCGTGATCTTGCGAATACTCGCACACGCGCCTTCTACCTGTGAAAACGCTTTTATGATCTTTCAGAAACTCGCACAGGGCGCCCCCGAGTCTCTGCAAGATCACGAAGGGAAACCGGGCAGGTCAACGGGGATTACTGCGAGTATTCGCAAGATCACGCCGGGGGGGTTTGGGGTGGGTTGGGGGATTATGCGTGCGGAGTGGGGCGGCAGGCGGTCAGGATTCGGTCGACGGCCTCGTCGACCGGGATCTCCTCCTTCGTCCCGCTCACCCGGTCGCGCAGCTCCACGACTCCCTGGCCGAGCCCACGGCCCACGATCAGGATGGTCGGCATGCCGAGCAGCTCGGCGTCCTTGAACTTGACGCCGGGCGAGACTCCGGGACGGTCGTCGACCACAACCCGCAGGCCGCGCGACTCCAGTTCCTCGGCGAGCCCGATGGCGACCTCGACCTGGTTCTCCTTGCCGGTCCCGACGATGTGGACATCGGCCGGGGCCACCTCGCGGGGCCACACCAGGCCCAGCTCGTCGTGGCACTGCTCGGCGAGCACGGCCACGGCCCGGGAGACGCCGACGCCGTACGAACCCATCGTGATCCGGATCGGCTTGCCATCGGGCCCGAGGGCGTCGAGTTCGGCGGCGTCGGCATACTTGCGGCCGAGCTGGAAGATGTGGCCGATCTCGATGCCACGGTCGATCGACAGGTGATGACCGCAGCGGGGGCAGGCGTCCCCGGCGCGAACCTCCGCGGCCTCGATCGTGCCGTCGGGCTGGAAGTCCCGGCCCGCCACCACGTGGGCGGCGTGCTTGCCGGGCAGGTTCGCACCCGTCACCCAGGCGGAGCCGGTGACCACGCGCGGGTCCACCAGGTAGGTGATGCCGAGCGCCTTGAGCACCTGCGGCCCGATGTAGCCGCGCACCAGGCCGGGATGGCGTGCGAAGTCCTCCGCCTCGAAGATCTCCGGGACACCGGGCGCCAGCGCCGCCTCCAGGCGCTTGAAGTCCACCTCACGGTCACCGGGGACGCCGATGACCAGCGGCTTGATCTCGTCGGAACCGGGCGTACGGACCTTCACCACGATGTTCTTCAGCGTGTCCGCCGCGGTGATCCCGAGACCGAAGTGCTCGTTGACGTGGGCGACCAGCGACTCGATGGTCGGCGTGTCGGGCGTGTCCAGGATCTGGAGCGGCGGTTGCCCCCCGGTGACGGCGGGCGGCGCGGGGGTGACGACGGCCTCGGCGTTGGCGGCGTAGCCACAGTCGTGACAGGACACGAACGCGTCCTCCCCCGTCGGGCAGGGCGCGAGGAACTCCTCGGAGGCCGAGCCGCCCATCGCGCCGGACATCGCGAAGCAGATCCGGTAGTCGATGCCGAGCCTGTCGAAGATCCGGATGTAGGCGTCCCGGTGCATCTCGTAGGAACGCTTCAGCCCGTCGTCGTCCAGATCGAAGGAGTAGGAGTCCTTCATGACGAACTCGCGGCCGCGGAGGATGCCGGCCCGGGGGCGGGCCTCGTCGCGATACTTCGTCTGGATCTGGTAGAGGGTCACCGGGTAGTCCTTGTAGGAGGAGTACTCCCCCTTGACCATGTCGGTGAACATCTCCTCGTGCGTCGGCCCCAGCAGATAGTCGGCGCCCTTGCGATCCTTCAGGCGGAACAGCGTGTCGCCGTACTCGGTCCAGCGGCCGGTGGTCTCGTAGTAGTCGCGGGGCAGCAGCGCGGGGAAGAGCACCTCCTGGGCGCCCATCCGGTCCATCTCCTCGCGCACGACCCGGGCGACGTTCTCCAGTACGATCTTGCCGAGCGGGAGCCAGGAGTAGATGCCGGGCGCGACCCGGCGGACGTATCCGGCGCGGACGAGCAGCTTGTGGCTCGGCACTTCCGCGTCCGCCGGATCCTCACGCAGCGTGCGCAGGAACAGGGTCGACATACGCAGCAGCACGGCTACTCCTTGCTCGTGAGAGGTCTCGCGCGATATCTCCTCGATCTTCCCGGAGACGGCGTGAGAGCCGAAGTGAAGATGATGTGACCCAAGGTTATCGACTTCCGGGACGGGACGCTGCTTCCCGTCGTCCGCCGGCCGCTCTCCTGGCTTCGCCCGCCGGCCACCGGCCCAGTCAGTCAGAGTCAGTCAGAGTCAGGCGGTGGCGGCGAACGCGCAGACGGCGGCCGCGGCCACGCCGCCGAGCACGTCCGTGGCCAGCAGCACGGCCAGCAGGCCCGCGGCGGCGTGCACGGACTACTGGTAGTGTAATACGGATGTCAAATAACTGGCCCGATGGACGCCCGGAATGGTAAAGCCTCTCCCCCCGAGGGTCACGGCGCGGTAGCCGTACGATCAACCGCCGAGCAGTTCCTCCCAGCACCGCCGGGAACCGGCGCGTCGCGCCTCTCCCCCGGCCCGGTCCGCCGTGACTCCGGCGAGCGTCGCGGACAACCGCCACCGGCCCGGGCGAGCGCGCAGGCGGTCCATGCCCACCGGGTCGACGGCCAGCAGCACGAAGCTCGCGCCGGTGACGTCCAGCGACGCCGTCGAAGCCGTGGCCGGCCCGCTCAGTCCGGCGAGGGGGACCGCGGCCTCCGGCCCGCGGATCCGGTCGACGAGCAGCGCGGCGACCTCGGCCGCGTGCGGCCCGTCGCGCCACTCGACATGCCAGCAATGATCGGCGCCCCGCCGCCAGGTGAGATCGCGGCAGGCCTCCCGCACCTCCGCCTCGCCTGCCAGCGCGGCCAGCACCCGGCCGAGCGCCTCGTATCGCCGGGCGTCGGGCAGACGGACGCCGTCCCGCGCCCCCTCACCCCGACATCGGTGATCGGCCTCGCAGTGCCGGGCCGGTGCCATGCCGTCATCCCGTGCCCCGTGCGGTCCCCTCATGTCTGGGAGGGTCCCACCGCCGCGCCACCGCGTCCCCGGGTTTCCCCCTCCTTTAGATCGTGTTTTCAAAAGTCATTCCCGCCACGCCCGGCCCAGATGGCGACCCACGCTCGCGACGGACACCACGTTTGAAGCACTCCCCAGCCCCATGGCCCACAGGCATGAACTGGTCCCACTGACCGAGCGCCGCGTTGCCCTGGCAGGGCGGCGGCCCGATGATGAAGAATCACTCGTAGGACGCCCGGTATATGGAGGCTATGGTGGCACTGCGCGTCGCGATCGTCGGGTCGGGTCCCGCCGGGATCTACACGGCAGAAGCCCTGATCAAGCAGTGCCCCGAGCCGGTCGAGGTGGACGTCCTGGAGCGGCTGCCCACACCGTACGGACTCGTCAGGTACGGCGTCGCGCCCGACCACACCTCCATCAAGTCGATCGCGGACTACCTACGGCGGGTCCTGGAGACACCGGGGGTGCGCTTCCTCGGCGGGATCGAGCTGGGCTCGGACGTCTCGGTCGACGATCTGATGGCGTGCTACGACGCGGTCGTCTACTGTACCGGGGCGATGATCGACCGCCATCTGGGGATCCCGGGCGAGGATCTGCCGGGCAGCGTCGCCGCCACCGACTTCGTCAACTGGTACTGCGGGCATCCCGACGTCCCCCCGGAGACGTTCTCCCTCGACACGGAGGATGTCGTCGTCATCGGGGTGGGCAACGTCGCGGTGGACGTCGTGCGCATCATGGCGAAGACGGCCGACGAGCTGCGCAGCACCGACGTGCCGGAGGACGTGCTCGCCCGGCTGGCGGCCTCGCGCGTCCGGCGGATTCACATGATCGGCCGCCGCGGCCCCGAGCACGCCAAGTTCACCCTGAAGGAACTGCGGGAACTCGGCGAGCTGCCGAGCGCGGACGTGCTGACGCTGCCCGGTGAGGTCAAGGTCGAGCCCGAGGACCTCGCCTCGCTCTCGCGGCAGGTCAGAGGGAACGTGGACGTGCTGCGGTCGTGGTCGGAGCGGGTGCCCGCCGGACGGCAGCGGCGGCTGGACCTGCGCTTCTGGCTGCGCCCGGTGGAGATCCTGGGCGGTTCGCGGGTCGAGGGCGTCCGCCTGGAGCGGACCCGCCTGGAGGGCGGCCGGGTGGTCGGCACCGGCGAGTTCGAGACGATCCCGGCCGGGATGGTCGTGCGGTCGGTCGGATACCAGAGCGTGGCGCTCGCCGGGGTGCCCTTCGACACGGCCTCGATGACCGTGCCCAACATCGCCGGGAAGGTCTCAGACCGCCAGTACGTCGCGGGATGGCTGAAGCGCGGCCCGACCGGCGTCATCGGGACCAACAAGTCCGACGCCGCCGAGACCGTGCGCGGTCTGCTCGCCGAGACCGTTCCCGGTACGGCGCGCCTGCGGCTCGACGACGTCCTGGACGCCCGTGGCGTCGTCCCGGTGACGTATCAGGACTGGCTCACCATCGAGGCCGCCGAGGCCGGCCTCGCCGCGGCCCTCGATCGCGGCGCCCGGGTCAAGCTCGTCGGCCGGGCCGCCATGCTGGCGGCCTGCGGTCGCATCGCCCAGCCCGCGCCGCAGTCCCCGTCCTGACCATGATCGAAACGAGATCGATATGAGATCGACATGGAGACGACCCTGACAGGATTGGACGGACCGCTGACCGGGTTCGCGGAGACGCACCGGGAGCAGACCGAGCGGTTTCCCGTACGGGAACCCGCCTGGCAACCGGTGCATACCGTCTATGTCCCCGCCGACAAGGTGACGGCGGCCACCGTGTCCGAGTGGCGGCACGCGGCGACCGACCTCCTGCACCGGCACCTGTTCACTCCGGCCGACCTGGCCGCGCTGTTCGAATGCGATCCCGACCTGGCGCAGCCCGTACATGATCGAGTCCGCCGGAAGCTGTCGGTCGAGCCGATCGAGGACCTGCGGATCGACTTCGAGGACGGATACGGGCAGCGCCCGCCGGAGGAGGAGGACGGGCACGCCGAGAGCGCGGCGGCGGCCGTGGCCGCGATGCGCGAGGCGGGCACGCTGCCCCGGCGGTGGGGTCTACGGGTCAAGTCGTTCGCCGACGGTGATCCGCACCGGTCGATCCGTACGCTTGACGGCTTCCTCACCACGGTGATCAGGCGGGCCGGCGAGTTGCCGCCGGGGTTCACGGTCACCTTCCCGAAGGTGCTCATGGAGGCCTACCTCGGGCAGTTCGCCCGATGCCTGGAGGCACTGGAGGCGTCGTTGCCGCTCGAACCCGGCACGCTGCGGTTCGAGATGCAGGTGGAGGCCCCGCAGACGGTGCTGCTGCTGCAGCGGTCGGCCGACCTGGTGCCCTCCCTCGGCGGGCGGCTGGCCGCCGCGCACTTCGGGGTGTTCGACTACACCGCCTCCCTCGGGTTGCCGCCGCACGAACAGCGCCTCGACCATCCCGCGTGCGACCACGCCCGTCACGTGATGCAGACGGCGCTGGCCGGGTCCGGCGTGGAACTCTGCGACGGCTCGCTCGCCGCCGCACCGGCCTCGGACTCGGCCGCCGACGTGCGGGCGCTACTGCGCAGGCACGCCGCGCTCGTCAGGCATTCGCTGTCCCACGGCTTCCATCAGGGCTGGGACATGCATCCGTCCCATCTCATCAGCCGCTTCGCCACCGTCTACGCGTTCCACCTCGCCCGCTACGAGGACTACGTCGAGCGGGTACACGCCTGGGAGGAGCGCACCCGGGCGGCGGGCGGCGTCCTGGACGAACCCGCCACGGTGAAGACCCTCGTCGCCGCGCTGGCCCGGGCCGATCGAGCCCTCGGCTGAGCGGCGTTCCGGTGGCCGCGCCGCCTCGTCACTCCTGATCGACGTCACTCATGATCGACGAGGCGGCGCCAATCACGCACGCGCGCGGCGTCGACGGGACCGCTCCACCGATCCGGAGATGAACCGGGGTCCCGTACGGCACCGCCGACGTGGAAGGCCTGGACGCCGTAGTCGAGCAGCACGGGCACGTGCTCCTTCCTGAGGCCTCCCCCGGCCAGCACCAGCGGCCCGTCCCCGGCCTCGGCGCGGGCGCGCAACACGCCCAGGCCGGTGCCGACACCCTGTGCCGAGCCCGCCGTGAGCACGGTGGCGAGGTTCGGCAGCAGCCGTACGGCACGCCAGGCCGCCCGCACGTCGGCGGCGTGGTCCACCGCCCGGTGGAAGGTCCACGGAAGCGGGGCCACCGCGTGGATCAGCGCCTCGGTCGCCGCCAGGTCCACCGAACCGTCCGCCGTCAGGAACCCGAAGACGAAACCGCCCGCGCCCGCCTGCGCCAGTTCCTTGACGTTCCGGCGCAGCCGGTCCAGTTCCTGCGGGGTCGCGGCGAAGCCGGCGCTCGACCGCAGCATGACCATCTGCGGCAGCCTGCACTCCTTCGCGATGGCCGCGACGGTCTCCGCCGAGGGGGTGAGCCCGCCGGAGCTCATATCCGACACGATCTCCAGGCGGTCCGCGCCACCCGCCTCGGCGGCGACGGCGTCGCGCACGTCCAGCGCGATCACTTCAAGGAGCTTGGTCATAGTTCGAACAGTATCGAGTCCATTTGCGGCGCCATATGGCATCCGCTGACATCCGTTCCCGTTCGAGGCTCAACTAGCTTCTTGTGGCGATTGTTGTCGTCAATGAGCCTCGATGCGCCGGGCCGTGCTCAGCGGCCCGTTGCAGGAGCGGACCCGCGGCCGCGCGCGGGGCGGGCACGCCCGAAGCCCGGCGCTCGAACAGCGCTCCCGATGCCCGATGCGGCAGGTCGACCGTGCGCACGTGCCGGAATCCGGCGTCGCGGTAGTACGCCTGCAGCCGCGCGTTGTCCTTGGCGCAGTCGAGCCGCAGCAACCGGCGGCCGAGGGTGCCGGCGCGCAGTGCGGCCCAGGCGAGCAGGGCCTCGCCCAGCCCCTCGCCCGCGTGAGCCCGGCTCACAGCGAGCTTGTGGACGTACAGCGCGTCAGCGGGACGGTCGGCGGGCAGCCAGAACTCGGGATCGGCATGACCGTCCAGCGCCATCGTGGCCGCCAGGGCGCCGGTGACGGCGTCGTCGTCCAGGACGTACATCGCCCCGGCTCCGATGAGCGGTTCGATCCGTCCGGCGGGAAAGCCCTCCGCCGGCCACTGCCGTACGCCGAGCGAGTCCAGCCAGCGGGCTGTCTCGGCCAGCAGCCCGAGCACGGCCCGCAGGTCATCCGGCGTGGCACGGCGGGGAGTGAGCGTGAGCCTGGCAGGCAGGCTCAGAGTGTTCGCGCGCATGGCGAAGTCCTTTCGATGCTGTGGGATTCGTTGCGATCACAGAGGGTGACGAGGGTGCGGCGCGGCGACCTGCTCCCGGCGGCGGAACAGCGGGGAGGACCCCTCGGGCGAGGGAGCTGCGACGGGGCGGGCGCACCGTACGTGAGCCGGGCCGCCGAAGCCATCGACGGCGGGGGGGTGCGGGCTCGGTCGTTTACGGCCGAGAAGCCGGCTGACGTTCCAGCTCGTATCGGATCAGGTGCTTGTCGGCCGGGAGCACCGACACCGCGACCCGTACCGGCGCGTCCTCCCCGTCGTAGCCCACCCGGACATGGACGACGACGGGCGTGCCGGGCTCCAGGCGCAGTCGCAGCGTCTCGTCCGAGGTCGGCATCCGCGCCGAGATGTCGTCGACGACCCTCGTCTGCGGGTGGCCGAGCTCCTCCAGGACCCGGTTCGCTCCGCGGGTGATGTTCCCGGGCCTGGCGATCTCCGAATCCGCCACCAGGTCGAGGGGGAAATACGAGTCATTGGTGTTGTACGGCTGACCGTCCACGAACCGCAGGCGGCGTCGGACGACGGCGAGGCCCCCGTCGGCGAGGGCGAGCCGCGTGGCGACGTCCTCGGGCGGTTCGACGATGGACACCTCGATGTTCTGGTCGGGGTTGCGGCCCTCCGACGTGACCGCGTGCACGAACGAGTCGAGGCGGCGATCGACGTCCTGGTCGCGGGACGGGAACTCGTCCTGAGGGCGCATCAGCAGAGGACGACGCTCCCGTACGAACGTTCCACGGCGACGCATCCGCAGGATGAGGCCCTCGTTCTCCAGCTCGCCCAGGGCCAGTCTCACGGTGTTGCGGCTGACGCCGTGCGCCTCCATGAGGTCGGTCTCGGTCGGGATCTGGTCGCCTGGCGCGAGTTCGCCGGTGTAGATGGCCCGCCGCACCTCGGCGGCCACCTGCTGGTAGAGCGACGACCGTGCCATCTTTCCTCAATCCCACCTTTTGTTCCAACAAATCTAGACGATCTCCCTGAAAGGGGGAACAACCCCTTGACCAGAGCGCGCTGGACCGCGATTATCCAAACGTTGGTACAAATCCATCCATTGGGTATGTCCATCGATCCCCCCGGCTGACCGGGGCTTCGACCTCAACCCTCGCCGAGGTCGAAGCCCCCAGCCGGGGCGGGCGCGTCCTGGCGGGTCCCCCACACCCGCCAGGACGCCTTTCATTCACGACCGCCCCAGCCCACGCCTCCGTACGGGAACCGACTGATCGGTATGCTTCCGGGTATGACCCTGTTCTCTGTGGACGGCAAGACCGTGGTCGTCACGGGCGGCTCGCGTGGGATCGGCAAGATGATCGCCAAGGGCTTCCGGGACGCGGGCGCGACCGTCTACATCTCCTCTCGGAAGAAGGACGAACTGGAGGCCACCGCCGCCGAACTGGGCTGCCACGCCGTCCAGGCGGACCTGTCGACGGCGGAGGGGGTCGAGACCCTGGTCGAGGCCGTGTCGGCCCGGGAGAGCCGGCTCGACGTGCTCGTCAACAACGCGGGAGCGAGTTGGGGCGCGCCGCTCGAGGAATATCCCGAGCACGCCTTCGACAAGGTCTGGAACATCAACGTCAAGGGCGTGTTCTTCCTGACGCGGCGGTTCCTGCCCCTGCTGCGCGCCGCCGCTTCGGCCGACGACCCGGCCCGCGTCATCAACGTGGGCTCGGTGGACGGCATCCGCGTCTCCGCGATGGAGCACTACGCCTACTCGGCTTCAAAGGCGGGGGTGCACATGCTGACCCGGCATCTGGCCCACCGGCTCGCCCGCGAATCCATCACGGTGAACGCCATCGCGCCCGGGCCGTTCGAGTCGAAGATGATGGCATTCGTGCTGGACGACCCCGCGATGCGCGGCGCCGTCGAGAGCCAGATCCCGCTGGGCCGCATCGGCCGGCCCGATGACATGGCCGGAGCGGCCGTCTTCCTCGCCTCCCGTGCGGGCGCATACCTCACCGGCACTGTCATCCCCGTCGACGGCGGCCTCACCGCCTGAGCAGCTCGACCAGAGCCTGCGCGAACATGTCGGGGGCCGCGAGCTCGTACCGGAGGAAGAGGTACGGCTCGACGACTTCGAGCTCCATGAGCACCGGCTCGCCGTCCGGCATCCGGACCAGGTCGACCCGGGCGTAGAGAAGGTCCGCCGGCGCCTCTCCTGGGAAGCGGCGCGCGCACTGATCCAGAACGCGCTCGGCGAGGGCGAACTGGTCGTCGTCCGGATCTCGCAGCGTCGCCCGTTCCTCGGTCGTGCGCCTGGTGTCCGACAGCATCGGGTGGCGCCGGACGGCGTGGCTGAACTGCCCGCCGAAGTACAGCAGCGAGAGCTCGCCCTCGTGCTCCACGGTCCGGAGGTACGGTTGGATCATGACCGTCCGACCCTCGTCGAGGAGCCCGGCCGCGTGCTTCTCGGCCGCCACCCGGTCGGCGGTCCGCAGCGCGCCGCGCGCCCCGGCCGAGACCGCCGGCTTGACCACGTACTCGTCCCAGTCCGGGAACCCGCCCTCGGACGAACCCTTCCCGGAGAACCGGGCCCCGGGTGAGGCCCAGCACGTCGGCACGATCGGCACCCCGAGGTCTTTGAGGTAGGTCTTGTCGGTGTTCCACTCGATCACTGAAGCGGGATTGAACAGCCTCGTCGCCGTCCCGGCCCGGTGAGCCCAGGCGACGAAACCGTCCCTGCTGTCGATGTAGTCCCAGGTCGATCGGACGACGGCGGCGTCGAACGACGACCAGTCGACGCGCGGGTCGTCCCACGCCGCCGGTGAGCCCTCGATGCCGGCGCCGTACCAGGCCGCCAGGACGATCTCTCGCTCGTCGTCATGGCCGGCCACCGGATGGCCGGTGGTGACGTACGCAACCTTCATCGTGCTCCCTCCGTTACCAGGTGCGAACCCATGCTACGGAGACGCACCGCTCACCCGGGAACCACTCCGGTCAGCGCCTCGGCGGCCGCCTGGCCACAGACCCGGGCCGAGCCGTGGGTGGCGATGTGGGCCACGCCGAGGTCGGTGCGGCCGGGCAGGCCCATCTCGACGACGACGCCGTCCGGCCGGGCGGCGAGCAGCCGCTCCACCAGGCCGAGCTGCCAGAGATGACGATGGGCGTCCCGTACGACCAGCACGAGCGGCCGGTCGGCGGCCTGATCGAGCACCGCGTCCGACATGTCGCCGCCCGGCCCGACGACGTCGGGCTCGGTCAGGCGGGTGACCGTGGTGCCCGGCAGCAGCTTGCTCAGCGGCTCACCGGCCCCCCACGGCATGCCCTTGTCGATCGCCAGATTGGTCTCCGGCGCCAGCTCCACCACGTGCGGGGCCGCCGTCAGGGGGAGCACGGCCTCGGCTCCCGGCCGGCGAGTGATCCGTACGGCACGGCGCGCGGCCGCCAGGCCGATCTCCACCGTGGTGTCCCCCTCCCCGGAAACCGTCGGGGCGTCCCAGGCGGTGCGGTCCGCGAGCCAGGCGGCGAGTGCCCGCACCCGGGCCGCCGCGTCGGCGAGCCGATCCTCCGGCAACGCGCCCCCGGTGACCGCGTCGACGATCGCCTCGCGGATGCGGTCCAGGGTGGCCTCGTCGGCGTTCTCCCCGCCCACGCAGACCGCGTCCGCCCCCGCCGCGACGGCGAGCGCACTCGCGCCGCCAATGCCGTACGCCCCCGACACCGCGGCCATTTCGATGCCGTCGGTGACGATGAGGCCGTCGAAGCCGAGCTCGGTGCGCAGCAGGCCGGTGAGGATGCGCGGGCTGAGCGTGGCCGGCCGCTCGGCGTCGTAGGCGGTGACGAGCAGGTGGCCGGTCATGACACAGCGCACGCCCTCACGGATCGCGGCCCGGAACGGCCACAGCTCGACTTCGGCGAGCTCCTCCCGGGAGACCCCGACCCTCGGCACCCCGTGGTGGGAGTCGACCGACGTGTCGCCGTGACCGGGGAAGTGCTTGGCGCAGGCGGCCACGCCGGTGGACTGCAGGCCGCGGATCCATGCCGCCGTATGCCTCGCCACCAGCATCGGGTCCGCGCCGAACGAGCGCAGTCCGATCACCGGGTTGTCGGGGTTGGAGTTGACGTCGGCGGCCGGGGCGAAGTCCAGGTTGATCCCGGCGTCGTGCAGGTCCCGCCCGATGTCGCGGGCCACCCGCTCGGTCAGTTCCTCGTCGTCGACCACGCCGAGCGCGTAGTTTCCCGGCCGCGAACTGCCCGTGCGCGCTTCCAGGCGGGTCACCTCCCCGGCCTCCTCGTCGATGCCGATGAGAATGTCGGGGCTCTCCGCGCGCAGGGCCGCAGTGAGGCCGCCGAGCTGGGCCGGGGTGGCGATGTTCCGGGAGAAGAGCACGACCCCCGCGAGTCCGTCGCCGATCCGGCGCCGCACCCAGTCGGGAGCCGTGGTGCCCTCGAAACCGGGCAGGATGACCGTGTCCGCCAGACGGAGCAGATCCGGGCTTCGCTTCATGCTGCGCCCATGAGGGAGTGTTGAGGCATGCCCGCAATCTAATAGGAAAGTTTCCTATTTGCTAGTCCGCCGAACGGCGGAATCTCACAGGTCGGCCCGGCGTAACCGGTTCTTCTCGACCGTGAAAACTGCGGCCGTGGACACCGGTGCGCCCGGCCGGTCCACGTAGCCGACCACTCGGTAGTCGGCGCGGAAGTCGTCCATGCTCGCCCTGCAGGAGACGTAGCCCCGGTGGCCGTCGAAGAACTCGATGTGCGGATTGGCGGCGAGGATCGCCTTCGCGTCGGTGTCGGGCGGCAGGCTGGTGACCGACGTGCCGACGAACTCGACGCCGAGCGGCGCCGACGCCGGATCGGACCAGTCGGCGCGCAGATCGCAGGCCCAGTTGTTGTGCACGTCGCCGCCCAGCACCACCAGCCCGTCCGGGGCGTTCGCGAGGACGCGGGCGCGGGAGTCGGGAAAGCCGTCCCAGGCATCGGCGCTCAGCGTCCCGTTCGGGAATCGCCGCTGGGCGAAGAACACGGCCTGCGCGAGCACCTTCCACCTGGCCGTCGCGCCCTTCAGCCGACTGATCAGCCACTCTTCCTGCTCACGGCCGAGCATGTCCCGGCCGCCGCGGTACTGCCTGGTGTCGGCGAGCATGAAGTCGATCACCCGTCCGTACGGCCGCCAGCGGTAGTTGCGCAGATCCGGCCCGGTCGGGCGCACCCGCAGCGGCAGATGCTCGTAGTACGCCTGGAAGGCGGCGGCTCGGCGTTTGAGGAAGGCCGACGGGCTGCTGCCGTTTCCCGGCAGCCCCCCGGCCCAGTTGTCCCGCACCTCGTGATCGTCGGGAAGCGCGAGCCACGGCGCGGCGGCGTGCGCCGCCTGGAGGTCGGGGTCCATGTGATAGCGCGCGTAGCGCCTGCGGTAGGCGGCCAGCGTGGTGCACTCGGCCTCCGACTCCAGCGGACGTACGTAGCGGCCCGGGCGGGGCTGCTTCGGCTTGCCGTACTCGTAAATGTAGTCGCCGAGGTGGAGCACCACGTCGGGCCGCTCGTCGGCGAGATGGCGCAGCGCCGTGAAATAGCCGTGCTCGTAGCGCTGGCACGACGCGAAGCAGAAATGGACGGGGTCGGTGGAGTCCGGCGCCGGAGCCGTCTTGGTACGGCCGACGGGGCTGACGTGGTCGTCGACGGAGAACCGATAGAAGTACTCCGTGCCCGGTCGCAGCCCGGCGACCCTGACGTGGAGGCTGTGCGCCCATTCCGGCTGGGCCGCCGCGGTTCCGGTCTGGACGACGCGGGCGAACGCACGATCCTCGGCGAGCTGCCAACGCACGGACACGGTCCGATCGGGCATGCCGCCCGGCCGCTTCGCGTTCAGCGGATCGGGAGCCAGCCGGGTCCACAGGACCACACCATCGGGTAACGGTTCCCCCGAAGCGACTCCGAGCGTAAATGGATAACCAGATTTGGCCATGTTTCAGATCCTGCCGCAGGCAAAGTGACTGCGGTCGTGGCTGCGGGGCCGTGCAGCCGGAGGTTCGGGGAGGCGATCACGCGGGAATGCGGATCGCAGCTGGTCAGGACGGGGGAATGTCGGAATTTTGAGCGAGCCCTTGCTTGAGAGCCCATAATGGAGCCCGTGAGCCAGCGAAAGAACTCAGGCGCCGCCTCCGCCGCGACGCGGGCGACGCGAGCGGTCGCCACCGGCGCGGGCGCGTCAGATCGCCGCGATCACCTCGTGAAACTCGCCGCCGAGCTCTTCGCACGAAAAGGCTTCCAGGCCACCACGGTCCGGGAGATCGCCCTGGAGGCCGGCATCCTCTCGGGGAGCCTCTACCATCACTTCGATTCCAAAGAAACCATCGTCGACGAGGTTCTCCGTACCTTCCTCGACGACGTGACCGCCCGCTACCGGGCGGCGCTGAGCGGCGACGGCGACCCCCGGTCGGTCCTTTCGGAGATGGTGCGGGTCGGATTCGGATCCCTGGACGCGCACCGCGCGGCCATCACGGTGATGCAGAACGACTGGAGCTACCTGCGGTCACTGCCCGACGACCGCTTCGGCTACCTGGATCGGGCCGAGGACGAGGTCGAGCGCATGTGGGTGGAGCAGATCCGGCGCGGCCAGGCCGTGGGACAGTTCCGTTCCGACGTGGATCCCAAACTCACCTACCGGATGATCCGCGACACGGTCTGGGTCACCGCACGGTGGTTCCGCCCCGACGGTCACCTGGACACGGGCGCCCTCGCCGACCACTTCGTCAAGGTACTTTTCGACGGCCTCGCCTCCGGCGACGAGACCGGCGGATCACGATGACGACGCTTGTCGAGGAGGTACGGCTCGCGCTGACCGAGGTGGCAGACCCCTCGCGCGCCCCGGCCATGACCGCCTACATGAAATCGGTCATGCCGTTTCTCGGTGTGACGTCCGTGCCACGCCGGAACGCCCTGCGGCGAGTCTTCCGGGAGCATCGCCTGGAATCGGCGCCCGAGTGGCGCAGGGCCGTACTCTCCCTGTGGCGGGAGGCCGAGTACCGCGAGGAGCGGTACGCCGCGATCGAGCTCGCCGCCCACCGTTACTACCAGTCGTGGCAGACGCTCTACACAGTGCCGATGTACGAAGAAATGATCGTCACGGGTGCCTGGTGGGACGTGGTCGACGACATAGCGGTGCACCGGATCGGCACGCTGCTGGAGCGCTATCCCGACGCGATGCGCCCGCTCATGCTGGAGTGGGCGGGCGACGCCGACATGTGGAAGCGGCGCGCCGCGATCCTGTGTCAGAACGCGTTCAAGAAGGGTACGGATCTCGGCCTGCTGTACGCGTGCATCGAGCCGAATCTGTCGGACACCGAGTTCTTCATCCGCAAGGCCATCGGCTGGGCGCTTCGCGAGTACGCCAAGACCGACCCGGACGAGGTGGTCCGCTATGTGAACCACCAGGGCATCAGCGGCCTGAGCCGGCGTGAGGCGCTGCGCAACGTGCCCGTCTCCTGACTTGGGGAGACGCCTGCGGTCCTCCCCGGCGCGCCCTTGCGGGCGGCCGGGAAGAACCGCTGCGACCTGAATGTCGGCTCAGGCGCCGGGAAAAGCGGCAGGCCACACCCTGCTCAGAAGCCGCCGAGCCCCTCGCCGAACCGCGGGAACCTGTTGAACGGCAGAGTCGGCTGGATCACCCGCTGCTGGGTCGGCTGGACCGCGACCGGCTGGATCACCCGCTCACGCTGGACCGGCTGGATCACCCGCTCACGCTGGACCGGCTGAACGAGCACGGGTTGGTTCACCCCACGGTTCCGCTGGAGCGGGTGCTCGTTGATGTTCCGGTTGTTGCCGAACGCGTTGTTGCCGCCGAACATCGCGCGGTTGTTCCACCAGTTGTTGAGGAACTGCTTGTCGTCCCGGTTGTCCTTCTGCTGGAACCCGAGCACGACGTCCTTCACGGCCATGCCGAGCGCTTCGCGACCGTTCCGGTTGTCGGCCCTGCCCAGCTGGTTCCACCAGTTGTTCTGCGGAGAGAACCAGTGGTTGTTGTGCATGTAGTCGTTGTTGTTGTTGATGAGGCGGTTGTTGTCCGGGCCGGTGCTGGCCCCGGCGGCGGTGGCCCCCAGGGCCACGATGCCACCGGCGAGCGCGGTGCCGAGCGCCAGCCCTGCGATAACCTTCGCGAACATCGTCATATTGTTGTTCCCCCGTTCTGTGATTTTTCCCGAGACATCAATCCCGAATATATGGATGAATGCCCTCGCAGTCTATTGTCGGTTACCTTTCCTGTGCATGTTGATTTCCAGCTGGATGCGACCATAAACAGCCACCTGCAGCTTTTAGGCTGGCATTATCGCTTTATAGATGCCTTCATGCAATAAACACCCCTATTGTAGTAATATGTCCGTTTTATCCATGCGGACAAATCGGACCGGCGTCGGCCGCGAAGACAACTGCGGGGCATCTCACACCGGCGACCACAGAACCGGGACATATGCTGACTAAATAGCATGAATATGGAACAAAGAACCCGGGGCCGGTCCCCGGCCCCGGGTCGAATGGTCAGTATGGGAACTGTCGTCTGGTCAGTGAGGACTTCGTCAGGCGGGACGGAAGGAGTCACGTGCCGCCGGCGCCGCATGCTTGATCATGAGGTGCCGGGTGACCGAGTATTCCCGCACCGCCTCCTGGCTCATGTCCTTACCGAAACCGCTGCCCTTGACCCCGCCGTGCGGCGCCTCCGAGGCGATGGGCAGGTGGTCGTTAACCCAGGTCACGCCCACGTCCAGCCGATGGGACACGCGCAGCGCCCGGGAGACGTCGCTCGACCAGACCGACGAGGCGAGGCCGTACGGCGTGCCGTTGGCGAGGCTGACCGCCTCGTCCTCGCCGTCGAACGGCATGGCCACCAGCACCGGGCCGAAGATCTCGCCCTGGACGACCTCGCTCGACTGATCGACATCGGCGATGAGCGTCGGTGTGTAGTAGAAACCGGGCCCGTCCATCGGCGCGCCACCGCAGACGATCCGGCCGGACGCCCGGGACACGAAGCCGTGCACCCGCTCGCGGTGGGCCGCCGAGATCAGCGGGCCGATGTCGGAGTCGGCGGCCCAGGGGTCGCCCGGCCGCACCCGCGCCAGTGTCTCGCGCAGCGCCTCCACCGCCTCGGCGTACCGGGGCCTCTCGATGTAGACGCGGGTGGCGGCGGTGCAGTCCTGGCCCGTGTTGTAGGTGGCCCCCATCACGACCCCGGCCGCCATCTCCTCGAGTGACGCGTCGGCGAAGACCAGCGCCGGGGCCTTGCCGCCCAGTTCCAGGTGGACCCGCTTGAGCCCGTCGACCGCGCCCCGCATGACCGCGCGGCCGGTCTCGGTCGATCCGGTGACGCTGACCATGTCCACGCCCGGATCGGTGACAAGCGTCCGGCCCACCTCGGCTCCTCCGGTCACCACCCGCAGCAGCCCCTCCGGTGCGCCCGCCTTGGCGAACAGCTCTGCCAACCGCAGGGTGCTGCGTGGCGTGGTCGGCGCCGGCTTGATGACGACGGCATTGCCGCCGGCGATCGCCGGTCCGATCTTCCAGACCGCCATGACGAACGGGAAGTTCCACGGCGCGATCGAGCCGACGACCCCGACCGGTCGCCTGACCAGCACCGAGGTGTAACCAGGGCTGAAAACGCCGGCCCCGGTCCCCTCGAGCGACCTGGCCGCCCCGGCGAAGAAGCGCAGGTTGTCGGCGGCGAACGGCAGTTCGCCGTCCCGGAACACCGCCGCCGGTTTGCCGGTCTCCTCGACCTCGAGCCGGGTCAGCTCCTCTGCGTCCTGCTCGACCAGGTCGGCCAGGCGCAGCAGCACCCGTGCCCGCTCCCCCGGCGTCGTCTCGCGCCATTGCTCGTACGCCTCCCGGGCCGCCCGTACGGCTGCCGCCACGCCCTCCGCGGTCGTTTCCGGCACCTCGCCGAGCACGCGCCCGTCGGCGGGATTGATCAAAGTGGCCATGCGACTCCCCTGTCGTCCGTACCTTGTTCCTCTGGATAGGCGGCGTTCCTCTGGGTGGGCGGCGCTTCCCGCGAGCAGCGGATGCCGGGAAGCGCGGCGGGTGGTTCAGCTGTCGAAGCCGACACCGAAGCGGTCCAGGAGACGTAGCCAGGGACCGCGGCGGCCTTCGTTGTCGTCGGCTCGGGCCAGCGCCCGGCGGGTGACCTCCACCACCGGCCAGCGCAGCGGCTCCGGCGGGAACGGCACCGGATGACGCCGGACCATTCGAAGCCGCGTCCAATCGGTGGACCGTCCGGCCAGCAGATCGAGGCCGACCAACGCGCCGAATCTCGACGCCCCGACGCCGAGGCCCGTGTAGCCGAGGGCATAGGCCACCCGTCCGCCCATGGCCGTACCGAAGAACGGGGTGAACCGGCTGGTCGAGTCGATCATCCCGCCCCATCTGTGGGTGAAGCGAAGGCCGTGGAGCTGCGGGAACGTCTCGAAGAAGTGTACGGCGAGCCGCTTGTGCGTGGCGTCTCGCTGCTCGCTGCCCGAGCCGCCGAAGTTGTAGATCGCGTCGTATCCGCCCCAGAGGATGCGATCGTCCGCCGTGAGCCGGTAGTAGTGGAAGCGGTTCCCGGCGTCGGTCAGGCCCTGGCCCTGCGCCCAGCGGATCGAGGCGCGCTGGGCGGGTGACAGCGGCTCGGTGACGAGCACGTAATCCCAGACCGGCAGCACGAAGTTGCGCAGCCTGCGCAGGACCGCGGGGAAGGCGTTGGTGGCCAGCAGCACCTGCCCCGCGTACACCACGCCGCAGGCCGGCGGTCTCGATGTGGTGCGCATGGTCGCCTCGACGCCGGCCCCTGCCCGCGTCAACGCGGTCACCTCGGTGTCCTCGTGGATCGCGACGCCGAGACGTTCGGCGACCCGGGCCAGCCCCCAGGTGAGCGCGGCCGGGTCCACGAGGCCGCCCGCGCCGCGCAGGCGAAGCCCCCCGAGATAGGTGGGCGAGTCGACGTCGGCTCGCATCTCGTCACGGTCCAGGAACACCGCGTCCTCGCCGTGCTCGCGGTGCAGTTTCTCGGCCCGCCTCAGCTCCGCCACCTGGTACGGCTCGACCGCCACCGTGGTCTTGCCGACCAACCGGAGGTCGGCGTCGATGCCGTGGTGCGCCAGGAAGTCCGCGACGGCCGCGAGATTGGCCCGGCCGAGCGTGAGCAGCGTCCCGATCTCCGAAGGCCACCGGCGCGATCCGTGGGCGAGGCCGTGGGTCAGCGAGTCGGAGATGAATCCGCCGTTTCGGCCGCTCGCGCCGTAGGCGATCGACCGGCGCTCGACGAGGACGACGTCGCAGGCGGGATTCTCCTGCTTGGCCAGCACGGCGGCCCACAGACCGGTGAGACCGCCGCCGACGATCAGCAGGTCGGCCGTCGTGCGAGTGCGCGGCGGCTCCCAGGGACCGGGCGCCCCGGGCCTGTCGGTCCAGAAGACCCGGGGCGCGGCATCCTTGATCACTTCGCGGCGATCTTCTCGATCACGTCGGCGGCGGCGCGTAGGCCGTCACGACCGCGGATCTCCTCTCCCGCCGCCGCCAGGCGGGCCCGTAGCTCGGTGTCGGCGAGCAGCCGGTCGATGGCCCCGGTCAGTTCCTCGTCTGCGAAGCCGTAGGTGTCGAGGCGGACACCGAGGCCGGTCTCGTCGATCCGCTGCGCGTTGTCGTACTGGTCCCAGAAGATCGGCAGCACGATCATGGGCTTGCCGAAGTGCAACGCCTCGGTGGTCGTGTTGTTGCCGCCATGCGTGATCACCAGGTCGACCATGGGGATGATCTTCGTCTGCGGCACGAACTCGGCGCCCCACATGTTCGGCGCGAGCTCGATCTCCTCGTGCAGCGGGCCCTTGGAGACGATGTAGCGGTGCGGCGTCCGGCCGAGCACGGAGATCACCCGGCGCATGAGCTCCAGGTCGGCCGAGCCGAGCGAGCCGAGTGAGAAGTAGATCAGCGAGCCGTCGCCGGGGATGTCCGGGAGCGTGAACTCCTCTTCGGTCTCCCGTACGGACGAGTCCACCCGGGTCCAGGAGTCGTCCAGCGGCCGGTCGGCGACGTAATCGATGATCTCGGGATAGACGTAGAGGTTAGCGTTGCCCTCGTGGACGAACTCGAGATCCCGCAGCGGCGGCGCCCCCTGCTCGACGACCCACTCGTTGAAGGCCGTCCACATCTCCCGGTGGGTCCTGTCGTACTCGGCGCGGAACTCCGCCCAGCCGGTGCCGCCCGCCGGCAGCCCGGAGAAGGGCGGCGCGATGCCCGGCCCCTTCACCTCCAGCGGGTTGCACGACACGATCCGGACGAACGGCACGCCGGCCGTCATGAGGGCCGGGAAGGCGAGGACGTTGTCCTCGACGACGACGTCCGGGCGGACCCGCTCGATGATCTCCTTGAGCCGCGGCTCGCAGTACTTGGCGCCGTCGATGAGCGCCTGCCAGATCGGCTTGATCACCGTCTCGAGCTGCGCCAGGGTGCTCTTGCGGTACTCCGGCGCGGTGTCGCGGATGAAGTCCTTCCAGAACTGGCCGGGGTCCTGCTCCTCCTCGGCCGGCGGCTCGAGGTCGACCAGGTCCTCCTCGAAGCCCAGCGCCTCCAGCTTCCCCTTCCACGACGTCTCGGCCGCGAACACCACCCGGTGGCCGCGGCGGCGCAGGACATCGCCGATGCCGATGCAGTTGTTGGTCGGCCCGTAGGCGCTCTCCGGCATGAACAGGATCGTCAGCGGCTTGTCCGTCATCTGGGGACTCCTCGGAACTCTAGTTGAACCGAGATTCAAATACGAGACTGGCAGAACCGTCAAGAGCTGGGAGATTATGTTGTCTCATCAGATGAAGCGGAGTGGAATGAGTCAGCGCAAGAGCAAGGCGGACCGGCGGCTCGACCTCATCGACGCGGCTCGGCGGGCGATGATCCAGCACGGCACGGAGGGCGTCCACCTCAACCAGATCGCCGAGGAGGCGGGCCTCACCTCCGGCGCTGTGCTGTACCACTACCCGAACCTGCGCGACCTTCTGATCGAGGCCCATCAGGCCGGGATGGAGCGCTTCTACGAGCGACGGGTCAAGAAGATCAGCGGCATCGCCGACCCCGCGCAGAAGCTCATCGTCACGATCCGGTCCGGGCTGCCCGAAGGGCCCGACGACGCCGGCGTCCGGCTGCTGTGCGAGCTCGGCGGCGCGGCCGGACGCAACCGCGTGTACGCCACCCTGCTGACCACGCTGTTCGACCGGCAGGTGTCGATGTACCAGACGATCCTGGAGACGGGCGCCGCCCACGGCGTCTTCACGCTGGCGCAGGACTCCGAGATCATCGCCCGCAACCTCGTGGCGCTGGAGGACGCGTACGGCTACCGCATCATCGCCCGGCACCACTCCATCGACCCGGAGAAGGCCGTCGAGCTCATCCTCGACCACGCCCGCCTGGCCACCGGCAACCCCCTCAAGCCCACCACCCGCCGCTAGGCCCTCGTGAGGGCGGCGGAGCCAGGCCGGAGCTAGACCTGGAGGAGGGTCGCGTCGCCGGCGGCCCAGCTCAGGGCGACCCGTACGCCGACATCGACCCGGGCGGGGCCCTGCGTGGCTGCCAGCACATGCCCCTCGTGGCCCGGCACGCTCAGGGCCACGTGCGACGTGCCTCCGTAGAAGCTCACGTCCACGACCTCGCCCGTCAGCCCGCCGCCATGCTCCCCCGGTTCTTCGTCACTTCGTGTGAGCGGGGTGAGACGGATCCGCTCGGGACGAATCGCCAGCAGTGCACGTGAGCCCTCGGCGAGGCCGGCCCCCTCTCCCGGCCTGGACGGGGGTGCGGGCAGCACACCCAGCTCGTCCACCTCGAGCCCCTTGCCGGTCACCCGGCCCTCGAAGAGGTTGTTGGCGCCGACGAAGTCGGCCACGAACGGTGTGCGCGGCCGTTCGTAGAGGTCCACGGGTGCGTCGACCTGCTCGACCCGGCCGCCGCGCATCACCGCGATGCGGTCGGCGAGCGACATGGCCTCCTCCTGGTCGTGGGTGACCACCACGAATGTGATGCCGACCTCGTTCTGCAGCCGCTTGAGCTCAAGCTGCATCTCAGCTCTGACCTTCTTGTCCAGCGCGGACAGCGGCTCGTCGAGCAGCAGCAGACGGGGCCGCTTGACGATGGCCCTGGCCAGCGCGACCCGCTGGCGCTGGCCGCCGGACAGCTCGTGCGGTCTGCGGCGGGCCTGCGCCGCCAGGCCGACGGTCTCCAGTACCCCGCCGACCCGGTCGCGGATCTCCTGGCGGGGCAACCTCTCCCGCTCCAGGCCGTACGCCACGTTCTTCTCGACGCTCATGTGCGGGAACAGGGCGTACGACTGGAACATCAGGTTGACCGGGCGGCGGTGCGGCGGGACCGCCAGCAGGTCCTCGCCGTCGAGGAGCACCTTGCCGTCGTCCGGCTGCTCGAACCCGGCGAGGATGCGCAGCAGCGTCGTCTTGCCGCAGCCGGACGGCCCGAGCAGGGCGAAGAACTCCCCCTGCCGGATGTCGAGGCTGACCGTGTCGAGTGCGGTCACCTGGCCGAACCGCCGGCTGACGCCGTCGATGGAGATGAGTGTCATTTGAGTGCCTCGGTCAACCTGGTCATGCGCTGGGCGACGATGACCACGGTGAAGCTCACCGCGAGCAGCAGCGTCGCCAGCGCGTTGATCTCGGGGGTCACGCCGAACCGCACCATCGAGTAGATGACGATCGGCAGGGTCGGCTCGGACGGCGCGGCCGTGAAGAACGCGATCACGAACTCGTCGAGCGAGAGCGTGAAGGCGAGCAGCGCGCCCGCGAGGACGCCCGGAGCGAGCGTGGGCAGCGTCACCGTGAAGAACGTGGTGATCGGGGTCGCGCCGAGGTCCCGGGATGCCTCCTCCAGCGAGGTGTCCATGTGGCTGAGCCGCGCGCGTACGACCGCGGAAACGAACGCCATGCCGAAGACCGTGTGCGCGATCAGCACAGAGTGCAGGCCCAGCGTCATCTTGACCGCGGTGTAGAACACCAGGAGCCCGATGGCCAGGACCAGGTCGGGCAGGATCGCGGGCAGCGTCGAGAGCGCGTCGAGCAGCCGCGACCTCGTGTACCGCGCCAGGCCGACGGCGAGCAGCGTGCCGAGGACGGTCGACAGCACCGTCGCCCCGAACGCCACGATCAGGGTGTTGACCAGACCGCCGCGGATCGAGTCGTTCTCCGCGAGCCTGCCGTACCAGTCGAGTGAGAAGCCGCCCCACGTGTACGGCGTCTTCGCCCGGTTGAACGACATGATCACCAGCACGGCGATCGGGGCGTACAGGAACAGGTAGGTGAGCCAGAAGGGCAGCCGCAGCCAGCCCAGGCGGGCGGATCGGTCACGCATCGCGTCCCGCCCTCCGCGCCGCCCATGCCTGGGCGAACAGCAGCAGTACGAGCACCGCGATCACGGCCAGCGCCAGCACCGAGCCGAACGGCCAGTCGCGGGCCTTGAGGAACTGGTCGCGGATGAGGTTGCCGACCATGATGCGGCGGCCCCCGCCGAGCAGTTCGGGGATGACGAAGTTGCCCAGGCTCGGCACGAACACGAACACGCAGCCGGTCAGCACGCCCGGCAGCGACAGGGGAAGCGTCACCGACCAGAACGTCCTGGCGGGCCGCGCGCCCAGGTTCGCCGACGCCTCGCGCAGGCTCGGGTCCAGCCGCTCGATCGCCGAGTAGAGCGGGAGGATCATCAGCGGCAGGTAGGCGTACAGCAACCCGGCGACGATCGCGCCGTCGGTGTAGAGCAGTTCAACCGGGCCGAGGCCGAGCGCCTTCAGCCCGGAGTTGAGCATCCCCTCGGAGTTGAGCAGCACGATCCAGGCGTACGTCCTGATCAGGAAGTTCGTCCAGAACGGCAGCACGACCGCCACCAGGGCGATGACCTTCCACTTCGCGGGCAGCTTGGCGATCATGTACGCCGTCGGATAGCCGAGCAGCAGCGCCAGCAGCGTTGTGATCACCGCGAGCTTCACCGAGCCGAACACGACGTCGAGGTAGAGCGGATCGGCGAGGCGGGTGAAGTTCTCCCCCGTCGGCTCGTGGACGACCCCGCCGAACCGGCCCCGCCGGAACACGGTGTAGCTCAGCACCAGCGCCAGCGGGACCAGCAGGAAGACGGTCAGGAAGCCGAACCCGGGGCCCAGCGTCACGAGCCGGCCCGCCGCCTTGCGTACGGCGGCGACGGGCGGTCCGGTACCCGTCATTGCGCCGCCGAGACCTCGGTGGACAGGCGGGTGTACATGGTGGACGCCTCGCCGAGGTCGATCAGGCTCTCACCCTTGAGCAGCTCGGCGGGCGGCTGCGCCAGCGCCGGGTAGCTCTCGAGCAACTTGGGGTCGAGGGCGTCCATCGCCACCTTGTTGGGGATCTTGTACAGGATGTTCTGCGCCACCCAGCCGTGGATCTCGGGGTCGAGGATGTAGTTGATGAAGGCGTGCGCCGCCTCCTTGTTCCTGGAGCTCTTGAGGATCACCATGGTGTCCGCCCACAGGTCGCTGCCCTCGGACGGCACCACGAACTTGATGTTCTTCTCCGCCGTCGGGCACCACCCGTCCCAGGCCTCGGCCATCGCGGCCTCGCCGGACTTGAGCCGGTCGCCGAACGTCGTGTCGTCGTAGGCCAGCAGGTCGGGCTTGACCTTCAGCAGCATCTGCTTGGCCTTGTCGAGCACGGCCTGGTCGGTGGTGTTGACCGATGCGCCGAGCAGCTTGAGCGCGGGCAGCGCCAGCCACCGCTCGGTGGTCATCATCGTGATCTTCTTCTTCAGCTCGGCCGGCGGGTTCAGCAGGTCGCTCCAGCTCGTCGGCGGGGTCTTGACGAGATCGCTGCGGTAGCACAGGCCGGTGGTGCCCCAGGTGTACGGCACCGAGAACGTGTTGCCCTTGTCGTAGGCGAGCTGGGCGGCCTCGGGGAAGAGGTTCTTGAGGTTCGGGATCAGGTCGGCGTGGAGCGGCTCCAGCAGGCCCTGGGCGTTCAGCGCCTGCGCGTACTGCCCCGACACGAACGCCACGTCGATGCCGCTGTCGCCGCCGGCGGTCAGCTTGGCCATGATGGTCTCGTTCGTGTCATGGATGGCGACCTTGGTGTCGAACCCGAGCTTCGCCTTCACCCGCTCCGGCAGGTCCTTCGGGCTGTATCCGTCCCAGATCGAGATCGTCAGGCTCTGCTTCGACAGATCCGCGTTGGCGTCGAGCGTCGCGGGCGCGGAGTCGGTGGTGGAGGCTCCGCCGCACGCGGTCAGAGTGAACGCCAGGCAGGCGGAGGCCACGGCGACGGGTGCGCGACGTGTCATGTGGGGACTCCCTTGGGACGAGGATGGCGGCCAGTGTTGCAGGACAGCTCAACGTAGACAAGACTTTGTCTGTCGACCGTGACCTTTATGTTTGTGTTTCTTGTTGAATCTAAATTCAGGAGATCATGTGGAACCGTCCCGCTGGCCGCACGTCGCGGAGGCATCCGACGGGACGCTCACGCTGGTGGCGGCCGAGGGCGTCACCTCGTCGGTCGTGCGCGCCCTGGCGGACGGCGCCGCCCCGCCACCGCCTTTCTCCGTACGCTCGTTCGCGCCGCTGCCGGCCGCCTCGTACGAGGAGCGCCCGATCACGGTCGACCAGACCAACCACTCGGTGATCGTGGGCGAGAGCGTGGTGGTCAAGTGGTTCCCCCGGCCCGTCCGCGGCCCGCATCCGGCTCTCGGCCCGCTCGCCCATCTCGCCGACTTCGCCCGTACGGCCCGGCCGTACGCCGCGATCTTCTGGGAGGACGCGCCGGTCGCCCTGGTGACCGCTTACCTGCCGGACGCGCGGGACGGCTGGGAGTGGTGCGTGGACGAGGCGGTCCGCGGGGGCATGGAGTTCGCGGCCGAGATCGGCCGGCTCGCCGCCGAGTTGCACCTGGCGATGGCGACGCCGTCGCGGACCTTCCCCGATCCCGTACGGCTCCCGCCGGCCGAGGCCGTACCGGTGGTCTATGGGAAGAGGGCGGAGGAGGCGCTGGATGCGGCGCTCGCGCTGACGGCCAGTGAGAATGTGGCGGACAGCGCGGACGGCGCCTGGCTGGCCGCCCGAGCCGCGGTGCTGCGCGGCGAGCTCGTCCCGCTCGCCCTGCCGGTCCGTACGCCCCTGATCCGCATCCACGGGGACCTGCACGTGGGCCAGATCCTGCGGTGGCGAGGCGGTTACGCCGTGGTCGACTTCGACGGCAATCCGACGGTGGCGGCGGACGACGCCGAGGCGTTCCAGCCCGCGGCGCGCGACCTGGCGCAGCTCGCCACGAGCCTCGATCACGTCGGTCAGGTCGCGATCAGGCGCAGGACAGTCGATCCCGCCGAGGTTGCGAGATGGGTGACGATCACCCGATCCGAGCTGGTCGGCGCGTACACGGCGGCGCTCGACGAGGCCGGCCGGGCGGAGCTGCTGGACCGGTCGCTGCTGCGGCCGTTCGAGATCGAACAGGAGTGCCGTGAGCTGATCTACGCGGCGCGGCACCTGCCACGCTGGCGGTATGCCCCCATGGGCGTGCTGCGCTCATGGTTTACATGATCACAAAAGCCGTTTGGGCACGCCGACACATGAGCGTGCGAGTTCCTTCAAGATCGCGAGAAGAGGGAGAGGGTGGCGGTGGACGCCGGGCTCTATCGGGCGGATCTCGAGGCCAAGCCGGAGGCGCTGGGGGCGCTGGCCGACCGACTCGAACGGTGTGACCCGTTCGAGAACCTGCCCGAGGATTTCGATCGGATCGTCTTCCTCGGCATGGGCAGTTCCCGGTACGCCGCGGGTGTGGCCGCGCAGCGGCTCCGGGCGGCCGGGATCGACGCGATCGCCGAATACGCCTCCGCCTCGCTCGGCACGCCACCGGGCCCCCGGACCGTGGCCGTGGCCATCTCGGCGACCGGCGGCAGCCGGGAGACGCTCGACGCGCTGGCCCGCCACACCGGCGAGTCGTTCGTCGTGGCGATGACGAACGCGCCCGGGTCCCCGGTCACCGACGGCGCCGACCTCGTGGTGCCGATGGCCGCCGGGGAGGAGCGCGGCGGCGTGGCCTGCCGCACGTTCCAGCACACGCTGGCCCTCCTGCTCACGCTGGCGGCCCGCTTCCGGAGCGGCGAGAGCGGCGCCGGGCTCGTACGGCGGGCCGCCGAGGCGACGGCCGACCTGCTCGACCGGCGCGTCGAATGGCTGGCGGACGCCGGGGCGCTGCTGGACGGGCCGGACGGCGTCTACACGATCGCGCCGGCCGAGCGGCTGTCGTCGGCCGAGCAGTCCGCGCTCATGTTCCGCGAAGGTCCGCGCCGCCAGGCCGACGCCTGCGAGACCGGTGACTGGGCCCACGTGGACGTGTATCTGACCAAGACCCGCGACTACCGGGCGCTCGTGTTCCCCGGCTCGCCCTACGACGAGCAGGCCATGGACTGGATCAGGCGGCGCGGCTCCACCGTGCTCACGATCGGAGGCGATCTCGCCGGTCAGGCGGGCTCGATCCGCTACCGGCACGACACCGATCCCGACGTGGCGCTGCTCACCGAGACCCTGGTGGCCGAGCTCGTCGCCGCCATATGGTGGGCGCGCGGATAGCTCGATCCGTCTGACGCAGGATCCAGCGAGCGGCCCGCTGGATCAGCGTCCGCTGGGCGAGGCCAACATTTTCCACAAGTAGCGATCGGGAGCGTTCGTGGACGAGCGTCTTGAGAGGGCGATACGGGCCGTACGACGCGATGGGACGGGCTTGAGCCGACGTTCGACAAATCAGCAAGCGACTGGATGATGTGCCGCTAGTCTCGTCGGCATGCTACCGGGAACCGTTCCACGTCTGGCCGAGCCGCGGCTCGAACTCCTTGCGGGAGGGCTCCGGGTCGTCATCGTCAACGGCCCCCGCCAGGGCGGCAAAAGCACACTGCTCCAGGCCTACCACAGGGAACACGGCGGCGAGTACCTGTCGCTCGATGACGAGGAGACGCTGCGCGCCTCGCTGGACGATCCCATAGGGTTCCCCCGCTACCAGTCACGTCCCACACTGATCGACGAGGTGCAGCGCGGCGGCGACGCGCTGGTCCGCGGCATCAAACTGGTCGTCGATGAGACCAATCACCGTGGCCAGTTCATCTTGTCTGGCTCGTCGCGCTTCCTCACGGTTCCAAATCTGTCCGAGTCGCTCGCGGGCCGGGCGGGGTTCATCGAGTTGTGGCCGCTTGCCAGTGCTGAACTGCATGGCGGCCCGGCGGACTTCTGCGACCAGGTGTTCAAAGACCCGACCGCGCTGCTCGGCCGCTCCTCGGTCTGGCGGCGGGAGGACTATCTGCGTGCCATCACCCGGGGCGGCTTCCCCGAAGCCGTTGAGCTCGTCGATCCTCGACTGAGGAAAGCCTGGTACGACGGATACCTCGCCACCGTGACAACTCGCGACATCACGGATTTCGCGCAAATCCACCAGGTGAGCGCGCTGCCCACGCTCATGCGCCTGGTCGCCGCGAGATCCGGAGGTCCGTTCGTGCTCGCCGACGTCGCTCGTGGCGCCGGCCTGAGCCCCGCCACGGCCAAGACGTACGCGATCTATCTGGAGACCGTCTTCCAACTCGGACAGGTGCCCGCCTGGTCCACCAACCTCACCTCCAAAATCACCAAGTCTCCGCGGATGTTCGTGACGGACTCCGGCCTGGCCGCGCACCTGCTCAACGTGAGCGAGGACGCCCTGCTGCCTGCCGGGCATCCGGCCCTGGGCGGCCTGGTAGAGACCTTCGTCTACACCGAACTACTCAAACTGCGCACATTCAGCGAGACTCCCTTCGAGATCCACCATTACCGCGACCGGGACGGCCGGGAGATCGACTTCATCCTCGAAAGCTCCGATGGCCGCGTCGTCGGCCTCGAGGTCAAGGCCAGCAGTTCCCCCGGCAGCGAGGCGTCGAAGCATCTGCGCTGGTTGAAGGATCGACTGGGTGATCGGATGCTCGCCGGAGCCGTCCTGCATTTGGGAACCTTCGCCGGCTCCCACGGCGGCGGCATCTACTCCATGCCCGTCTCGTCCCTCTGGGGCCACGCCGGGCCCTGGCCAGGCTCCGGCACCTCGCGCTGATCAGTCATCTCGGGCGCCGGGGAGGGCGTCGGCGGAGGCGCGTCGTGGGGGCACGGGCGCCCTTTCGCCACCACGTCGGCAGAGGCCGTCGCGCCCCCCGGTGAGGTGGTGACCGTGGCGGTCCTGACATCCTCGAAACCGCACTCCGGCTGGTCGAAGGACACTTTGAACGACGTCGTGTAGTCCGTCGATCCGGACAGCTTCCTCGTCGCTTCACGCCGGACGGCGGCGGTTCGCCCCTTGTGCGTCAGCCGCTGCGTGAAGGTGATCGTGAGATCCACCGGGGCCGTCGTGCCTCTGGTCGTCACCCGTACGGTGGCCTCCGTGCCGTCCCAGGAGTCGATGGAGACGGACGGGCAGGGCGCACTCGTCACCTTCATCAGCCTGGTCCGGGTCCCGCCCGCCGCCTGCGGCATCGTCCTGGCCGTCACCCGCCGGAAGACGGTGGTGCCGCAGGCCGGTGGCGGGAAGCCGTACCGGACGGTCTGCGCGTAGGAGTTCGCACCACGCAGGGGGATGGTCCGGCGCGGGCCGGGGGCCAGCCGACGGGGGGAGGAACCCTCGGCGAACCGGACCATGAGCAGTGCTCGCCCGCTACTGGTGGTCTGCACGCCGATCGTCGCCGAATCGCCGTCGAACTCGGTTATGTCGAGCGCCGTCACCTTCATGGGTGGCGTCGTCGGCGCGGTGGACTGCTCATCAGCAGGCTCGACAGAAGGCTCGATGGTGGGGCCACCGGTCGGCCCGCGGGTCGTGTCGGGATCGATGGGCCACCCGAAGATCGGCTGTCCGGCCGCGGAACCGCGCTGCGCCATTTTGGCCGGGGCCAGTCGGGTGGGGGCCAGTCGGGTGCGGGCCATTTCGGTCGGGTGCGAGTCGGGCATCGCGCGGGGCGGCACAGGGGAGGGCGCGGACGGCCTGGGTGAGGACACGCCCGGGCCCGGCGACGGTTGCACGATTCGGCTGTGCGGCGGCGGGCTGAGTCTGTTCGGCTGGGTGAACATCCGGGCGGAGGGAATGCCCCGATCCGCCGCGACGATCGCCACGATCACCATCGCCGACAGCACGGCCGCGCCGATCGTGAACCGGGGTCCCGAGTGCATCTGCCGACCGGTGAGCATGGCCCGGCCGGGCGGCCTGCGCCGGAACAACCTACGGCGGAACGGCCTCCGGGTGGGTGGCGTCCGGGCGAGCATGGTGCGACCGAGGGAGGTCCGGGCGATCGAGGTGCTCACCTCGATCGGCTCGGCGGGGGTCGCCAGTGGGAACGTCAGCGCCAGCAGGGTGGCCAGTTCGGCGAGGCGGCGGCGGCCGCGCCGCTCCCAGTCGGGTCCGTACGCCCCGGCCGCCGCGGCCTCCAGTTCGGTGAGGAACGCCCGGGCGCCGGCCGGCCGGTCGGCCGGGTTCTTGGCCAGTCCCCGCGCCATGAGGCGGCGTACCGGGGCCGGCGCGTCGACGACCGGGATCGGCGCGCTCCGGTGCTGGTGCCGCAGCGCTGTCGGGTGCTCGGCCCGGTACGGCTTGCGCCCGGTGAGGCATTCGAAGAACACGCAGGTGGCTGCGTAGACGTCGGCGGCCGGGCCGGAGGGTCCGCCGTCCCATTGCTCCGGCGCCATATAGGGCGGTGTCCCGGCGGGCGTACCGGGCTCTCCGCTCGGCGTGGCTATCCCGAAGTCCGAGAGCTTGCTGGTCCCGTCGGCCTGGACCAGCACGTTCTCCGGTTTGTAGTCCCGGTGCACGATGCCCGCGGCGTGTGCGGCCGCCAGGCCTTTGAGCGACCCCTTCAGCACCGCGAGTGCCGCCTCCGGGCCGGTAGGTCCGTGCTGGGCGAGGATCGCGCGCAGCGAGACTCCGTCGATGAGCTCCATGACGATCGCCGCGCCGTCGCGGGCCTCGACGTATTCGTAGAGCCGCACGATGGCGGGGTCGTCGAGCTCCACCATGATCCGGGCTTCCTGACGGAGCCCGGCCAGAAACAGGGGGTCGCCCCTCAGCTCGTCACGCAGATACTTGACGGCGACATAGGCCCCGGTGGCGGTATAGGTCGCGAGCACCACCCTGCCGGTGCCGCCCGTCCCGAGCTCGCGCACTTCCCGGTATCCCGGGACCGACCAGGCGTCCATGACCCCGCCCCCTCGGATAGCCCCTGAACCAAGGTCCCATCCGAAAGGCCGACTGTCACCGGAGCATTAGTGTCACTCGCAGGTTGTACTCCCGTCCCTGCCCGTTGCGGCGCTTCGTCCACCCAGGATCCTGGCGTCGGCGGCCTTCCGGAATGAGGTGATGGCCGCACTCCGGTTCCGGAACGGGATAGCGGTTTCTGGCCTTTACGGTGGGTCGCGGTCCGGTCACACTTGGAACGTTCGATTGTCAGGCAACGGAGCAGGAGGGAGTACGACATGGTTCCAGGCTGCGGACAGTGCTCGTGTAGCTTGGAGGAACGGCCCCCGCGATGGCAGATCACCATCGAGACGTAAGAAAACGGCCCGGTCGAACCGGGCCGTTCCCCACATCTCACCCGGGACGTGTTCAGAACAGGACCGACATGAAGGTGTCGACGTCCCGGAAGCCGACCTTCCGGTAGGCGGCCCGGGCGGGCAGGTTGTAGTCGTTGACATAAAGGGTGACGAGCGGGGCGAAGTAACTCATCGCCTGCTCCACGACGGCCGCCATGCCGGACACCGCGTGACCGCGCCCCCTGAGTTCGGGATCCACCCACACACCCTGGACCTGGCAGGCCTGTGGGGTGACCGCGCCGATCTCCGCTTTGAACACCACCCGGCCGTCCTCGATCCTGGCGTAGGACCGGCCGATGCGGATCAGTTCGGCGACCCTCGACCGGTAGAGCGCGCCGCCGTCCCCGCTGTCCGGGGAGATGCCGACCTCCTCGGTGAACATCGCCACGCAGGCCGGCAGCAGGACGCCGAACTGTTCGGGGCGGACCCTCCGTACGAGCGGGTCCGGCTCGACGTGCGGCAGCGACCTGGTCACCATGACCGGCTGCGACCTTCTGATCGCGCGGGCCGGGCCCCAGTGCGGCTCCAGCCGCTCCCATAGCCGCTCGACCGCCTCCGCAGGACCGACGATCGACGAGCAGCGCCGTCCCTGCCTGCGCGCGCGGTCGGCGAACGCGTGCAGAGCCTCGGGTGTGGCGTTGACGGGGACCAGGTTGGCTCCGGCATAGCACAGGGACACAAGCCCGCCGCGCGGGCCGAACCCCCACATCTGACCGCCGAGCCGCGAGGTGTTGAGCCCCACGGCCCTGACCCGGGAGGCGACGAATACGTTGGCGACCGGGTCCGTGTCGAGGAGCGCCAGCACCTCGTCGCGATCGCTGTCGTCGAGCACGCGCGACGCCGATGTACGCAGCATCACGGGCCAAGCCTACGCGACCATGTTGTTTTTGGAAGTCGGGGACTGTTTGCGAGGCGCCGTCCGCCCCGCAGCGGGAGATGACTCGTGAAGCCCTCCCTAACGGCGTGCCGACCGCACCAGGTCGTGCCTCGGTGTCCTGAGCAGGTCCCGGTGATCCCGTACGGCCCCCGGCGCCGCTTTGCGTGCCGCCGCTTTGCCTGCCGCCGATTTCCGTGCCGTCGGCCGTGGGCCGGGCTGGGCAGGGCAGGTCGCGTCGGCGCCGCGTACGCCCCGGCGCTGCGGCAGCAGGGCCGCGTCCCGCAGATATGCGGCGAGTTGCCGGTCGACGCAGGGGTTCCCGGCCAGCGACACACCATGGTTGCCCCCGCCCACCTCGGTGAGCAGCCGGGCCGTCGGGAAGCGGCCGCGCATGCGCAGGGCGCCCGCGTACGGCGTGGCCGCGTCACGCTCGGCCTGAATCAGCAGCACCGGCGGCAGTCGGTCGGCCCCGATCTTCACCGGGGTGCCGCCGCGCACCGGCCAGAAGGCGCAGGGCGCGTTGTAGACGGCGTTCTGCCAGGCCATGAACGGTGCCTTCGCGTGCATCTTCACCGTGTCCGCGTGCCAGCGGGACCAGTCACGCGGCCAGGCCGCGTCGCGGCACTCGACTCCCAGATAGACGGCATAGGAGTTCTCCTCCTCGGCGTCCACCTCGGCCTGGTCGTGGAAGAGTTTGACAAGGCCGGTCGTGTCCCCCCTGCGCACGTAGGCGGAGAACGCTTCGGCGAGAGCCGGCCAGAGCAGGTTCGAGTAGCCGCCCGAGGTGTAGATGTCGTCCAGTTCGCTGGGGCCGACGATCCCCCCGGCCGGCCGCTCCCGCAGGCGTGACCGCATCGAGGACCACGCGAACTCCACCGCCCTTTCGGTACGGCCCAGCCGGTAGGCGTCGTGGTGCTCCGCCATCCAGGCCAGGAAGTCGCGCTGGCGGCGATCGAAGCTGCGGTCCTGGGCGAGGTTCACGTCGTACCAGACGCCCTCGGGGTCGACCACGCTGTCCAGCACGAGCCGGCGTACCCGCTTGGGGAACAACGTGGCGTAGACGGCACCGAGATAGGTGCCGTACGAGTAGCCCAGGTAGCTGATCTTCTCCTCGCCCAGGGCCGCGCGGATCATGTCCATGTCCCGCGCCGTGTTCTCGGTCGTGAGGTACGGCAGGAACCACGACCAACGGTTGCCGCACGCCTCGGCGTACTGCCTGGCCCGGGCGACCAGCACGTCCTCCTCGGCCTTGCCGCGCGGCACGTTGTCCGGGCGCGGCGGGGCGTAGTAGTGCTTGGGATTCACGCAGGCGATGGCCGGCCGGCTGGCGCCGACTCCGCGCGGGTCGAACCCGATCACGTCGAACCTCGTGGCGATGTCCCGGGGCAGCTGGGACGCGACGAACCTGGCCAGCTCCAACCCCGAGCCGCCCGGACCCCCGGGATTGACCAGCAGCGAGCCGAGGTGGTTGCCGTCCCTGGAGACCGAGCCCCTGATCCGGTTCAACGCGATCGTTATCTGCTGGCCGTACGGCTCGGCGTAGTCGAGCGGCACCCGGACCGTCCCGCACTCCTCGCCCTGCGCCCGGTTCCTGCTCTGCTTGGCGGGCAGCACAGGGCCGAGAGCGGCGCCGAGCTTCGACGACAGTCCCGAACGCTCACAGGGACCCCAGGTGATCCCCTGCCGTCCCCGCCAGGGCGCCGGGTGGGACGCGTCCGGGAGAGCCCGCGCTCCGGCGGCGCCGATCGCCCAGACAGGGCCTACCGGGCCGACCGGCCCGACCAATCCGGTGACCAGCACCGTCACACCCGCGAACACTCCGACGACCCGCTTCACCGGCCACGCTCCCTCTGCTCTCAAACGGCAGAGGACAGCTTCCCGGACGTGATCGCAGGGCTACCGCCCACACTACCCGATCATTACCATTCCGTAGTCACTCTATTGCGCCATGTAATGGAGTGGCCGGCATACGACGATCAGTGGACCACGACCTCGGGGCCGGGCTCGTCGTCGAGGTCCACATCCACACCCATGGCCTCGGCGAGGCGCAGGGCCTCCTCGATGAGGGTCTCCACGATCTGCGACTCGGGCACGGTCTTGATGACCTCACCCTTGACGAAGATCTGGCCCTTGCCGTTGCCGGAGGCGACGCCGAGGTCGGCCTCGCGCGCCTCTCCCGGGCCGTTGACGACGCAGCCCATCACCGCGACGCGCAGCGGGACGTTCAGCCCCTCCAGCCCCGCCTGCACCTGTTCGGCGAGGGTGTAGACGTCCACCTGGGCCCGGCCGCAGGACGGACAGGAGACGATCTCCAGGCCACGCTCGCGCAGGCCCAGCGACTCCAGGATCTGGGTGCCGACCTTGACCTCCTCGACCGGCGGCGCGGACAGCGAGACCCGGATCGTGTCGCCGATGCCCTCGGCCAGCAGCGCGCCGAACGCGACGGCCGACTTGATCGTGCCCTGGAACGCGGGACCGGCCTCGGTGACGCCGAGGTGCAGCGGATAGTCGCACCGCTCGGCGAGCAGGCGGTACGCCTGGATCATCACGACGGGGTCGTTGTGCTTCACCGAGATCTTGATGTCGCGGAAGTCATGCTCCTCGAACAGTGAGCACTCCCACAGCGCCGACTCGACCAGGGCCTCGGGTGTGGCCTTGCCATACTTGCGGAGCAGGCGCGGGTCGAGCGAGCCCGCGTTGACGCCGATGCGGATCGGCACCCCGGCGGCCGAGGCGGCCTTGGCGATCTCGCCGACCTTGTCGTCGAACTTCTTGATGTTGCCCGGGTTCACCCGTACGGCCGCGCACCCGGCGTCGATGGCGGCGAACACGTACTTCGGCTGGAAGTGGATGTCGGCGATCACCGGGATCTGGGACTTCTTCGCGATGGCCGCAAGCGCGTCGGCGTCGTCCTGCGACGGTACGGCCACCCGCACGATCTGGCAGCCGGCCGCGGTGAGCTCGGCGATCTGCTGAAGTGTCGCGTTGACGTCGGAGGTCGGCGTGGTGGTCATCGACTGCACCGAAACGGGAGCGTTCCCGCCCACCGCGACCGGGCCGACCATGATCTGGCGCGATGCCCGCCGCTTGGCGATCGGCTGGGTCCGGACGGTGGGAATCCCGAGATCAACTGACATTTCAGCACCTTGTGTGTTGGCGAGCCCGGCGAGCCGATGTGCCGGCGGTCCCAGTCTAGGGATGTCCGGCGATGGCGGGGCGTCCGCGATTCACCTCCGCCACCCTCCGTTGACCGGTGGCTCCAACGCCCGGGTCAATGTGTCACGCCCGCTGGGCGGCCTGGAACAGGTCCCTGGCCGCCGCGCCGAAATAGGGGCCGTACATCGTGCGGTGGTCGTTGCTGTACTTGAAGCTGCTCACCGAGGTGAGCGTGCCGCGGCCGGTGGCCGGGTCGAAGCCGCTGAGCCAGGGCCCGCCGCTCGCCCCGGCCGTGAGATCGCAGCGCAGCCCCTGATCGCGGGTCTGCCCCTGGGGATCCGCGCGGACCACACCCGCGCAGTACAGCAGGTGCTCCCCGTTGTAGGGCGGGTCGGCCGGGAAGCCGAACCCGTAGGTGCGCAGCCCCCGCCGGGCGTTGAAGCCGATCTCCTGGCCGCCCACGGCGTCGCCGAGGTGGCGGCCGTTCGCCGTGGTCACCGCCACCATGCCCAGGTCGTAGTCGTCGTTCCCGCCACGGGCCCACGGCCCGGCGACGAACATCCGCCGGGCGGTGTAGGCGCCGTACGGTCTCCGTCCGGCACGGTAGCCGGGGACGAACGTCCAGTTCTCCGCCCAGGACCCCGAGCCGTTCTTCACACAGTGTCCGGCCGTGACCACCACGTCCTTGTTCGCACTGCGTACGGCACTGGCCGAGCAGACGAAGTCGACGCCGTCCATGGTCAGGAACACCCGGCCGGTGGTCCTTGTCACCGCACCGCCCGCGTTCCACTTCGACCCGCTCGTCCTGGCCTGCGGCAGGCCGGGTCGGCGTGCCAGTCCGGCCTGCCGTACGCGCCGGGGCCCGGTGGAAGCGGCGTCGGGAGACGGGGAGGGAGACGGGGAGGGAGACGGGGAGGGAGACGGGGAGGGAGACGGGGAGGGAGATGGGGGAGGCACGGGGGAGGCCACGGCGGCCGGAAGGATGCCGGCGGTCGCCATTTCCACCCGCTTGACCGTGGACAGCAGGTCTATGGGGAGCGCCCGCTCCATCCGCTCCGGCGTCCAGTAGGTGCCCAGGGCCGAGGCGGTCACGTGATCCACGATGTCGGAGGCGGCGGCCGGAGATGGCGCGGCGGACATGGTGACGACCCCGGGCTGCGGGACTCCCGTGAGTCCGGTGACGAGGGCGGCGAGGGCGAGCAGGGGGAGACAGGGAGTCATGGAACCCGAGTTTGGACCACGATCTGTCGTCTCGTGGCTACTTTCAGTGAATCCGATGGCGGATGCGTGCCGGTCCACCGAGCGCTCCTCCTCGGAGACAATGAGGCTATGACCACAGATCGCCGTCAGCCGGCCGAGTCGCCCCCGGGTTCACCACCCCCGTCACCGCCCGGGCGGGAACGCTCGATCGTGGTGCTCGGGTCGACCGGGTCCATCGGCACCCAGGCGCTCGACGTCGTCGAACGCGCGTCCGGGCGCTTCCGGGTGGCCGCCCTGGCGGCCGGGGGCGGTCGCGTCGACCTGCTGGCCGGTCAGGCCGCCAGGTTCGGGGTGGAGGCGGTCGCCGTCGCCGACGCGGCAGCCGTACCGGCGCTCCGGGAGGCCCTCGCCGCACGCGGCGCACGGCCGAGGATCCTGGCCGGGCCGGAGGGCGTCGCCGAGCTCGCCGCCCTCCCCTGTGACATGGTGCTGAACGGGATCACCGGCGCGCTCGGATTGACCTCCACCCTGGCGGCCCTGGAGGCGGGCCGGGTGCTCGCGCTGGCCAACAAGGAGTCCCTGATCGTCGGCGGACCGCTGGTGAAGCGACTGGCCGCGCCGGGGCAACTGCTCCCGGTGGACTCCGAGCACTCCGCACTCGCCCAGTGCCTGTGGGCCGCCGGGCCGTCCGGAGCCGACGCCCGGGCCGTACGCCGCCTGGTCGTGACGGCGAGCGGCGGCCCGTTCCGGGGGAGGCACCGAGCGGAGTTGGGGGACGTCACGCCCGAGATGGCGCTCAACCACCCGACGTGGAACATGGGCCCCGTGATCACGGTGAACTCCGCCACCCTGGTCAACAAGGGCCTGGAGGTGATCGAGGCACACCTGCTCTTCGACATCGGCTTCGACCGGATCGACGTGGTGGTGCACCCGCAGTCGGTGATCCACTCGATGGTCGAGTTCACCGACGGTTCCACGGTCGCCCAGGCGAGCCCGCCCGACATGCGGCTGCCGATATCCCTCGCGCTGGGATTCCCCGAGCGCGTTCCGGGCGCGGCGTCGGCCGTGGACTGGACCGCCGCGCACACCTGGACGTTCGAGCCGCTCGACGACGAGGCGTTCCCGGCCGTCGCGCTGGCCCGCCATGTCGGCGCCCAGGGTGGTACGGCTCCCGCCGTCTACAACGCGGCCAACGAGGTGTGCGTGGAGGCGTTCCTCAAGGGCGGCCTGCCGTTCCTCGGCATCATGGACACCGTGGAGCGGGTGGTCGCCGAACACGCGCCGGGACCGGCCTCATCGGTCGAGGAGGTGCTGGCCGCCGACGCGTGGGCCCGTACCCGCGCCGCCGAACTGACCGGGTGAGCCGAGCTCACCAGGTGAGGAACGGCCGACCGGGTTGCCGCCCCGGTCGGCCGAGTCATGTGATCAGAGGGTGAGGCCGGTGAGGACCATGACCTTCTCGTAGGTCAGGTCCGCCATGGCCGACCGCAGGCCCTCTCGGCCGACGCCGGACTCCTTGACACCGCCGTAGGGCATCTGGTCGGCCCGGTACGACGGCACGTCGCCGATGATGACGCCGCCGACCTCGAGTTCCCGGTTGGCCCGGAAGGCGATGTCGAGGCTGCGGGTGAACACCCCGGCCTGCAGGCCGTACCTCGAGTCGTTGACCGCGGCGAACGCCTCGTCGACGGAACCGGCCCGATGCAGGATCATGACGGGACCGAAGATCTCCTCGCACGAGACCTTCGTGTCGGCCGGCACGTCGGCGAGCACGGTCGGGGCGATGGTCGCGCCGTCGCGGGTGCCGCCGATGAGGACGCGCGCACCCGCCGCGACGGCCTCCTTGATCCAGCTCTCCACCCGGACCGCGGCCTCCTCGCTGACGAGTGGGCCGACCTGGGTCTTCTCGTCGGCCGGGTCCCCGGTGACGAGCGCGCCGACGGCCTTGACCAGCTTCTCGGTGAACTCGTCGCCGACCGCGTCCTCCACGATCACGCGCTGCACGGCGATGCAGCTCTGACCGGCCTGGTAGTTGGAGAACAGCGCGATCCGGCCGGCGGCCCAGTCAAGGTCGGCGTCGGCCAGCACCACGGCCGCCGCGTTGCCGCCGAGCTCGAGCGTGACGTGCTTGCGCGGCACCTGGTCCAGGATCGCGTACCCGACCGGCCCGGAACCCGTGAACGAGACGACGGGCAGCCGGGGATCCTCGACGAGCGCGCCGGCCCGCTCGTTCGGCACCGGCAGGACGGAGAACATGCCCTCCGGCAGGTCGGTCTCGGCCAGGATCTCGCCGAGCACCAGCGCGGACAGGGGGGTCTTGGGGGCGGGCTTCACGATGATCGGGGCGCCGACGGCGATGGCCGGGGCCACCTTGTGCGCCACCAGGTTGAGCGGGAAGTTGAACGGCGTGATGGCCAGCACGGGCCCGTACGGCACCCGCGAGACGTAGGCGAGACGGCCCTGGGCGGCGGCCTCGGTGTCGAGCCGCTGAACCTCTCCGCTGAAGCGCCGGGTCTCCTCGGCGGCGAAGCGGAACGTGGACACGGCCCGGCCGACCTCTCCCCGCGCCCAGAAGACGGGCTTGCCGTTCTCGCCGCTGATCAGCTGGGCGAGCTCCTCCGTCCGCTCGGCGAGGCGGTGGGCGACATGGGCCAGCGCCTCCGCGCGAACATGCAGGGGCAGCGCGGCGGCCTGTCCGCGCACCGCGTCCGCCGCCGCCACCGCCTGCTCGACCTGCTCGGCGGTGGGGAACGAATACACCCCGACGACGCGCCGGTCGTGGGAGTTGGTCACGGTCCCTTCGGCGTCGCCCATGGCGGGACGACCGGCGAGCCAGAAGGGGCGAGGGTCGGTACTGCGTCGTTCGGGGTTGGGGCTCACGTCCATGCTTCTCACGCTATGCCACCCCGCCGACACCGGCGTTGCTCCATGCCGCACAATCGGAGGCGGGCGACACGCCGATGTGGACAAGATTTCGCCTGGTCACGAATGCGCGGCAATTTCAGGATGTTTTCCGTTTCAATGCGGTTTGAAAGACGAGCGGCATGGTTAAGTCATCTTCCGGGTCTGGTTTGTGAGACTCCCGATATGAGAAGGGCTCGTCGCTGATGGGTACGCCGGCGCCGCTCGGACTTCAGGGTGCCTACACGCGCGGCCACCGCAGCACATACGACGAGCTGCGCACGCGCCTGCTCGACGTCGCCGGCCGGCTGCTCGACTCCTCCGGGCCGGAGAGCCTCACCGTCCGCCGGATCGCCGCCGAGGCGGGCTGCTCGGCCCAGGTCATCTACACGATGTTCGGCAGCAACGAAGGACTCGCCGAAGCTCTGTATCTGGAGGGCTTCGAGCGCTTTCGACGCCGCCTTGAGGCAGTGCCGGACCGCCGCGACCCGCTGGAGCACCTCACCGCGCTGGGTCCGGCCTACCGGGACGCCGCGCTGTCCGAGCCGGGCTACTACAGTCTCATGTTCGAGCGGGCCATCCCCGGTTTCGTGCCGAGTGAGCGGGCCCGCACGCTCGCCCGGGCCGCGTTGAACATCGTCGACCGGGTGATCGCCGACTGCATCTCCGCCGGTTATCTGGTGCCGACGCAGCCACGACGGATCGCCGACGCGGTGTGGGCCGCCGCCCAGGGTGCGCTGAGCCTGGAACGTGCCGGTCATCTGGCCGACGGCAGGACGTACGAGACCATTACTACCGCCGCCATCCGCAGCTTCATGACCGATCCTGGTCCCACGCCGAGCCCCTGACACTGCCGAGCCACCGCACCCACCACCTGGGAGCTTGTCGAGGCGGGTGTCGATATTGCCGCGGATGCGTTCGGTGCACCAGGTCGGGCCGGCACATCGTGAGCTGCGCGCGGCGGCGCACCGAGCTGGTACCGATCAGGGACCCGGCGAGGCTTGGAGGCATGGGCTTGGGCCGGATGCGAATAGATCCCTGCGATGAGCTCTCAGAGTGGGCATGATGGTTGACAAGGATGTGCGGGGAGGTATCCATGCCGTTCGAGGCGCGGGAAATCGATCCAGCCGGGTCCTCCCGTGCACAACTCGGCGCGGAAATACGACGGCTGCGCACAGAACGGGGGCTCAGTCAGGCCGGACTGGGCCGACTCATCCACTGCAGCGCGGATCTGGTGCGGCGGGTGGAGACGACGGAGCGATTCCCGACACAGGACTTCCTTGTGGCCTGCGACAGGGCGCTGGATGCAGGTGGGTTACTGACAGCGCTTTGGCCGGCGCTGTCGGCCGAGCGGCGGCGTGGTGGGGCAACCACGGGGGCGGCGGTGCGGCTCGTCGCAGCCGAGTCCGACATGGCCGTTTCCGCCTGGCTGGCCGGGAGTGGGGCTGGAGCGGGGGCAGTCTCCGAAAGCCCCTCCCGCGATGGTGACGGCCTGTGGGTGACGGAGCAGGATCTGGCCGTTGCCGAAGGCATGCTGACGATGTTCCGGCAGTTGGATCACGCTCACGGCCCAGGGACGTTCGCGCCGCAGTTGGTCGCCTACACCGAGCGGGAGTTGGCGCTCCTGCTCTCCCGCCAAGCCGCTCATCCGGCCGTTGCGTGCGAGCTGGCACGGCTGGCGTCGCGGTTCTGGGAACTGGCGGGCTATCAGGCCGTCGATGCCGGCCAGCCGGGGACTGCCCAGCGGTACTACCAGCGGGCGTTACAACTGGCAGACGAAGCCGAAGACCGCTGTCTGGGCGGCTATCTGGTGGCGGTGAACCTGGGGCACTTGGCCTTGCACTGTGAGCATCCACACATCGCCATGCGGTGGGCGCAAGCCGCCGAGACGGCAGTGGGGACGGCCGCAAGTCCGTCGACACGGGCGGCGATTCTGGCGGTACAGGCCCGAGCCCAGGCGAGGATGGGCCGGGAGAGCGACAGCACCGGACTCCTGCTGCGAGCCGAAGCCCTGGTCAGCTCCGCTGAGGGCGTGGAAGAGCCGGAGTGGATCCGGTACTTCACTCGCGCCTACCTGGCCGATGAGATCGCGCATTGCCTGCACGACCTGGGCCGCCCGTCGGACACTCGCGTGGAGGCTGCCGACGCACTGAACGGAGTCGGTATTACGCATGTGCGCAGGCTCGCCATTGACACCGCGCTGGTGGCCACTTCGTGGCTGCGCTCGGAGGACGTCGAGCAGGCGTGCGCGGTGGCGCGGGACGCGGTCGGCTACGCCGCCCGTACCTCCTCCGGGCGCTGCGTGCAGCGGATTGCGGTCCTACTGACGGAACTGGCACCGCACGCTCGCCTCGCCTGTGTGGCTGACCTTTACGCCTACGTGGAGCAGGTGCTGTCAGCCGCCTTACTGGCCCAGCCGGTCACAGGCGACGCCTCAGCTGCGCGCTCATGAGGCGACGGTAGAAGGCCAGTTCAGCCTCCAAGGCGGCACGGCGGCTGCTCGGCTCGGACAGGTAGTGGCCCGCGCCATCGAGGAAGAGGGTCTCGTGGTCGGTGCCTGCCTCGCGCAGGGCCGCTGCGAGTTGGCGAACGTCGTCGGCCGGGGCGACGGTGTCGCCGGTGCCGTGGATCATCAGTACCGGCAGGTCGATGTCCTTGGCCTCGACCGCGCCCGCAGGGCCGGCGAGGGCGAGTGCGTGGGCGCGTTGGAAACGCGGGACACTGTTCGCCCATCGAGCTGGGTCGGTGATAGCCGAAACGGCGGTGACGCCAGCGAAGGGTGAGCCCGCACGTCGTGCGGCTTGGAGGGCGGTGTATCCGCCGGCGCTGGCTCCCGTTAGGAAGACGGCTCCGGCACGCGCCGTGCTTTCGTCGACCAGGGCGCGGGCGACATCCTGGCAGTCGTCGGCATCAAAGGTGCCCCAGTGGCCGTAAAGGGCCTGGCGGTAGGCGCGCCCCCGGCCGGTGCTGCCGCGGTAGTCGACGTCAGCGACTGCGAAGCCGTGACCCACGAAGTACTGGACAGTCAGGTCAAGGCGCTCAGTGGCGCTGTCGGTAGGGCCGGGGTGCGCGCGGACCAGCAGCGGGACCGGGCCTCGCGTCGCCTCGGCGGGGAGGTGCAGCAGGTAGTCGACGGGTGCTCCGGCTCGGGCCAGGACGCGGCGCTGCGGGGGCTTGGCGGCGCAAGGGGAGTCTTCGCCCACGAGTCGCGTCGCGGCGGCCGCGGTCCTGCCTGCGCCGGGGCTGATGAGCCAGACTGCCGGAGTGGTCACGGATTCGGCGGCGATGACGGCGAGTTGGTCGCCGAGGGACGCGGCGTACGGCTTTGCGGATGTGAGTTCGGGGCACAACTCCTTGAGTGTGCCGTCCGGCTCCCGCAGGACCAGTTGGGTGCGGGCGCCCTGACGCACCGTCAGTACCGTGCGCCCTCCAGTCAGGAATGCGTAGGACTGGTAGCCGGCCTCCCACGGTGCCGGGGCGCAGTCGCTGTTCATGGGCGCGAGAGCACGGACAGCCGCGTCGCGCCAGGCGTAGAGGTTCCACCATCCGGTGCGGTCGGAGATGAAGTACAGCGTGCCGTCCGGCCCCCAGACGGGCTGGACCACGGACTCGTCTGCGCCGCCCGCCAGCGGTTGGCTTGGTCCCAGCTCCCGGCCGGGGCGGTGTTCGGCCAGCAGGAGGCAGCTGGCGTCCCAGGGCATCCGGTCAGCGTCCCACTTGAGGTAGGCAAGGTGGCCGTTGTGTAAGCGGGGCGCGCCGAGGAAGCCTGGTGCGCGGACCAGGACCCGTTCGGCCCGGGTGCGGAGGTCCACCTCGACAATCGCGTCGCCGTCCTCGCCGCCGCGTACCGCAAGCAGGAAGTCTCCCGCTGCGAACAGGTCACCGTAGGCAGCGTCCGCGGTGCGGGGCGTCAGCACCAGTTCTGGCACGCCGCTGTCCGGGCCGACGATGTTCAGTGCCCCGTCGTTGCCCACGACCCAAATGCCGTGGCCGGTAGCCGCGAAGGCGCCGCCTCCATAGGCGTGGAGCCAGCCGCCGACCGAAAAGCGGGGGTCGGTCACGGCCTCTGGGCCAGTGGCGAGCGTCCAGCGCATCAGGCGGGTGGCGCCGGAATGGCGCGGGTCGCTTTGCAGCCACCACAACGCGCCTTGGGCGCAGGTCAGTCCGTCCACGGACACGAGTCGCTCGGCGACCCGCGCGGCATCGAGTGCGGAGTTCTCGCCCGTCATCCGTCACCTCCAGCCGTGGACGTCCGGCGCACGCCCGACCGTATCGCGATTCGTGAGCTCCACCGCGAGCAAGGCCAGTATGCGATCGTTCGCGCGGGCAGCCGGAATCCATGCGGACAACCGTGTTGTCCGCATGGCGCCCATAGCCCCGGGGGTGGAATTCACCCCACGCTTGAATCCAGCCGAACAAGGCAGCATGAACGAGCGCTCCGCAGGTGAGATCCAGGGAGGTGGGAAGGTGCGAGACCGAGGGACCACGTCCGGCGAGGGCCGGGCGATGACCTTGATCGCACTGGGAGGGCGGGCCGAAGCGTCCGCTCGTCTGGACTGCGACCTGCCGGCCGAGCCGTCATCAGCATGCATGGCACGCGCCCGTGTTCGGGGGCACTACGCCCTCAGGGGCAGCGATGACAGGCTGGACGACCTGGAACTGGTTGTCGGCGAACTGGTTGCCAACGCAGTGGACGCGTCGACGGACGGCCAGCGGGTGCGGGTGCGCCTTGCCCACGAGCACGCCCACGTCCTCGTGGAGGTCTTCGACCATTCCAGTCTCCCGCCGGTCCGCCGCAACGCCGAACTTCTCGCGGTGCGGGGTCGCGGGCTGGAAATCGTTGACGCGCTGACAAGCGCCTGGGGTTGGTACCCCACCTCCTTCGGCAAGGTCGTCTGGGCATTGTGCCCTGCGCCATCTGCTCAGCCCTGACCCCCGCTTCTCGCTTCTCACGCACGCCCGACGAGTCGCACTGTCCCGCGTGCCTGTCTTCTTCCATCAGCCAGGAGGTCTGCTTCGTGTTGCCCGAAATCCCATCAGCGCCCACGTGGCGCTTCCACAGAGCCGTGGTGACCGGTGGCAGCGGTTTCGTTGGCTCGCACCTGTGCGAGGCGCTGCTCGCTCGCGACACCGAGGTTGTGTGCGTCGACAACTTCTTGACCAGCAGCCCGGACACGCTCACGCGCCAGCTCGGCGCGGACGGGTTCGCGCTGCTAAAGCACGACGTGTGCGCCGCGTTCGACGTACCGGGTGAGGTGGACCTGGTGCTGCACCTGGCCTCGCCTGCCTCCCCAGCCGACTACCTCAAGCTCCCGCTGCAGACCCTGCGCGCCGGATCGGCGGGGACGCTGAACGCGCTGGAACTGGCCCGCCGTAAGGGGGCCCGGTTCGTGCTGGCATCGACCTCGGAGGTGTACGGGAACCCGCTGGTGCATCCCCAGCCGGAGACGTATTGGGGGAACGTCAGGCCGACCGGCCCACGCAGCGTCTACGACGAGGCGAAGCGGTTCGCGGAGGCGACGACCGCCGCCTACCGGCGGGAGTTCGGCACCGACACCGCGATCGTGCGGATCTTCAACACCTACGGGCCGCGGATGCGCCCCCACGACGGCCGCGTCGTGCCGACCTTCATCCGGCAGGCGCTGAGCGGCGAACCGCTGACCGTGGCCGGAGACGGAAGCCACACGCGATCCCTGTGCTACGTCTCGGACACCGTCGACGGGTTGCTCGCGGCCGCAGAAAGCACGCTGGCGGGGCCGGTGAACCTGGGCTGTCCCGAGGAGCTGACTGTTCGGGCGATCGCCGAACTGGTAGGGCAGTTGTGCGGCTCCGATTTGCCACTCACCTTCACGCCGCTGCCGGCGGACGACCCGGCTCGCCGCTGCCCCGACATCTCGCTGATCCGTCAAGCCACCGGCTGGCAGCCCCGGGTCCCCTTGCGGGATGGTCTGACGGCCACCATCGCCTGGTTCACCGGTCAACTCGCCACTCCCATCCCGGCTGTGAGGTGACGCCATGTCCTCGCTCCTTCCTCCCGCTCGTGCCCACGACAGCCTTGCCGCAGCCGACCTCTCCAGTGGCCTCGCCGCTACCGGCTTCGGCGTCGCACCCGCAGTCGTCACCGGACCACTGCTGTCGGCACTGCGTGACGAGGCCCAGCGCCTGATCGACGCCCACGACGGCACCCCGGGCTACTCACCCGACTACTGGACCTTCACGGACTCGGCGACCGGAGACGAGGTTCTGTACCGGATCCACCGCCTGGAGCAGCAGCCGGGCGCCGTCCACGCAGCGAGCCTGTTCGCGGACGGGCCGCTGCACCGATTGGCCGAGGATCTATTCGGCGGGCCGGTGCGGGCCACCGTGTGCGCGATGATCGTGAAGGTGCCCTGGCACGCTGCTGCGGTCCCATGGCACCGCGACCGGACCGAGGTGCCGGCCGGGAGGGTGTGCAACCTGAGCCTGTTCCTGGACGACTGTGATGCCGCCAACGGTTGTCTGCAGTTCGTCCCGGGCTCTCACCTGCTGGCCGACGACGCCGACGCGGAGAGGGCGCGGCTGGCGGGGCCGGTGGTGGAGCTGCCGATGCGCGCGGGGGACGTGGCCGTGCACGACGTCCGCGCCGTGCACGCCTCGCTGCCCAACCACAGCGCGCGGATCCGCCGCAGCATCGTCGTCGAGTTCGCCTCCTCCGCCTGGGAGCTGTCATGAGCGCCGAACGGCCCGGACGCGTCCGGGTGGCGACGGTCACGGTGGGGACCAACGAGCGGCGCTGGCTGGAGCCGTGCGTGTCCACACTCGTCGACTCGGCGTGCCCTGAGGTGGAGCTGACGGTGTGGTACGTCGACAACGCGTCCCGGGACGGCAGCGCGGACTTCGTCCGTGAGCGCTTCCCCCAGGTGCGGGTGATCGAGAACGCGTGCAACGAGGGCTTCGCGCGGGCAAACAACATCGGCATGCGCGCCGCGCTCGCCGACGGCGCCGACTACTTGTTCCTGGTCAACCCCGACACCCGGACGCCCGCGTCCCTGGTGGCCGACCTGGTGGCGTTCGGCGAGGCATGGCCCGAGTACGGGATCTTCGGCCCGATGCAGCACCGCTACGCGCCGCACTGCACGCGGATCGCGTGCGGGGACTGGAACGACTGGTCACGGACGGCCGTGCGCTGGGACGAGCAGCACGCCTTCGCCGGAGACTGGCCGGACCATCCCTCGCCCGCCGGTCCGCTGGAGAGGCGAGCGCCGGACACACTCGAGCACGCCTACGTCCAGGGCGCGGCGCTGGTGGTACGCGGTGAAGTCCTGCGCAGGGTCGGGCTGTTCGACGAGGTGTTCCACACCTACTACGAGGAGACGGACCTGTGCCGACGCGCCCGGTGGGCCGGATGGCGGGTCGCGCTGTGCCTGACGCTCGGCATCGAGCACCAGGGCGGCGGGGGTGCGGGCCAGGGCGTCTACCGACGTGTCCAGATGCGGCGAAACCGCTACTACTACCTGCTCACCGATATCGACTGGTCGCCGTTGGACGCCGCCCGACTGGCTGCACGCTGGCTGCTGAAGGATTTGCGCGGACGCAGCGTGGGCGGACGCACCACCTGGTGGCGGGGCTGGTGGGAGACGGCGCGCGCTGCGGGCTGGCTGGCTGCCCGGGCGGGCGTGATCTGGACTCGGCGGCGCGAGTACCGGCGGCTGCGTACCGCCGGCTCCCGGCCCGCGAAGCGAATGGCCGGCGCCGAGACGGCTGGGGGTGCCAGGTGACCGGGCCGAGGATCGTGTTCGCCGGGGACTTCCACTGGCAGGCCGGCTCCAGCCACACGATCGCGGAATACGTGCGGACCGCCGCCGAGGTGGGCTGCGAGGTGGCGGTCTCCCGCGAACTGTCCCGCCTGGACGGCCATGTGGACGCGGTGCTGCCGTTGGTCGACGATCTTGCCTGGGGCTCGCACCTGGTGCTGGTCTTCGAGGGCCGCCAGTTCCTGGATGCACAGCGGCTCGACCTGGTTGAGCGGCGCATCCCTCGTCGGTGTCGGCTGATCGTGGACCCCGACGGGCGCTGGGGGCCATACCTCGCCTGCGGCACGGACGACGAAGGCGGACCGGAACGGCACGCCGCCTGGCAGGACCTGTATCGGCGGCTGTCGGCTACGGTGTTGCAGCCCCGGCTCGGCCAACTGCCGGACGGCGCCTGGTTCTTCAGCTACTTCGGAATGCCCCAGCCGGTCGCCGCGCGCAGACCGGCCCGCTGGGACCTGCAGTACGTGGGCGCGAACTGGTGGCGCTGGCGGCAGTTCGCGGACCTGGTCGAGGCGGCCCGGACGGCTCTGGGTTCCGGGCGTGTGCGGGTGTGTGGGCGCTGGTGGGACGGCGCCCCGCATCCCGAGCACCTTGCCGCCACCGGCAACGAGCCCGGCTGGCTCGCCGCCCGCGGGGTGGACGTACGCCCGCCGGTTCCGTTCGGGCAGGTCGTCACCACCATGGCCGAGTCCGTGCTGACCCCGGTGCTGGCACGTCCGCTGCTGGCCCGCAAACGGCTGCTGACGCCGCGGATGTTGGAGACCCTCGCCGCGGTCGGCACCGCCCCGGTCCTGCCCGCCTCTCTGGCCTACACCCGTCACCTGTACGGCGACGCGATCGTCCCGTTCCTGCTCGGCGACGCTGCCGCGGACGCGCTGGCGCGCCTGCACCGCGAGGCCGAGGCCCGCCAGTCGGCCCTCGATGCGCTGCGGGCGGGCCTGTACCACCGCTTCAACTACCGCACCGTCCTGTCCCAACTGCTCACGTTCTTCGACTGAGATGAGGGGAACGCCTCGATGAATCATGTCCTGATCTCTGGAGTTACCAGTTGCGAGAGCCGGGGCGTGGAGGCCCTGGTCCGTTCCGTAGCCGCGCACGCCCGCTTCTGGCCCTGTCAGCGGACCACTGTGTTGACACAGACTCCCGCGCTCGACGCCGCCGCCGTGGCCGGGCTGGACACCCAGGTCCAATTCGTGGCCGACCCGTTCGTCGTCTCCCGCTCCTGGGCGGCGCATCGTCCCGCCGAGTCCGAGCGGCAACTGGCCGCCCGCCGGGACGCCCTCCTCGCGGACGCCGCGCTGGTCATCGGCACCGGCGGGGACCTGCACACCCCCGACTACGGCGTGTCCACCCGCTACCTGCGCGCACTCCGCGAGGCCCAGCAACGGGGTATCCCGACTGTGCTGGTGGGCCAGTCCTGGGGTGTCTTTGACGACACCGCCGAGGCGGACGCGCTGGTCGCCGTCGCCTCCCGCTGCGCAATGCTGAGCGTGCGCGAGGAGGCTAGCCGCGAGTACGCCGTGAATAAGCTTGGGCTTGCCGACGAGCGAATACGTCTTTCCTCCGACCCGGCGTTCCTGCTTCCCGCCGCACCGGCCGAGCAGACCGCCGCAGTCCTGGCCTCGTGCGGAGTCGGCCCCGGCGACGCCTACTTGTGCCTGGCTCCCAGCCAGGGCATCACCCGCCACAGCATGCTGACGGACGATCAGCACCTGCAGGCGCTGCTCAACCTGGTCCGCCATCTGGCAGTCGAGTGCGGCGTCCCCGTGCTGCTAGTTCCGCACTGCCACGACTCCCGACCGCACAACGACGACCGAATCCTGGTCGATCGGATCGCGGCCCTGGCCGGACACCTGGGCGTGCGCGCCGTACCCGGGGCGCTGTCGGCCCCCGAGTACAAGGCCGTTCTGGGCGGTGCCACGCTCGTCGTCGCAGAGCGGCTGCACGCCGCGATCGGCGCACTGTCCAGCGGCACACCGGCCGTCGTCGTGGGCCACTCCCACAAGTTCTCCGGCGTCCTCGCGCACGCCTACGGGCCCAACGTCCCGGCGGACGCCTTTCACCTCGACATCCACGCCCTGGCCGAGCCGGGGGCATGGCGGCCGCTGGCCAGCCTGCCCAAGGAGGCACGGCTGCGCCGCGCACTCACCGGCCGCCTGCCACAGATGATCGCCGCCGCGCGCAGCGACTTCACCGCCCTGCGCGCCGCCCTGCAGCGCTGAACCGCTGCCCCGCCATCGCGCGGCTCCTCTTGTTTCCGCTAGAGAAGGAGTACCTCCATGACCCGCTTCCTGGTGACCGGCGGGGCCGGCTTCATCGGCTCCCACATCGTGCACGCGCTGGTCGAGCGCGGCGACGAGGTGATCGTCCTGGACAACCTCGTCGGCGGCACACCCGATAACCTCCCCTCGCAGGCCCAGTTGGTGCGCGGCGACATCGCCGACCCGGTCACGGTGGACGAACTGTTCGCCGCCTACCGGTTCGAGAAGGTGCTGCACCTCGCCGCGTTCGCGGCGGAAGGGATCAGCCACACCGTCAAGCGCCACAACTACACGGTTAACCTGATCGGCAGCGTGAACCTCGTCAACGCCGCGCTCACCACCGGCACCCGCTTCTTCGGCTTCGCGTCCTCCGTCGCCGTCTACGGAGACGGCCCCACCCCCATGTGTGAGGACGACACCCCGGTCCCCGCCGACAGCTACGGCAACGCGAAACTCGCCGTCGAGCGCGAACTGGCCGTCACCATGCGCCTGCAGAAGCTCCCTTTCACCGCTCTGCGCATGCACAACGTGTACGGCGAACGCCAGAACATGGCCGATCCCTATCGCAATGCCGTCGCGATCTTCCTCAACCAGGTGCTGCGCGGTGAACCGATCACTGTCTACGGCGACGGTGGCCAGCGTCGCGCCTTCACCTACGTCGGCGACATTGCCCAAGCGTTCCTGGCGGCCGCGGAACGCGAAGACGCCTGGGGTCGCGCCCTCAACCTCGGCAGCCGCGCCACCTGGACCGTCCTGGAGATGGCCCGCGCCGTCCGCGACGCCCTCGGCACTCCTGACCACCCGATCATGCACCTGCCCGCACGATCCGAGGTCCGCGCCGCTTTCACCGACAGCGCCCGCGCCCGCCGGATCCTTGGCGATTGGACCGACACCCCGCTCCCCGACGGAATGGCCCGCACCGCAGCCTGGGCTCGCACCCACGGCCCGGTCCAGCCGACCACCTCGCTTCGCCTGGAGACGGCGGACCCCGACAGTTCAACCTGGCTCGCCTGGGCCACCGCCCGCCCAGCCGCCGGGCCCTCGGTCTCCGAGACGCCGCGAACCGACCGGACCACCACCGCATGAAGTCGCTGCCCCGCCCGGCCGTGATCGCCCTGGACGTCGGCGGCGTCCTCTACCACGATGAGCCCTTTGAGCTCGCCTGGCTGCAAGAGGTCTTGGAGCGCACCCGGCTGCCCTTGCCCGAGTTCGAGCGGCGAATGCGGGCCTTCTATCTGAGTCCGAACACCCACCGCACCGTATTCAGTCCGGCGGGCACCGCCAGTTGGACCCTGGTCCGATCCCGATGGCACACCCTGGTCCAGCCGATCCCCGGCGCCCTGGCCGCCGTCGGCATCCTGTCCAGCCGCTACGAGCTCTGCGTCATCGCCAACCAGCCGCCCGAATGCCGCGACGCTCTCCATAACCTCGGACTGGCCCAGTCCATGCGAGTGATCGCCCTCGACAGCCTGGTCGGACACGCCAAGCCCGACCTGGTGCTCTTCGCCTGGACCCTGCGCCGACTCGGCTGCCGCCCCGAAGACCTGCTCATGGTGGGTGACCGCCCGGACCAGGACGCCGCGCCCGCCCTGGCCCTGGGCTGCCGGGCCGCGATCGTCCAACACGGCGACAGCTGGCAGGCCCCAGCAGGAACCCACCCCCAACTGCTTGAAGCATACCGCCGCCTGCTCCCCGAGCGTGCCGTCCTCAACTCGCCCACGATCCCCAAGCCCTGGCTGACGTTCCCCGACCTACCCTCCCTCGCCGGCGCGCTCGCAAGCGACCTCCCGGCCCCGAGAGGAGCAGCAGCGACATGAGCATCGCCTTGACGATCGCGGTCTGCAGTAACCGTCCCGCCACTCTGCCCGGGGCTGTCGACCGCATCCTCCCGCTCCTCGACCCGGAAGACTGGCTTCTGGTCGTCTTGGACCACCCGGGTTCCGGTCCGGCGGCGGAAGTCATCGGCGCGGCAGCGCAGGACGGCCGTGTCAGGCTGCTGCACAACGGCGCGAACCTGGGCCTGTCGGCCAGCCGCAACCGGGCCTTGAAAGAGGCCCCCACCCGCTGCCTGCTCTTCCTCGATGACGACATCTCCCCCAACACCGAAGCCCTCCGAGCCGTGCGCGCCGCCCTCGCCAACGGGAAACACGTGGTCGGCACCCGCATCACCGCTGACCTTCAAGGTCAGCAACCGCCCTGGTTCCTGAGTCCGGGTCAGCTCCACTACCTCGGCTGCCACCATCCCGCCCGGCCCGCCTCCATCTGGGGAGGCTGTTTTGGCCTGGACATCGCTCACGCCCGGATGCTCGGCGTCGCCTTCGACGAGCGCCTCGGCCGGGTTGGCGCAAGCCTCGCCTCTGCCGAGGACACCACCTTCGTCCGCACGCTCACGGACCGGGGAGCGACTGCGGCCGTCCTGTACGACACCGCCGTCACCCACCTCATCCCCGCGCACCGGCTTCGCCTGCACTACCTGCTGCGCCGCGCGTACTGGCAGGGCCGCAGCGAGGTGCGCCGCGGCAACACCCGCTCCGGCCTGCGCAAGGAGTGGCAGCGCAACCGCCCCCACCATCCCGCACGCCAGCCGCGTCAGACCGCACTCGCACTGTTCTACACCGCAGCCGTCACCGTCGGCGCCGTCCGCGAACTCCTCGTCCGCCGCCCCGTTTTGGAGGCCAAGCCATGAGGATCGCCATGCTGATCCCGCCGTTCCGCTACGGCGCGGACCCCACCCAGTGGATCACCGTGCCGCCACAGGGCTACGGCGGCATCCAGTGGATGGCCGCCACCCTCATCGACGGCCTGCTCGAACTCGGACACGACGTCCTGCTCCTCGGAGCCCCCGGAAGCCCGGCACGCCGCCGCCTCACCGTCTCCGAGGCAACCACCCGGGCCGAGGTCACCGACGCCCTCGACGCCTGGTCCCCCGAGATCGTCCACGACCACTCCAACACCGAGCTGCTCCCAGAGATCGAGACGCGGCCCACTGTCAGCACCCACCACCTCAACGGCATCCCGGCCCGGCGGCACAACGGCGTCTACCTGTCCCGCGCCCAACGACAGGCGGCCGACGCGGACAAGGCCCCCGTCATCCGCATCCCCGTTAACCCCGCCCGCTGCACGTACAGCGAAGCTAAGGACGACTACCTACTCTTTCTCGGACGTGTCTCCGTCCACAAGGGCCCTTACCAGGCCGCCGCCTTCGCCTGCGCCGCCGGCCTGCCCATCAAGATCGCCGGTCCCGCCTGGGAGAGCGACTACCTCCACCAACTCCTCTCCGACTTCCCCGACACCGTCGAATACCTCGGCGAAGTCGGAGGTACCGACCGGGCACGCCTCCTCGCGCGAGCCCGCGCACTGCTGGCCCTCTCCCAGACGCACGGCGGCCCATTCGGCGGGCGCTGGATCGAGCCCGGAGCCACCGTCGTCTCCGAAGCCGCCGCCAGCGGCACTCCCGTGATCGGCAGCGACAACGGCTGCCTGTCCGAGATCATCCCCGGCGTCGGCATCGTCATCCCCGAGGGAACGCCCATCGACCGCGCACAAGCACGGGCGGCACTCACGGCACTGCCCTCGCCGGCCCATGTCCGCGAACAGGCGCAACACCGTTGGGGGCACCGACGGATCGCCGCATGCTACGTCAGCGTCTACCAGCGGACGACGCAGCAGAGCCGCAGCTGAGCCCGCCGATCCCAACTGGTGACGCTGCTTGACGGCTCGGCCTCAGCGCCTGGCCGCCACGATCCGCTGCCGGGCGGCCTCGTACAGCACCGCCGTTGACGCGTTCGCCGCGTTCAGCGAACTGGCCGTGCCTGTCATCGGGATGCGGACCATGTGGTCGCACAGTTCCCGCCAGGCCGCGCTCAGGCCCTTGGTCTCGTTGCCGACAAGCAGCAGCGTCGGGCCGGTGAGGTCGAAGTCGAAGACATCGGCCTCACCGTGCTCGTCCGTGCCGACGATCCGCACCGGGCACCCTTGCTCGCGCTGCTCCTCTACCCACACCACGACCTCACGGTGCGAGGGCACCCGCACCGAGGGCAGCGCGAACAGCGAACCCGTGCTCGCCCGCACCGACTTGGGGTCGTAGACATCGGCTGCGTGCCCAGTCACGATCACCCCGTCCGCTCCGAAGGCGTCAGCCGACCGAATGATCGACCCGATGTTGCCCGGGCTGGTGGGCCGGTCGAACACCACCCCGAGGAAATCCGGCCCGACCTTCACCCGGCCCAGATCGTCTTCCGGGATCTCCATGACGGCGATGATCTCGGGGGTCTCCGCGTTCTTCTCTCCGAGCTCCGCCAGCAGCTCCGGAGCCATCGCCACCTGATCCACCCTGACCGAGCGCAGCAGCTCCTGCGCCCACCGCGACAGCGACCGCTTGCTGTCGAAGATCAGAGTCTGGATCGGCCAGCCATGCTCGATCGCGATGTTGATCGGGCGCACCCCCTGCACCAGGAACTCGCGGGAGCGCTGGCGCTTGTTCCGGTTCGACAGCAGGGCCTCCCACTGCTGAAATCGGGCGTTACGCGAGGTGATGCGCGGTACGGCGGCCACCCGTTCCTCCAGATCGCGACTGCCAGGTCTGGTCCCGGGTAGCTGGCTTGCTGTCCCCGTACGACCAGCTAGATTACCCGCGCCAGCGGTTCGGCCGTGCGCAGCCGTCGGACTGGGCACGTTAGCGCGGGGCAGGGCTGGTCGCGGACGTAGGCAGCGTCCTCCACCGATACGCGAGCCGGACGACAGCCGACCACACGCGCGGAACTACCGCCCCCTCGAAGCCGCTTGTTCCGCATGCGCCTTCCCGTGATCCCGCGATCGTAGGAGGTGCCGGTTCTATCGAGCAGACGTCCAGGCAACCGAGCAGCGACTGCACCGATAGACGCCGTGCACAACGATGCCTCGCCAACCGTGTGATCGGCGGGGTGCTGGCGCTTCTTGATCGTCACCTGCGGCGCCATGCGTTCCCGAACGCTGCAGCGGCATACGCTTGGGAACGATGGCGCCGCCACTGCTCGGGATTCACAACCCGCAGGCTGATCACAGAGACAGGGCGATCCAGAGCTCGGCACGCGCCGCTGGGTCGTCGAGGTCGCGGCCGAGCAGTTCGCTCACCCGTCTCATCCGGTATCTGAGCGTGTGCCGGTGCACGCCGAGCCGCTGTGCCGCCGCGTCCCAGTGACCGTTGCACGTCAGGTAGGCGCGCAGCGATTCGACCAGATCGGCCCGGGAGCCGTACTCCCGCAGCGGCGCGAGGAGCGCGGCGGCGAACGACGCCCCCGCGGCGGGATCGAGCAGGGACAGCAGCCCCTGGCCGGCGAGGTCGGGGAAGCGCACGACAGGTTTGGCGGGGGTGGCCGAGGCGAGCGCCCGCTCGGCCTGGTCCAGGCCGGCGGCGAGATCCCCCGCGACATTCCCTGCGACGCGCCCGGCGGTATCGTCCGCGGAGCCTTCGACGGTGACCACTCCGGGAGAGCTCACGCCCACCCGGCCGTGCCTGCCCGCGATCTCCGCGATCGCCTCCGCCTCCGCGGCGGGAGTGATCGCCACCAGCAGGCCGCCTCGGGGAGCCGTGAAGCAGGGCAGCGCCTCGGCGAGGTCGTCGAGATCGACGTCGGCGTGAGCGCACGCCAGCACGGACAGCGGCCCCCGCGGCAGCTGGGGCGGCTGGGGCGGCTTCCGCGCCGGCGGCCCGGCCTGCCGTCCCGGTTTCCCGCTCAGCGCCGCCAGCGCCTCCTCGGCCGCCCCGACCTCGCCCGCGAGCAGCAGGCTCAGCGCCGCCGCCCGCACCCGGGCCTCGGCGGCCCGCTGCTCGCGGCCTCGCGCCCGCTCCTGCTCGATGGAGAGCGTCAGCAGCGAACCGGCCGCGTTGACGATCGTGTGCCGGGTCGGGGAGAACGGCCGGCTCGACCCGACCGCGAAGAACGCACGGCGGCCGAGCGGCTGGACGATCACGTGCTCGTCCGGGCCGGCCAGCGCCACACTGGAAAGCGTGGGCGTCCGCCTCAGCCGGATCAGCTCCGGCTCCAGCGTCCGCGCCGCCGCCTCCGCCCAACCCGGCTCCCGGCCCCCCGCCGTTCCGGCTGCGCTGCCGGTGACGCCGGTGACGCCGGTGACGTGGCCGGTGACGTGGCCGGTCACGTGGGCCGCGTGCCGTACGGCCCCGGTCTCGTCGAGCAGGAGCACCCAGCCGCCGATCTCGCGGGCCAGACGGTCGATGACGGCCTCGACGCCCTCCGGCTGGAGGGCGGCGCGGGTGAGGCGTCCCTGAGCGGCGAAGGCCCGGCTGATCTCCTCGTACTGCTCGGCCGCGAGCAGCTCGCTGACCGCCTTGCCTATCGCGATGAACGGAGTGTCCCTCGGCACCTCGAACAGCGGCAGCCCCTCGGCCTCCGCCGCCGCGACGAAGCTCGGCGGGACGGCCCCGTGGCTGAGCCCCACACCGAACCCCAGGCCGGCGGCGCCGCGTGCGACCAACCGCGAGACGTACGGCACGGCGTCGGCGTCGGCGAGGCGCATGCCGGTCGTCAGCACCAGCTCGCCGCCCTCCAGGAACGGGGTGGGATCCTCCAGTTCGCTGACCGCGACCCAGCGAACCGGCCGGTCCAGCCTCTCCCGCCCGGCCAGCACGACGAGGTGGAGCGGCGCGATCGTCGCCACCCGTCGCAACGTGGGTGCCACGCCCCCTCCATCCGCGAATTTGTCCGAGACGGCCAAAATGCCTGACTAATTCTTCCATATCGACATATCGGGAGAATCGGGGGTGCGCCATACCTTCGGAAGCATGAGCACTGCCACCACGGCAGGCGGCCCGGGGCTTCCCCAGGAGCGCCGCCTCGTCACCGAGATCCCCGGCCCCCGGTCCCGGGAGATGTTCGCACGCAAGCAGACCGCCGTGCCGCCGGGCATCGGCACCACACTGCCCGTCTTCGTGACCCACGCCGGTGGCGGTGTGGTGGTCGACGCCGACGGCAACTCACTGATCGACTTCGGCTCCGGCATCGCCGTCACCAACGTCGGCAACGCGGCCCCGCGCGTGGTCGAACGGGTGAGCCGGCAGGTCGCCGACTTCACCCACACCTGCTTCATGATCACGCCGTACGAGTCGTACGTCGAGGTCTGCGAGAAGCTCAACGAGCTGACCCCGGGCGACCACGAGAAGCGGACGTTCCTCGTCAACAGCGGCGCGGAGGCCGTGGAGAACGCGGTGAAGGTGGCGCGGCACGCCACCGGGCGGCAGGCGGTCGTGGTGTTCGATCACGGCTATCACGGCCGGACGCTGCTCACCATGAGCCTGACGGCCAAGAACATGCCGTACAAGCATCGGTTCGGGCCGTTCGCGCCCGAAGTTTACCGCGCGCCGCTGGCCTACCCGTTCCGCTGGCCGACGGGGCCGGACAACTGCGCGGACGAGGCCGCCGCCCAGACCATCGATATGATCAACAAGCAGATCGGCGCGGAGAACGTGGCCGCCGTCGTGATCGAGCCGATCGCGGGCGAGGGCGGCTTCATCGTGCCGGCGCGCGGCTTCCTCTCGAAGATCGTTGAGTTCTGCCGGGCGAACGGCATCGTCTTCGTCGCCGACGAGGTCCAGACGGGCTTCGCGCGTACCGGCGATCTGTTCGCCTGCGAGGACGAGGGCATCGTGCCGGACATCATCTGTACGGCCAAGGGCATCGCGGGCGGCCTGCCGCTCGCCGCCGTGACCGGTCGCGCGGAACTGCTGGACGCCGTGCACGTCGGCGGGCTCGGCGGGACCTATGGCGGCAACCCGCTCGCCTGCGAGGCGGCCCTCGGCGTGATCGAGACCATCCAGGAGGACAAGCTCGTCGAACGCGCCCGGCGCATCGGCGAGATCATGCTGCCCCGCCTGCGCGCGCTCCAGCGGCGCTCCCCCATCATCGGCGACGTGCGCGGGCGCGGTGCGATGATCGCGATCGAACTGGCGGACCCGGCGACCGGAGATCCGGTGCCGGCCGGGGAGATCGCGCAGCGCTGCCACGCACAGGGGCTGCTGGCGCTCACCGCGGGGACCTACGGCAACGTGCTGCGCTTCCTGCCGCCGCTGGTCATCCCGGATCACCTGCTCGAAGAGGGCCTCTCCATCCTGGAGAACATCCTTGGAGGGGACAACACCGTTTAAACAACACTAAATGGGGCACCCGGGTTAATACTGGGTGTCCCTTTTGTTGTCATACGGCTTGTGCCATGCCGCGATTTAACCGGAGTTTGGCCTACCACGCGCCGATCACGAAGGGTAACCGCGTTATAACGGTTCCGATACGCGATCGAGGGGGGACCTCCAATGGCCTGGAACCCGAACGGCGCCGGCAGGCTCATGCTGACGTTCGACCCGGCCGGCCTGACGACGACGCAACGTGACGGTGACGCCTGCGTCGTGTGCCACAAGAAGTGGCCCCGCCCCCGCGTCAGGGTCGGCCTGCTCCCCGACAACGCCCCCGTTCACGCCTGCGAAGACTGCGCCGAAGCTCTGCTGCCCGTGCCCGAGGGCAAGGTGCCACTGCCACGCCGTTCCCGCGCCGCCACATCCTGATCACTCCTTGGGTCTCCCGCTCGGAGATCGCAAAGTACGATAATCGGGGCATGAACGACACGCGGATCCCCGCCGCGTCACCATCGGCGCCGACGCCGGCGCTGGCCGCGCTGTCGGCCGGAGCAGCCGCAATCCATTTCGGCGTCATGCCCGGTCACTTCAGTGCGTCCCTGGCGCACGGCGTCTTCTTCGCCTTCGTGGGCTGGGCCCAGCTCGCCTGGGCGGCGGCCGCGCTCACCGGGCGGGGCGCCGGTCAGAACGTGCTCCTGACCGGCGCGTTCTTCAACCTGGCGGTGCTCGTGATCTGGCTGGTCGGCACGACGGCCGGGCTCCCCTTCGGCCCCGGCGCGTGGACGCCGCAGCCCGCCCAGGCGCCCGACCTGCTGTGCGCGACCCTGGAGCTCATGCTGATCGCGGGCTCGCTCGTGCTGGCCGAGCGCCGGACGCCGCCGGGAACCGTACCTTCCGAACCTCTGCCTTCTGGAGCTCTGCCTTCTGGAGCTCCGCCTTCTGGAACCGGGCCGGCCGAGGACGAACCGGCTCACGCCGGGCCCTTCCCAGCCGTGCTTTCCTGGCCCGTGCTTTCCTGGGTTGGGCGACCCTGGGTGAGGCGCCTCAGCGTGGCGACGCTGTCCGGCCTGGTGGCCGTCGGCGTCGCCGCCTCGTTCACCCCATCGATCGCGGCCTCCGTCTCCACAGCACTGGCGGAGTCGGCGAGTTCGACGAGCCCCGCCGACCCGCGCCTCGGCCACCACCATCACGGGACCGCCGCGGCGGCGCCCGACGCCCAGAACGCGGGGGATCAGAACACGGGAGCCCAGAACACGGGCGCGCAGGCCGCCGTCGCCAACGCACTGCTGGAGGTGACGAGACGGGAGGCGACCAAGCGCTGGCCCACCGCGCGCGACGCGGAAAAGGACGGGTACGAGAGCTGGACGGAGGGCGAGGGCGTGCGACAGCTCGCCAAGCCCGCGCTGCTCGACGACGGCGCGGCCCTCGACCCGGCACGGCCCGAAGCGCTGGTCTACTACGAAAAGCCCGACGGTTCCTCGACGCTGCTCGGCGTGGTCTACATCATGCCGCCCGGCCTGCCGGGACCCGCCGTCGCCGGCCCGCTCACCCCGTGGCAGCCGTACCCGGTTCCCTGTCCGGCGAGCTCGTGCACAGGCCCCCAGGGAATGTCCGACATGCTGCGCGTCTGGCTGGTCGACTACCCGGGCGGCCCGTTCGCCGACGCCACCGGCGCCGGCCTGAAGTCCGCCATCGACCAACTGACCACCAGCTGACCCGCCCCTCCCGTGATGTGAGGGGGGTGGGGGTGGGTGTCAGCCGGCCACCTGGGACCAGCGGGCGATCCACTGGTCGTAGTCGGCGGGGCGGACGGCGAAGTAGACGCCCTTGAACGCGCCCGGCTCGCCCACCCGGTAGTCCACGCAGACCCGCCGGGCGCGGCCGGTGCAGGCACTGGGGTTGGCGGGGGCGAACCCGGTCCAGGCCGACGCCTGACGTTGCACGTCCGCCGAGCTCGTCCAGGTGAGCCACCGGTACGCGCACGATGGGTGGGCGGCCTGTGCCGACACCAACCAGGAGTCGACCCAGCCGGTCACCGGCCGGTCGCCGACCGCTCGCACCGGCCTGTCGCCGCGGCTCAGCACGTCCCGGTGGTACGGCGTGGCCTGGGCGAGCCGTACGGAACCCGTGGCGAAGCCCTTGACGACATCGATGGGATCACTCCAGAAGACCCGTTTGTCCGGCTTGTCGAACAGCTCGGCCGCCGCGTCGAGTTGGTCCGGGGTCAGCTTGAACGGATCCTTGATGCGCGCGCCACGATCTCTCAGCACCAGCGCGGCGTCGGCCAGCGACAGCGGGCTGTCCCTGAACATGACCGGCCCCTCGTCCTCGAAGATCGCGTCCGCGCCGTCCGGCTCGACCTCGCTCGAGTCGTAGAGCACCTCGTTGAGACCCCACAGGTACGGCACGCCGTACACCCGGCCGTCCTCGGCCGACGACTCGCGCAGCCGCTTGGGAATCTCGCCGTAACCGGGGAGCAGCGCGGTGTTCAGCGGCGCGGCCTTCCGCTCGGCGATCAGCCTTCCCGCGACCTCGGGCGGTGCCGAGATCACGTCGAAGGACGACGGGGCGGGCACGCCTGCCCCGTCGTCTCGTGAGGGGTCGTAGGACTTGAGGCTGACCTTGCAACCGGTCGTCTTCTCGAACTCCCCGACCCAGCTGACCTTGGGGTCGGTGCCGCCCCACTCGACGTAGCCGTTGAGGGCGAGCACACGGACCATCCGCTCGCCGGGACCGATCGACGCGAGCGGCGCCGGACCGGGTCCGGACGCCTGCGCGGAGGGAGATGGCGACGCCGATGGAGACGGCGACGGAGACTGCGATGGCGACGGAGAGGCGGAATCCGGCAGGACGGCGGCCGCGACGCGCTCGGCCGCCTGCCCGGCCACCGGCGTGCCCGGTGTCCCGGCCTCCTGCCCTACGCTCGCGGCACGTTGTCCGCCTCCGCCGGTCCCGCCGCATGCCGTGGCCAGCAACCCGGTCACCGAGACGGCGACCACCAGTCGGTGCGTACGGCTCACGCGAACGACCCCCCCGAACCCCGACACGATCTCGCCATGAGCCTACTGCGCCGCTCCCCCACCTTTTCGAGGCGAGAAAAGCGAGCTAGAAATGGATATGACCAAGTGGACGAAGGGCTTATCGGTTGCGACGGCGACGATAGCGCTGACGGGTGCTCTCCCAACTCTCCCGGCCGAGGCCACGAGTTCGGCACAGCCGACGTCGATATCTGTCTCGTCACATGCCCTGGGAGAGGCCGTCAATCTCAAGCTCACCGAGAAGACCCGTCACAAGCTCGCCGACGCCTTCTGGAATCAGTACTACGGGAAATATCAGCCGCGACCCAGCCGCAGCAAGGTGGACGGGCCGAAGAACGTCTACTACGGGAAGATCAAAGGTGCGACCCGCGCGAAGGACGTGTACTGGGCGGTCGGCAACATCGGCATCAAGGGCGACCCGGTCAGCTATCAGGACGGCCCGCACGTGTGGCGCAAGCGTGGTCACGGTGCCTGGTCGTACCGGGGTGACACCGGCGGCTGCCTGAACAAGGCGCCGAAGGCACTGCTGAAGATATGGCACCTGTCCTACCTGTGGTGCCACTACTCCTGACGGCATGGCACCTGTCGGCATGCGTTCAGAGCCGTGACCATCGGGCCGGAGCCACGTCCGCGTGAAGTGCGCGACGCGGCTCCGGGCGGATGACATCAGGCGTTGGTGGGGAAGCCCAGGTTGACGCCGCCGTGTGAGGGGTCGAGCCAGCGCGAGGTGACGACCTTGCCCCTGGTGTAGAAGTGGACCCCCTCGGTGCCGTGGACGTGCGTGTCCCCGAAGAGGGAGTCCTTCCAGCCGCCGAAGCTGTAGAACGCCATCGGCACCGGGATCGGCACGTTGATGCCGATCATGCCGACCTCGACCTCGTTCTGGAAGCGCCGGGCCGCACCGCCGTCGTTGGTGAAGATCGCTGTGCCGTTGCCGTACTCACCGGAGTTGATGAGCCGCAGGCCCTCCTCGTACGACCGGACACGAACGATCGACAGCACCGGGCCGAAGATCTCCTCCCGATGAACGCGGGACCCCGGCGCCACGTGGTCGAGCACCGTGGGCCCGATCCAGAAGCCGTTCCCCCGGCCCCCGGTGACCGGCGTCTCCCGGCCGTCCACGACGATCTTGGCCCCCTCCTGGACGCCGATGTCGAGATAGGAGGCGACCTTGTCGCGGTGGGCGGCGGTGACGAGGGGGCCCATCTCCGAGGTCGGGTCGTCACCCGGGCCGATCACGAGGTTCCGCACCCGGGAGACGATCTTCTCCACGAGCTCGTCGCCGACGGGATCCACGGCGAGCACGACCGAGATCGCCATGCACCGCTCGCCGGCGGAGCCGAAGCCTGCCGAGACGGCCGAGTCGGCGACCAGGTCGAGATCGGCGTCGGGCAGGACGAGCATGTGGTTCTTCGCCCCGCCGAGCGCCTGCACCCGCTTGCCGTGCGCGGTGCCGGTCTCGTACACGTATCGGGCGATCGGGGTCGAGCCGACGAACGACACGGCCTTCACGTCCGGGTGCGCCAGCAGCCGGTCCACCGCGACCTTGTCGCCCTGGACGACGTTGAACACGCCGTCCGGCAGCCCCGCGCGCTGCCACAGCTCCGCGATCAGCAGCGAAGCGGAGGGGTCCCGCTCCGACGGCTTGAGCACGAACGTGTTCCCGCAGGCGATGGCGACCGGGAACATCCACATCGGCACCATGGCCGGGAAGTTGAACGGAGCGATCCCGGCGACCACGCCGAGCGGCTGGCGGATCGAGTACGAGTCGACCCGGGTCGAGACGTTCTCGGAGAACCCGCCCTTGAGCAGATGCGGGATGCCGCAGGCGAACTCGACGACCTCCAGGCCGCGGGCCACCTCGCCGAGCGCGTCCGAGTGCACCTTGCCGTGCTCGGAGCTGATCAGCGCGGCGACCTCGTCACGGTGCCGGTCGAGCAGCTCACGGAAGCGGAAGAGGATCTGGGTCCGCTTCGTCAATGACGTGTCGCGCCAGGCCGGGAACGCGCGGGCGGCCGCGGCCACCGCCGCGTCGACCTCCTCGACGGTCGCCAGGACCACCTGTCCGTCGACCTCACCGACGGCCGGGTTGAAGATGTCCGCGGCCCCTCCTGCGCCGCCGGTGCGGGCGCCGTCGATCCAGTGGTTAACGAGCTTCGTCATTGATGGTCTCCAGAGCGGTGACGAGGATGCCCAGCCCCTCACGGGCCTCGTCTTCGGTGAGCGTGAGCGGCGGGGCCATCCGCAGAGCGTTGCCGTAGAGGCCGCCCTTGCCGATGAGCAGGCCGAGCTTCTTGGTCTCCTCCATGAAGCGTACGGCGAGCGCGGGGGCCGGCGCCCCGGTGGCGGGATCGACCAGCTCGACGGCGAACATCAACCCCTTGCCCCGTACGTCGCCGACGACGGGCAGGCGGGTCGCGGCCTCGCGCAGGCCGCCGATGATGATCTCACCGGTCCTGGCGGCGTTGGCCTGCAGGTCATGATCGAGCACGTAGTCGAGGGTCGCCCCGGCCGCCGCCATCGAGATCGGGTTGCCGCCGAACGTGGCGACGCCGGCGGCGTGCGGGCCGTCCATCAGGTCACCCCTGGCGACCACGCCGCCGACCGCGAAGCCGTTCCCCAGGCCCTTGGCGAACGTCATCATGTCGGGGGTCACGCCGTGGTTGTGGATGCCGAAGAACGCCGAGCCGGTACGGCCCCAGCCCGTCTGGACCTCGTCGGAGACGAACAGGATGCCCTCCTCGTCGAGGACCTCCTTGTAGGCGGCGAACAGGCCGTCGGGGGCCATCGTGAAGCCGCCGACGCCCTGGATCGGCTCGGCGATCAGCGCGGCGACGTCCTTGGTTACGGCGGTGGCGAGCACGTGGCGCAGGTCGTCGACGCACGCCGCGATGTAGTCGGCGTCCGACATCCCGCGGAACTGGGCGAGGTGCTGGTCCGTGCCGTGCAGGAAGTGCACGTTCAGCGGTGAGAGCGAGTTGTTCTTCCAGGAGCGGTTGGAGGTGACGCTGATCGCGCCGAACGATCTGCCGTGGTAGCTCTGCCGCATGGCGAGCACCTGGTCGGATCCACGCGCGTACGTCGCCAGCAGCAGGGCGGTCTCGTTCGCCTCTGTGCCGGAGTTGGTGAAGAACACCTTCGCGTCCGGGATGCCCGACAGCCGGGCGATCTTCTCGGCCAGCTCGATCTGCCCGCGGAGGAGGTAGACCGTGGAGGTGTGCACCACCCCGGTGGCGAGCTGCCGTTCCACGGCCTCCCGCACCTCGGGGATGTCGTACCCGATCATGTTGGTCAGGATGCCCGCGAAGAAGTCGAGATAGCTCTTCCCGGAGGCGTCGACGACACGGTTGCCCTTGCCGCTGACGATCTCGATGGGCTCGTCGTAGTACAGGCCTGCCCAGTTGGGCATGACCGCGCGGTGGCGGGCGAGCAGACCATCGGTCTGCGACATCGGTGTGGAATTGGGCGAGTCCGGCATGCTTCGAGTATCCCTGCTGCTAGGAGTAATGGCACACCCGTCAACATGTCGCCGTTTTTCAAGCTGACCTTACAGTTCGATAGATGCCCGCATCTCCTCACGACGAGGCGACGGGTTGCGGTTCGGGAGTGGGCCGTACGGCGGGCCCGCCGCGCAGGACCAGCAGGGCGACCACCGCGGCGAGCAGGCAGAAGCCGGCGCCGATCCACGAGCCGAACGACATCGCCGACACGAACGCCTCCCTCGCGGTCCGGGCGGTCCCCGCGTCGCCGAGCCGGAGCGCCACCTCGATCGACTCCCGGGCCGCGCCGGGAGCGCTCTCGGGCATGCCCGCGGTGTAGACCCCGGCGAGCACGCTGCCCAGCACGGCGATGCCGAGCGCCGACCCGGTCTGCTGCACGGTGTCGTTGAGCGCGGAACCCACCCCCGCCTGCTCAGGCGGCACCGCCCCCATCAGCGTGGCGTACGCCGCGGGCCCCGCGAGACCCCCGCCCACTCCGATGACCAGCAGCGCGGCGACCAGCATGCCGTACCCGTCGGCCGGGCCGATGGAGGCGAGCACGCCGAAACCGAGCGCCACGACGGCCATGCCGGTCACGACGAGGGTCCGGTTGCTGACCCGCTGGCCGAGCCCGGCGCCCACGGCGTTGAACAGCGCGGCGGAGACGGCGTACGGCAGCAGCGCCAGCCCCGCTCGCATCGGCCCGTAGCCCAGCACGAACTGCAGGTGCTGGGTGAGCATGAGCAGCACCGCCCCGACGCCGAACGACATCAGGACGATCGAGAACGACGCGCCGCTGAAGTTTCGGTCGCGGAACAGGCCGAGCGGCAGCATCGGATGCGCGCAGCGGCGCTCCCAGAGCACGAACGCGCCCAGCACGAGCACGGCCACCGCCGCGCCGGCCGACACCCGCGTCGAGGTCCAGCCCTCCCTGGGGCCCTCGATGAACACGAAGACCAGCGCGGTCATGCCGACGACGGACAGCAGCACGCCGAGCGGGTCGAGGTCGCGGGCCGGGCCACGCGACTCGGGCATCAGCGCGACGGCGGCGGCGATCGCGACGACCGCGATCGGCACGTTGAGCAGGAACACCGATCCCCACCAGAAGTGCTCGAGCAGGAAGCCGCCCAACGTGGGACCGGCGATCACGCCGAGCATGGCCACGGCGCTCCAGGCGGCGATCGCCTTGCGCCGCTCGGCGTCGTCGAAGACCGTGATCAGGATCGACAGCGTGCTCGGCATCAGGATCGAGCCGCCGATCCCCATCAGCGCACGGGCGCCGATCAACTGCCACGGCTCGGTGACCAGAGTGGCCACCAGCGAGGCGCCGCCGAACAGCGTCAGACCGACGATCAGGAAACGCCTGCGGCCGTACCGGTCGGACAGGCTGCCCGCGGTGAGCAGCAGTCCGGCGAAGACCAGGATGTAGGCGTCGATGATCCACTGGATGTCGGCGGGGCTCGCCCCCAGGTCGCGCATGAGAGACGGGATCGCCAGGTTGAGCACGGTGTTGTCCACGACGAGCACCAGCAGGCTCAGGCAGAGCACGCTGAGGATCCACCAGCGGCGGGGATGGGACACGGGATCTCTCCTTCTTGTAAGTCTTCTGGGCTCGTACAGCGTTCGATCCGAGACTCGCACACTGTACGGCATTTCTCGTACGGCGTGCGAGGAAATATGCTGGGGCGATGTCGGCGAAGCCCTTCTCCTCCGTCTGGGCCCGCGAGCGCAAGGAGCGGCGTGAGCAGGGACTCAGCCGTGACCAGATCGTCCGTGCCGCTATCGAGTTGCTCGATGAGGAGGGGCTCGACGGGCTCAGCATGCGCAAGCTCGGCGCGCGGCTCGGCGCCGGCGCGACCAGCCTCTACTGGCACGTTGCCAACAAGGACGAGTTACTGGAGCTGACCCTCGACGAGATCTACGGCGAGGTGCACGTGCCGGCGGACGCGAACTGGCGCGAAACCGCCGGGGCCGTCGCCTGGGGCCTGCGCGGGATGATCATCGCGCACCCGTGGTGCATCGGGGTCATCGGCGTGCTGCCCAGCCTCGGCCCGAACGCGATGACGGCGGTGGACCGGCTGGTGGGAGCATGCCGGCGAGCCGGGTTCCAGGGCGACGACATCGACTACGCGTTCACGGCCGTCTTCTCCTACGCCCTCGGCTCCGGCCTGCCCGAGGCGGCCTGGCGCGGCGCGAACAGGCGGTCCGGCGAGAGCCTGGGCGAGGCCCAGACCGCGATCCGCCCCATGGTGGAGCGGCTGGCCGAGCATTTTCCCAACGTGCTCGAGCGTTTCACGGCGTGCTCCTCGGCCGGCTTCGATCCCGCCACGGCGGCGCAGGTGGGCTTCGACTACGGTCTGCTGGCACTCCTCGACGGTCTGGACGCACGGCGGCTGGATCCGCAGCGGCGGCCGCCCGGCCGCGGAAGCCGTCGCGTGGACGACACCCCGTGCGAGAACAGGCGTGCGACCGGGGATGAGACCACACCTGAGACGATCGCCGGGTCGTGAGCGGCCAAGCTCAAGACCGCGTCCCGGAGTTCCATCTTGTCATTCGAGGTCGCATCTGCTTTACATAATGATCAGGTAGCCTCGTGGGCATGTTACCGACGGTCGCCGACGTGCTCGCGCTGGACACGGTACGGCGCGGCAACCCGCATGTGGTCGCGGGCGCCGACCGGCTGGACACCCGGGTTCGCTGGGTCCACGTGGGTGAGATCGCCGACATCGCGCATCTGCTGCGCGGTGGCGAGCTCGTGCTGACCACGGGCGTCGCCCTGCCGGGCGAGCCGGGAAAGCTCGCCGCATACGTCTCCGACCTGGCCGCCGTCGGCGCCTCGGGCCTGATCGTCGAGCTGGGCCGCAGGTTCGTACGCGAGCTGCCCCCTGCCGTCGTCAAGGCCGCCGAGGAGCACGGGCTTCCCCTGATCACCCTGGCGCGGGAGACGCCGTTCGTCCAGATCACCGAGTCGGTCCACGCGCGGATCATCGACATCCAACTGCAGGAGCTGCGGGCCTCCGAACAACTCCACGAGGTGTTCACCGAGCTGTCCGTCGAGGGCGCCGCCCCGGCCGAGGTCCTCGGCCAGGTGGCCCGCTTCTCCGGCCGCCCGGTCCTGCTGGAGAACCTGGCCCACCAGGTCCTCGCGTGCGATGCCGCCGGAGCCGACACCGGCGTCATCCTGGCCAACTGGGAGACGCGGTCCCGCTCGGTCTCGCCCACGGAGCGGACGGCCTACGACGCCACGGCCGGCTGGCTGGTCACGATGGTCGGCGCCCGTGGGCAGGACTGGGGACGACTGATCATGTTCTGTGACGCCCCGCCCACCCCTCACGACATCGTGCTGACCGAGCGCGCGGCGACGACGCTCGCCCTCGGCCGGCTGATCGAGCGGCACCAGGAGTCCCTTGAGCGGCAGGCACACGGCACGATAATCGCGGGCATTCTGACCCACGCCTTCTCCGATCCCGACGAGGCGGCAGCCCGGGCCCGCGCGGTCGGCGTGCCGCTCACCGGCCGCCGGCTGATCAGCGCCGTGGTCCGGCTCACCGCGCCACCCGGCACCGCGCTCGGCGAGCAGGCCCGGCTCGGCGAGTTGGCCGAGGCGACGGCCGCCGCCTGCCGGGAAGTCAGGTTCCCCGCGCTGGTCGGCGCGCTCGACCAGAGCCGGGTCGGCGTGCTGCTGCCCCTCCCGCCGCGCACGGCGGCCGAGGCGACGCTCGGTGCGCTGGCCGAGCGCCTACGCGCCGCCTTCACCTCTCCGTTCGTGCTGGCCGCCGGGTCCGTGGTCGAGTCGGTCAAGGACGTACGGCGCAGCTTCCTGGAGGCCGAGCAGGTCGCGGAGGTGGCGGTGCGCCAGCCCGACGGCCGGGCGTTCTACCGCCTGCCGGACCTGCGGCTGCGCGGCCTGCTGCATCTGCTGCGCGACGACGCCCGGCTGCAGACGTTCGCCGAGCGCGAGTTGAGCACGCTTCTGGCGCACGACGCCCAGCGGCACGGCGACCTGACCAGGATCCTGCGGATCTACCTCGACGCGGGACGCAACAAGGCGGTCGCCGCCCAGAAGGCGCACCTGTCCCGGCCCGCCTTCTACGATCGGCTGCGGCGGCTGGAACGTGTCCTCGAAACCGACCTGGACGACGTGGAGTCGTGTCTTTCCCTGCACGTCGCCCTGCTGGCCCTGGAGACGTTCCGCCGCGAGAACCCCTGACCGCTCAGCTGCTCTTGATCGCTTCAGATGCTCTGGCCGCCGTCGATGACGAAGTCCTGCCCGGTGCAGTAGCTGCTGGCGTCGCTGGCCAGGAAGGCGATGAGGGCGGACACCTCGTCCGGCCGGCCGGCCCGGGGGATCGGCTGGCCCGCCACCGAGCCGCGTCCCGCCCGGGTCTCCTCGGAGATCATCTGCGTGTCGATCGCCCCGGGACACACGCAGTTGACCCGGATCCCGTGAACACCCAGCTCCTTGGCGGCCGAACGGGTGGCGCCGCGCAGCGCCCACTTGGACGCTCCGTACGCGATGGCCGCCGCGTACCCGCTCAGGGCCGCCGTGGAGGCGACGTTGATGATCGAGCCGCCGCGGTCTCGCATGAGCGGCACGACGCGCTGCATGCCGAGCAGCGGACCGACCAGGTTCACGGCCAGAGCTGCTTCGATCTCACCGCGCGGCAGTCCCTCCAGGGCGCCCAGCCGGTACAGCCCGGCGTTGTTCACCAGCACGTCCACCCGGCCGAAGGCCTCACGGGTGCGTGCCAGCGCCTCATCCCAGGCTTCCTCGCTGCTGACGTCCAGGGCGACGGCGAGGCTCTCTCCAGAAAGCCCGCCGGCCGCGGCGGCCACGGCTTCCTGTTGAAGATCGGCGAGCACCACCCGCGCGCCCAGGCGCGAGCACAGCCGGGCATGCTCGGCGCCCTGACCTCCCGCCGCACCGGTGATGAACACGACCCTGTCGTCCAGCCGCACCAACGGATCAGTCACAGCAGCCCCTCCCAAGAGACAAATCGATCGATCTGACAACCACGTGGTTCACTGACCAGCCCTGCCGAAGTACGCGTCGCGGATCACGTGGAGGTCGTCGACGCCGCCGGCCCGGGCCGGCAGGACGACCCTGCCCATGTCGATCACGGCGACGTGGTCGGCCACCCGTACGGACGCCTCGATCCGTCGCCCCAGCATGCACGAGGCGGAGCTGGATGAGCAAGCGTTAGGTCAGGCATGTTTCGCCATAGCTCTTGAGAAGCGAGGCAGCGCCTTGGCCCTCATCCACCACGTCGGCATCACCATCTCCGACCTGGAGCGATCACACGACTTCTACGTACGGCTACTGGGCATGTCGCACCTGGCCGACGCAGCTCAGCACTTCATGAGGCGCAGTCGTTGAGCTCCGGCAACTCGACAGCGTAGGTGACGCGCCGCGACGATGAGCGGCGCGTAGATGGAACACCGGAAGTCAGATCTGCATCCCCGGGTATAAAAGCTATGACACCGGCCACTCTGCGTAGGCTCGTACTCACGGGGCGAATCGTGTTTGCTCGAAGAGTGCAGCGCAGAGTCGAACCTCAAGTCAGCCCGGCGATCGTCGTGCGCGCCCTGTCCGCCCGTTTCCCCAAGTGGACGATCTGGTGGGGCCAGGCCACGATGCGCTACTGGGGCATGTCCCGCCGCCGCAACGGCACCCTGATCCACGTCGAGGCCCGATCCGCCCAGGACTTCGTACGGCAGGCCCGGGAGATCGACACCCAAACGCCCTAGACGTACCATTCGTCCCGAAAATCGACTATTTACGCCGATCATTCGTTTTATGAGGCTTTTCCGGGAACTCGGGGTCAATTCTGTTGCTTTTTCGGGGTTTTACCGCATCTTGCGCGCTGTTCTCGCCACGATGGTCCAACCAAGGATCATCACGCGGAGAGAGGGAACGCATGAGACGCCGCCTGGCCATGGCAGCCACCGCCTTGGCCGTGACGATGACCACCTTCTCGGCTCCGGCACTCGCCGATTCCGTCGCCGGCCTTCCGACGACGGAGTTCCCCCTCGGCGTACCGGGGATCCCGAAGTCGGCGGCCAAGAGCCTCGCCCCCGGCATCAGCTATTTCGTGCTGAAACACGGCAAGTCGGAGGACGGCTACACCGTGAGCGTGGTGGTCGCGGGCAAGGACTTCATGTCCGAGACCACCGCCCAGGCTCAGGCGGAGGCGGTCCAGGCGGCAGGACTGGAACCCACAATCGTGAAGTTCACCCGGCCCGCCGTGGCCGACTTCCCGGCGGCCGACTACTGGATGGTACGCGTAGGCAACTGGCCGCTGGACGAGAAGGCCGAGGCGGCCAAGGTCGTCAAACAGCTCAAGGAAGCCGGCATATCCGCCAAGGTCGACTGGCAGGGTGACGACGGGTTCGCCACCACCGGCCCGTGGAGCATCCGGGTCATCACCGTCGACCCTCGGACGTTCCGGGGGTCGTTCCAGTCCTCGCTCGGCAAGAGCACCGCCAAGCGGGAGAAGGTCTCGGAAATGGCCACTTCGGCCAAGGCCATCGCCGCGGTCAACGGCGGGTTCTTCGACATCCACACCCTGCCGGCATTCCGCGGGGATCCCACCGGGATCTCGGTCGTGGACGGCAAACTACTCAGCGAGGCGGTACCCGGCCGCGTCGGGCTGGTGCTCCAGGGGCGTACGGCACGCATCACCGAACTGTCCTCCATGGTGGTCGCACGGCCGAGCAGCGGATCCGCCGTACAGGTGACCGGCGTGAACCGCGTACCCAAACCGGACGAGCTCGTCATGTACACCGAGGAACTCGGCCGGGCGACACCAAAGGACGACGGCGCCGAGGCCGTGCTGGACGCATCGGGCCAGGTTGTGGCGGTCCGCTCGGCGGGGGGCAAGGTCGCCCCGGGTACCCGGGTGCTGCACGGCGTCGGCGCCGCGGCGGACTGGCTGTGGGAATACGCCACGGAAGGCTCGACCATCCGGGTCACGACGACGGTCACGGACCTGAGGACCAGGAGGACCATCCCGCTGACCCCGCAGACCAACATCATCGGTGGAGCGATCGGCCTCGTCCGCGGCGGCCACATCTCGATCACCGCCTCTCGCGACGGCATGGCGAACGTCAACATGATCGTGCGGCGTCACCCGCGCACGCTCGCCGGAGTCACGAGCCGCGGCAAGCTGATCATCGCGGTCGTCGACGGACGCGCTCCCGGCAAGACGGTCGGCGCATCCTTCTTCGAGGCGGCCGCGCTCATGAAGTGGCTGGGCGCGCGTGACGCGATCAATCTCGATGGCGGCGGCTCAACCGCGATGGTGATCGGCAAGAAGGTCGTCAACCACCCGTCCGACGGCGCCGAGCGAGCCGTCGGAGACGCGCTGCTCATCGTCGGCCCCAGCGCCCGCTGACCTTACCCGGCTCAGGTGATCCTGGGGCGACCTCCCGGCGCCGCCCCAGGATCACCAATGATCGATGACAGAGCGTGCTTCGAAAGGGCCGAGGCGATCAAACGGCCGCGACAAGCCGGGCGATGGCGTCGTCATCGCAGGTGTCCCAGAACGCGCCGACGACATCCTCGAGATGGTCGAGCGAGGCCGCCGCGAACAGCACCTCCTGATATTTTGTGATGTCGTACTGCGTGGTGCCCATCGCGGAAAGATCGAGCGGACGGATGTCCATCCCGCGAAACTCCTCAATCTCGCCATAGGAGCTGAGGATGCCCGCGCCGTACGCCTTGAGCTCGGCCCCCTCCCACATGACGCCGAACTCCAGGGTGAACCAGAACACCTTGGAGACGAACTCCAACGCCTCATCCGTCTCCACTCGACGTGCCGCCCGACCCGCCAACCGGTACAGCTCGGCGAAACGGGATGACGCGAGCGTGTTCGCGTGCCCGATCACCTCATGGATGATGTCCGGTTCCGGGGTGTAAAAGGGCACCGAGTGGTGCCGGATGTACTGGGTGGAGTGGAACAGGCCATCCGCCAGCACACCGTAGAAATCCCGCAGCGGGACCAGCCCCGCCGCCGGCAGGTAACGGAATCCGGTGATCGGCGCAAGCAGTTCGCCGACCTCCTGGAGCTGCGGTACGCGATCCCTGGGCAGACCCAGTCGTTCAGCCGCGTCGAGGAACTCCCGCACCGCGTACGTACGGTGCTTCACCGCCAGCTCGCTGGTGACGAGCGCCCAGACGTGGTGCTCCTCGGCGGTGTAGTCGACATGCGGAATGGGCTCCCCCCGCGTGTGGTTGAGCGCCAGCGCGGCGATCGCGTTACGACGCTCGCGATAGACGGCGTCCGCGAACCCCGGATGGCTCTTGGCCAGTTCGACGACAACGGATCCGTCGTCACGCGTCTCTACCGGAGCGAAGTACTGTGCTTCCTCGAACATACTTCTATATGACAGCAAGATGCGGTTTGGCTGGCAAGAGTGACCAATCAAAGTGGGCGAGATGCTCAATATCAGGTGATCTTTGGGATCTTCACTGGTCGATTCGATCAGAGAAGCGTACTCTCGAACCCATGCTGGATTCGCTCGACAGCCGCCTGCTTGTCGCCATGCGCGCCAACCCCAGAATCGGACTCACCGAACTCGCCCGACTGCTCGGCGTCGCCCGAGGCACAGTCCAGGCAAGGCTGGAGAAGCTCACCGGGCGCGGAGTGATCAGCGACTTCGGACCCACCGTCGTGCCCGAGGAGATCGGTTACCCAATCCTCGCCTTCGCTTCCCTTCAGATCGCTCAGGGCAAGCTCACCGAGGCCGTACACACCCTGGCCGAGATCCCTGAGATCCTGGAGGTATACGGCACCAGCGGCCAGGCCGACCTGCTCTGCCGGGTTGTCGCACACAGCACGCCTCACCTACAGGAGATCATCGCGCGGATTCTCGCATCCCCGGCTATCCAGCGAACCGACACGACGATCGCGCTCTCCACCCAGATCCCCTTCCGTATCGAACCCCTCCTGAGCGCTGCTGTCAGGGGATAGAACGGCGGCGGCGAAGGCGAATTGATCAAGTAGTGACAAGACGCATCAACTAACCCACCAAGACTTCGCCACGCCGACAGCGGGCCCCGATGGTGGCTGGGGCCTGGCGATCGGTGGGGCCTGGTGGACACGGGAACGGGCGGGAACGAGCAAGCGCCCCGGCCGACCACCGGCACAGACCAGCCCAGAACCC